>CAXZAJ010000246.1:0-6281 GCA_964293355.1 uncultured bacterium
CACGCCCCCCCCGCATTCAGGAATATTACATTGACCGGTGTTCATCAGTATGCCCGCAGAATACAGCGGGTCCTCTTCTTTCCAGTTGTCATCATGATCATCATCATGATCCTTGCGCCGGCCCGAGGGGATACAGAAATCGCGGATGCTCCTCCATTCAGGATTGAACATGCCGCTGCACGGGATCACCGTGACGCCAGCACCTTGTTTGAGGAACACCTTGCTTTTCAGCAAGCCATTACCTATGGCCGCCTTGGCGATTTTTCTCTTGAAAGAACCTCATATGCTCCAGTCTACAGATATAAGGAAGAAGAGGGGCGGATGATACGTACCGAAGACCAGCCTGACTCGATCAGTGACTGGTCCGCTACCGCTTTCAAGGCTGTCATCAAGGTGCTTTCTGATGAAGGACCAGGAACAATT
The DNA here is from genome assembly GCA_964293355.1 of uncultured bacterium. Classification (GTDB taxonomy): domain Bacteria; phylum Spirochaetota; class Spirochaetia; order Treponematales; family UBA12059; genus SZUA-370. The sequence continues at coordinate 424 of CAXZAJ010000246.1, forward strand.
CTGCCTAAATAAAGAAATGAGGCATTGTTGGCTCAATCACCCTTGCAACAGGGGTAGTGTTTTTCTATATAATGACCAACGATAGACATGGCGCATTGCGCTCCGGTTCGCTTCAGCGGACCGCTAACGTTGAAATACTGGTCAATATGACCGGATGGATCGGGTAGGACGCATGACAAGAGCTCGCGGATTCAAGCGTGGAGGCGTACCCGTGCCCCGTCGCGTACCATTCAGGACAGGGCCGATAGAGAATGCATTCCTGCCAAAGAACGCTGTCGTCATGCTCAAGGATACCCGGGACGCAGTTGAACCGCTGCCGGTCGTGTATGTCGGGCAGGAAGTGCGGGAGAGCCAGTTGCTCGCAAAATCGGCGGGTCGTGGATCTTCCAATGTTCATTCACCTATTCCAGGAATAGTCAGGCGGATAGATACCATCATTACCCCGGGTGGATTTGAGTCTCGGGCAATTCTTGTCTCGCTTGAAGGCTCTTTCAGCGTACTGGGCAAGCGTCCCGAGCGTTATTTATGGAAATCACTCAATAAAGCTGACATATCACACATCGTGCAGGAAAAAGGCATAGTCCGCATCTCCACCGGCGAACCCCTCGCGGAGATCATCGCGGAGCGTGCCTACAGGCCTGGTTTCATTCTGGTAATCAGCGCGCTTGAAATGGATCCGTACCGTAGGACTGAAGAGGAACTGTTGGCTCTCCGGCCTGAAGACGTCGTCGACGGTTGTGCCATCGCTGCCCGCATGGCCTTGCCGTCCAGGATAGTGCTGGCGGTAGACGAGCATATTCCAGCCGAGACCGTAGGGCAGCTCCAGAAGGTTATTGCCGCCTCGGATCTGGACGTTGCCATTCAACCCTTCAAGCGCAGGTTTCCGCAGGATATGCCCAGGCAGATAGCCGAAGCGCTCGATATCGCTGATGCCAGCACTCTTTTTGTACTCGAGCCGAGCACACTCATAGCCTTGCACGAGGCTGTTGTCGCCAACAAGCCACATATAGAGCAATATGTCTACGTGGGTGGTGGGGCCATAAAGCATCCTGCTATCCTCAAGGCCCGAATCGGGGCTCCCATCGGTGACCTCATAGAGGAATGCGGTGGATTTTCAGGACACCCGGATACCATCGTCATTGGGGGGCCCTTGCGCGGGAGGGCCGCTGCGGATCTTGATGTTTCCGTAACCAGAACGACGCGTGCTGTTCTGGCCCTGACCGCAGAAGAAACCAAGGCGGCTCCCGAACGCGGATGTGTTCGTTGCGGTGATTGCATCATCGTTTGTCCGGAGGGGCTCGATCCTCATACCATGTTCAAGCTCTTGCGGGCCGGAAGGAATATCGAGGCAGTAGCAGCGGGGCTGGATCGATGCTCCCTGTGCGGTGCCTGTGCCTATGCCTGCCGTTCCAGAATCCCCCTGGTCCAGAAATTCGACACGGCCCGCAGGAATGAGGATCTGTTATGATTTCAAAGGAAACACCCCTGAACTCGTATCCACCGTATATCCATGACTGGAGGACGAGCGCTCGGGCTGTCTGGATTTGTTCACTCACCCTGGTGCCTGTCGTGATCTGGTCTTCAATCATATACGGCCACACTGCCGCCGCGGTGTGGGGTGTTGCCTTGGCTTCAGCCTTGATTACGGAAGCCATCGCATCCGGATTACTCAAGCGCTGGACTCTTGGAGATGGCAGCGCAGTGCTGACGGGGTTGCTCGTAGCCTCGACCATGCCACCAGGCGTTCCACTCTATATTCCTGCTGTTTCAGTGGCCTTTGCCATACTGATAGTAAAGACGGCTTTTGGCGGGCTCGGTACCAACTGGATGAACCCCGCGCTGGGCGGCATCGCCTTTGCGTATACCAATTGGCCCGTAGCCATGCGGGAATATGTACTTCCTCGCCTCGTGTCAGGTGTTGACGGCGTGAGTGCTTCCACTCCCTTGCTGTTCGCAAAGGGCTTGACCGGGGGGCTGGATGTCCGCGTCATGGATGCCCTCAGGGGATCTTCTTACCCGCTTTCAGACATTGATTCCACCATCACCGGTTTCATGAACGACTATGTTTTTTCACGGCTTGGTGCCAGGTTGCCTGATGGATATATAGACCTGGCTGTTGGTCTGAAGCCCGGTACGCTTGGTGAAAGCGCTCTGCTGGCCGTGCTTGCTGGCTCTGTCGTGCTCATGGGCTTGCGCCTGGTCAAACCCTTGATTCCGATAGCAATGCTCACTGTTTTTGCCGTTCTTGTACGTCTTTTTGGCACAGGTCTTCCTGGTGAATCATTCCTGGGCGGCGACGCACTGTTCGCGTTATCTAATGGAGGCGTTGTTTTTGCCGCTTTTTACATGGCTACAGATTCCGTAAGCTCCCCTCTGGGACGCCTGAATGGTCTGGTATACGGAGCGGTGATTGGAGCCCTCAGTTTTATTTTCCGACGCTGGGGTACCTATTCGGAAGGGGTCGTGTATGCGATTCTTGTCATGAACGTCATGACACCGTTCATGGAGAAGACCACCGTGCACATGAAGAGACTCCGGGGAAGGGGGCGTTCTGCATGAACAAGACAAAGCTTGACTATACGATATTGATCGTTACCGCTTGCACGCTGCTTTTGATTGCCTTGGCTGGTTTTACATCGGCCTATGCGGCACGGCAAGCCGCGGGTATCATGACTCGTCTCGTTGATGGGACGATGCAGACTCCCGCAAGAAAATCAACGTGGACAACGCTGCGGGACGGCCGGATTCTTGGCCGTGCTGTACCCGTGAAAGGGCAGACAGCCTATGTTGTTGTTGCCCGCCGTTTGGGTAGCGAGTACAGGGCGATTGCCGGGGTCGATGCCGACGGATCAATCCTGAAGGTCTACCCTGAAGGCGGTGATATTGATTCCGCATTCATGAGACGGCTCGGAGTTCTGTTCAGCAGGGTAGGCAAGGGTGGTGCAGGCGCTGATGCGTCGCCCCTGGACTCGACTATTGAACCGCTTGTCGATGATATGGTTGAAACGCTCGCACGCCTTGAAAGGACAAGGATGGAGGTGCTCGATGGCGATATATGAAAAAAAACCGGCTGACGGTTCATGGGTAGCCTTGGCCGGACTTTCACCGCTCCTGGTGTTTTCAAATGGCCTTTCGACTGGACTGGTGCTCGGGATTACGTTCCTTGTTGCACACAGTGCTTCCGCCGCAGTAGCCCTGCTCCTTCCGGTACGATTGGGCCGGTCGTACATATTCGCCTTTTCCGTACTCGCAGCGGCAGTGACCGTCTCCCTGACCGCTTCTGTCGTTCGCTTGCTCGATCCCTTCCTGTTCGAGTCTTCATACCGGTATATCTTTCTGGTAACGCTGACCTTACCCGTCCTCGGGGCTTCGGTCATGCCTTTGAGCATGGATGAACGGGAACACTCCATAGAGAACCTGATAAGGGGGCTCGGCTTCGCTCTCGCCATCATGAGTCTTGGGGCCGTCCGGGAATTTCTTTCTTCAGGCATCATTTCAGTCAATTCCAGAGCACCATCATCGTCGTTGTTGCCTTTTGCAGCTCAACCGGCAGGTGCTTTCATCATCATCGGACTCGTTGCCGCCGGCTTCAGGGCCATCATGCGCACGGCCAAGAGGTCTTACCCATGAGCATATTCGGCCTGACTTTTTATTTTGCCCTGGCGGGCAATATGCTCTTGCAGTGGGGACTTATACCCCCCCGGATACTCACGAAGAAGGCTACTCCGGCCTTTGTCGTCATGTTCCTGGCTGCTTCAGCGCTAGCCGCAACCGTCGATGGTCTGATATTCCGGTTTATTCTGACGCCGCTGGGACTCGAGTCCCTTGCGCCGGTGGTTTTTGTGCTGTTCCTGCTCACCGCATACCTTGCATTCAGGGCCGTTCTGTCCTTGACGGGAAAAGCCAATACGTTTCAGTACGATGAGCACTCGTTCCAGCTTACTCTCGTGCTCTATGCTGTGGCCATGACATCTGGTGGGCGCTTCTCGTCTGTCTGGTTCCTGATGGGCGGCGGCGCTGCGGCCGCTTTGGGGTACCTCGCGGCTACGCGCTTTCTCGATGACATCATGGAGAGACTGGATCTTGAACCCGTTCCCGAGCCTTTCAGGGGAGCGCCCATACGATTCATAAGCGCCGGTTTGATGGCTCTTGCTTTTGCGGGTGTAGATGCGGGATTTTTTTCAAAATTTTCTGGGTGATGAAGGGTTTTACCTCCACGATGTTTTAGAAAAAAGGTTCTTCCTGACTTCCGTGCCATAGTAAACTGCGATATAATCACCGCCCATGATCGTGAAGGATCTTTCATAATGCTGAAAACGCACCTCATAGTAGGTACCTACAATCACCTCCCTGAAGGACTTTCCGAGTCCGAGTTCGAGAATATATATCAATCATGTTACAGGCCTTTTTTGTCCACGCTGAACCGTTTTCCCGAGATTCAAGCCGCCCTGTACTATTCCGGCAGCCTCCTCAAGCGGTTTGAGGCGCGTCATCCCGAATACATCATGTTGCTTGAAGAAATGTCCGCCCGCCGACAGGTAGAACTGCTCGGTGGTGGCTTCTACGCGCCAATATTGCCCCTTATTCCCAATTCAGACCGTCTGGGACAGATAGAACTCATGACAACCTACCTCAGGAAGAATTTCGGCAAACGCCCCCGTGGCTGCTGGCTGTCCGAGTTCGCCTGGGAACCCTGGCTGGCGTCCACCCTGCAGGCATCCGGCATGGACTACACATTTCTTGCGGACCGACAGTTCCGCGATGCGCTGGGCCGTGATGATGTGGAGTTGTCTCCTGTGGTTACAGAAGATCAGGGGAGGTGTCTGACAGTTCTTCCGGTGATGGATTGCACGACGGGCGTCGGTACCCCGCTGGGATTCGTGGAAGCCGCGGAGGCTGCTGGTCCACGGCCACTTACGGTCCTGATGGTCGCCGGTGAGCGCATACGTGACCTGTGGGAGAGTTCCGGACTTGAATCACCCGATCTTTACATGGAAAGAACCTTTGCCTGGTTCCGCAAAAATTCTCTTGAATCCGAGACCACCACCCCATCAAGGTATCTGAAAACCAGGAAAGTCTCATCCAAACTGTACTTTCCCGGATCGGCAACGGAGCGTTTCCTCAAGGCAAGTGCTCCTGGAGGCACCAATCACGCCTGTGGAAGCCTTCGGCGATCAATAATACGGTATGCCAGTTCGGCATCCCTCTACTCCCGCATGTACTACGTGCACCTGCTCATCGGCCAGCTTCGGGGTGATAAATCCCGCAAGAAGACCGCCATAGAAGATTTATGGAAGGGGCAATGCGGCAATGCATACTGGCAGGCTCCCGAAGGAGGGGTCGAGGATCCGGCAATACGCGAAGCCGCCTACCGTTCACTCATCGAGGCCGAGTTGACGACAAGGCAGAAGGGCGTTTTTGTTCCGGGCATCGTCAAGGCCGATATCGATTTCGACGGTGGCAAGGAGTACATATACCAGGGCTTGGACTTGAATGCGTATGTGCATCCCAAAGGGGCCGTTCTCGTAGAACTTGATCTGCTCAAGGCCCGACGCAACCTGTGCGACCTTTTTGTGCCCGCTCCGGAAGGCGACAGATCGCGGAAGTCCTGTTTCATCGACCGCCTGTATGCGGATGAGCCTGATCCAGACAGGGTCATGTCGCCATGGACTGGGGATGTTGGTCCCTTCTCCACGCATGGCTACGACGAGGTGCTATCCAATGGTGAATCCGCTTCCCTGATGTTTTCCAGGGATGGGGTCATTGGCCTCGGGGGAGCCAAGCGTACCATCGCCATCTCCAAACGGTACTCGTTCAACAAGGAAACAGTGCGGGTGATGGACAGCGTCCAGAACCGC
>CAXZAJ010000247.1:0-6267 GCA_964293355.1 uncultured bacterium
AGCTGATCGGCGAACCACACGAGGAGCCGGGTCGGCCGTAGCGCCGCGGGCGGCGCGGACGAGGTTCTTGGGTTCCAGGACCTTGTCGTCACCGGAAAGCAACCGGGCTACGCCGCAGGTGGCGTTGAGCTGGGGCTCGTCGAAGCAAATGCGACACTTGCCGCAGTCCTCATGATAACCGTCGGGTTCGTCGTACGTGGTGACCACGCCTTCGTAGTTGCCCAGTAGCACACCCTTGTGGTTGCTGGAAATCACGTAATCGGGCATCCCCGGTGTCTTGCCGCCGCCGCCGGGCGCGTCGATCACAAAGGTGGGTACGGCCATGCCGGAGGTGTGTCCGCGCAGGTTCTCGATGATCTCTATGCCCTTGCTCACCGTCGTGCGGAAGTGGCTGATGCCGCGGGACAGGTCGCACTGGTAGATGTAGTAAGGCTTTACGCGGATGGTCAGCAGCTTCTGCACGAGCTGCTTCATCAGCACAGGACAGTCGTGCACATCGCGCAGCAGCACGCTCTGGTTGCCCAGCTGGATGCCCGCGTCAGCGAGCTTGCGGCAGGCCTCACGTGAATCAGCGGTTATTTCCTTGGGGTGGTTGAAGTGCGTGTTCACGTACAGCGGGTGATATTTTTTAAGCATATTCACCAGGTTGTCGGTGATGCGCTGGGGCATGACGACCGGCGTGCGTGTGCCGATGCGGATTATCTCCACGTGCGGGATGGCGCGTATCTTCTTGATGATGCTCTCGAGCTTGTCGTCTGACAGCACGAGGGGGTCGCCGCCGGAAATGAGCACGTCGCGGATGATCGGAGTCTTCTTGATGTACTCGATGGCGGCGTCGATGTACTCGTCGTTCATGTTGACATCTTCTTCACCCACGATGCGCCTGCGGGTGCAGTGCCGGCAGTTCATCGAGCAGATGTGCGTGACGAGGAGGAGCACGCGGTCCGGATAGCGGTGCGTGAGGCCGGGCACGGGGCTGTCCGAATCCTCGTGCAGCGGGTCATCCTGGTCGCTCTCGTCAAAGTGCGTTTCAGGCAAGCGCGGGATGGCCTGAAGGCGCACGGGACAAGTCGGATTCTCCGGGTCGATGAGCGACGCGTAGTACGGCGTTATCGCCATGCGGAACGTCTTGAGAACCTCGGCAACGTCCTTCTTGTCCTTCTCCGTAAGCGGCGCGACCTTGGCGAGCGTCTCCACATCCTTGATGTTGTTCTTCATCTGCCAGTGCCAGTCGTTCCACTGCTCCGGCGTCACGTCCTTGTATAACGGAATCCTCTTGTAATCATAAACCGGGTACGTATGCATGGTCAGCCTCCTAGGAATTTTAAGCACAGAGAAGATGAGACACAGAGAAGAGAATGCAAGATGAACTATATATATTCTCTTTTCTTCGCATCATTCTCTTCCTCCCTCATCTTCTCCGTGTCTCTGTGCAAATTTCTTTTTCTTTTAACCTTTGAGTTTCAGGTACTTGCGGACTTCGTCGGGGGTGGCGGGTTTGAGGCCGGCCTCGTGGGCTATCCTCGCGGCGCGTTCCACCAGTTCGGCGTTGCTCTTTGCCAGCACGCCCTTGCTGAAGAACACGTTGTCCTCGAACCCCACGCGTATCCAGCCCGAGTTGGCTATGGCGCCGTACTGAGCTGGCAAGGACGAGCGGCCTATGCCCATCACGGTAAAATCGGCACCTGCCGGCATCGCTTTCATGAAGGCGGACAGGTTCTCCACCGTGTACGGCACGGCACCAGGCACGTTGAGCACGAACCCGTAGTGGAACGGCGCCTCGATGAGGCCTTCCTTGATCAGGTAGTGGCTGGCGTACACATGCCCCAGGTCGAAGCACTCCAGCGTCGCGCGTACCTTGCGCTTCTTAAACTCGGCGGCGAATTCGCGCATGGTCGGCAAGGTGTTGACGATGTACTCGTCACCAAAGTTAACCGTGCCGCAGTCAAGCGAGGCCATCTCCGGCTCCAGTTCCTTGACCGGCCGCAGGCGCTCCTCGGCAGTATCGCCGACCGCGCCGCCGGTGGTTATCTCGATGACGATATCGGTTTTCTTGCGGATAGCGTCTATCGCTTCCTTGAAACGGGCCACGCTCTGGGTGGCGTTGCCTTTGTCGTCACGCACGTGCAGGTGCAGTATAGCGGCGCCCGCGGCCCGGCATTCTTCAGCCGTCGCGGCTACCTGGTCCGGAGTAATGGGCAACGCGGGGTTCTGGGCCACCGTCGTCTCGGCACCGGTGCACGCGCAGGTTATTACGATCTTGCCATCAAGAGCCATAAGCCCTCCTTTATATACGAGCGGAAGTCGGAGATGGGGGCAGCAGGACAATAAAGGATAGACAGCATCCACGATCCTGTACATCCTTTAAAAACCTGCCACCCCTCCCCCTATCTCATAAAAATTGAAACTCAAACAAACACCATGGAAAACAAAAACATCGGCGCGGATGGTCTCGTCCATCCTCCGGCCCATAAAAGCCGGCTTCCGATACGTTCCAGCTCGCGTCAACTCGTCACAGGCACTATACCTGAGCCGTTTACGCTCGCCGCGCCGGGGACGGGGAGCCCCCGGGGCGAGAGACGGTTACCCGTCTTCCCACATTTTTTGGCCTGGCTTTATCCTTACCGGCCCAGTATTGGCCGCGTACGAACCGGGAGACGGACTGCCCCCGCCGGTACAACCGCGCGATCGCGCGTTCCAGCTCGCCGTCCTCCCATCGCCTTGCAGAACACTCTACAAAATCAGAACGATGCTTACTTTACGTACTGGTCTTCAAAATACTTGCGAAGCTGGGCATTCTCGCGAAGCTCGCAGAGGGTGATCTCGGCGTGGTCTTTGGTATAGCCGTTTCCGATGATCATGAGCACGTCCTTGCCGATGCCTTCCGCTCCGAGCGCGGCGCGGGTAAAGCTGGTGGCCATGCTGAAGAAATAGACGATGCCATTCTCCTTGACCGGCAGGATGCTGGACATTTCGGTGCCCTGGATGTTCACGCAGTTGATGACGATGTCCACTTCCTTGCCGTTGTTGGCCTTGAGTACGGCTTCGAGCATCTCTACGGGCTTTCCGGCGTCGGCCATGACGATCTCGTGGCAGAGCTTCATCTCGGTCAGGGGCTTGATGTACTTTTCGCTGCGGATGTTGGCTATGACGCGGCCGGTAGGTCCAACGCGCTTCATCGCTTCATAGCAGCACATGAGTCCGGATTTTCCGCCTGCGCCGAGTATCAGCACGCTGTCGCCGGGCTTTACGAGCTTGGCGGTCTGCGCGGGGGCTCCGGCGACGTCCAGGGCGGCGAGCGCGAGGCCCTCGTCCATGTCGGCGGGAAGCTTGGCGTAGATGCCTGATTCGAACAGGATGGCCTGGCCGTCGATGAGAACGCGGTCTACCTCGGGCATCACCTTGAGGATCTTGTTGATCTTCAGCGGGGTCAGCGAAAGCGACACGAGGCTGGCTATCTTGTCGCCTACCTTGAGGTCGCGGTCCTTGAGCGCCGATCCGATCCTGGCTACCTTGCCGATGAGCATGCCGCCGGATCCGGTAACGGGATTCTGCTGCTTGCCGCGGGCCGCGACGATCTCCAGGATCTTCTTGCCGATCTTGTCAACGTCGTGGCCGGCTTCTTCCTCGATCTGCGTAAAGCTTGCAGAATCGACATTGAGCGCGATCACGTCGAGCAGAATCTCGTTGTCGTAGACCTTCGACATGTCGTTGTCGATACGGTCCGCAGTCTGCGGCATAGACCCAACCGGCGAAATGACGCGGTGGGTGCCGTACTTGTTCCCTACAGCCATAGTACCTCCTTCTTGGATTTTCCGGAGAAATGCGATAATGATGTCGCCGGATTTTAATGCAAAGACTATACCTTATAAACCCACCCGTAAAGAGCCGTCAAGCAATATTGAAAATGCCGTTTCAATTATTGATAAGAAAACCTGATCAGAGAAGATACAAGGCTTATATAGAATAGGAACAGGATGATCAGGATAAGATAAGAGATGTACAGGATGGGAGAATCTTAAAACGTTTTCCTCTTCTTCATCCTGTTCATCTCTTAGGGTTCATCCTGTATATCTTGTCAAATTCTTTCCTGAAGGCACCAAAATCATCTCGAAACACAGCCAGCTTGCTTACATAGTGTTTTTTATATATTCTATGTTCATGAACACCAGAACGACGATACAGTCAGCACTTTCCATTGTATTCGTGCTTGCTGTCGCCATAGGCGGCTACTTCTACCCGCTCGTCGGCTTTGCGGTGCCCCTCGTGATGCTGGTCGCCATCGTCATGACTTTAGTAAGGCCAAAATCGTTCTGCGCGTACGCCTGCCCCCGGGGCAAGGCACTCGGACTGGCACTCAAGCCCTTCAGCCGAGGCAAACCCATCCCAGCCGGCCTCATAACCCCCGGGATAAAACGTGCCCTCTGCGGCTTCATGATGTTCTGCATGATAGGCAGCGTAGCCCGCTACGCGAAGATGCCGGTAGCCCTGGGCACCTTCTTCTGGGCCGTCTGTGCCATATCACTGGCCGCCGGCATCATCGTAGGCCTCATCTACCGCCCCCGCGCCTGGTGTGCGATCTGTCCCATGGGCACGTTGCAGGAAACCATCGGTTCTGTTTTACCTAAAAGGCGGCCCTGAGCTCAACATATTTCAGGTCTACAGGCAATTGAAGTGAACACAAAGTTTATTTCAACTGGAAACAGGATGTACAGGATAGAATAGAATGGAATAGGAGAATCTTAAAACATTCTTCTCCTCTTCATCCTGTACATCTCCTCGACTTCATCCTGTAATCCTGTTCTTCTTGCTCTGTACCCAAGACTTAAAAAAGATGCGGTGCCTTTCGGTCAACCGCATCCTGCATTTCAAGCCTCAGCCAGCATTACCGGCTCTTGTACCACTCCAGGTCGGTGGCGTCTATGCGCGACTCAGACTTGCTGAACAGCTCAGGGGAGAAGTGCATGGCCTCGAGCAGTACCCAGCGGCGCTGCCAGGTCCAGTCTGAACCGAGTTCCAGATAGCGGGCATACGTCTGCAGATACGTCTCCACGATCAGCAACTTGGAAATGTCACCCGGAACAGCGGGGTCAAACGGCAGCTTGTAGATCTTGAACGCGGTAGCCGGCTCGATGAGCTCGGGATTGCTGATCGTTTCCTTGTTCGTGAGGTACACGATGGGCCAGTATCGATAATCGCCATATACCTGCGCGCTTACCGCCTTGAGCGTATTGCCCGCCACCACCGTGTAATCTTCCTGCACATCTGCCTTGAGGCTCTCCACCCCCGGCCCCATGTCACTTGAAGCCACCGTCGAGGCAACTCCGACTACGGTTGTAGCGGCTTTAGCACCAGCCGTGGCGCTTTGTCCAAACGTCAAAACGACTGAAAGAAGAAGGAATAATGAAAGCAATACGACCTTTTTCATACAAGCACATCCTTGATGATGGAATTAAACAGCTCATACGAGCCATTCCATGAACTGTAATGACAGCGGATGGATTTTTCAAATGCAAAGATATTCCGTCGAAAGCCAGATTTGAGTAGTTGAATTTCGTTCTGTCAGCTATATACTAGTGTAGTCGCTACAATAAGCGATTAGTCCATTTGACGGTTAGATTCTTAATTAAGGAGGACTTATGAACAAGTCATTCAGGATTTTCGCGTTGGCTTTGATGGCTTTCGCGATTATCGGTATTTCTTCGTGTGATTTTTTGCTGACACTTATGGCATCTCCTACAGTAAACGTGGTGGATGCGAGGACCGGATCTGGCATCAATGGTGTAGAAGTTACACTCACTCCAATTGTAGTTGAAGAAGGATATGATTCTTCAGCTGTTACAGGAACAAGCGGTTCCACTGGTGAGGTCATCTTCACTACCGATGTTGCGTATGGCACCTACACCGTCTCAGGCGAACTCGCCGGATATGTATTCATCCCTTTCGAAGCTACGGTCGCTGGATGGAACACGGACCTTGGCAAAATGTTCGGAGTATCCACCACCAAGGGTGGTGATGCCAATGCTGTTTCGATTTTCCTGACTTGGGGAGCAACGACTGAAGACTTAGATGCACACTTTACTTATCCTACAGACTTCGAATCTACTACTGGTGTGGCACTAGGGGCTTGGGATGCATATTATGATTTACCCACCTCGGGACGAGATCATGTCTATTATCCAGTCGCTTCAAAAAACACTTCAGATAACTTCGCATTTATAGATCTCGATGACACTGATGGGGAAGGTCCCGAGACAATTACTTTAA
>CAXZAJ010000248.1:0-6259 GCA_964293355.1 uncultured bacterium
GCCCCCGGGGGGGGGGGGGCGGGGGGGGCCGGGGGGCCGGGCGGCGGGGCTGGGTGGGGGCCGGAAGGCCCGCCCGAGCCGCCGACGAGGCCTGGCCATGCCGTAAAACCCGCCGCGAGGGCCGCGCCCGACGAGTCCCTCGTCGCTATTGAATCGCCTGCCTTGACGGCGGGCCAGGTTACCGGTGCCAGCGCCTTGCCTGACAGCATGGCGTCATATTCGGCGGCAAGCGCAGGTTCTTCAGCTCGCCAGGCTGCGAATACGGTGTTCCATGCGGCATGGCTGGCGGCGAGCTCCTTGCCGCGCGCTTCGAAGAAGGCTTTAGCCTCCGGCGAGACCCAGAACTGGGCGTCGGCCGGTACGCCCATGGCGGTCTTGGCGCGCGCTATTTCTTCGGCTCCGAGCGGAGCGCCGTGCACCTTGTGCGAACCCTGCATGGTTGGCGCGCCTTTGCCGATGATGCTCTTGAGCATGATGAGGCTGGGCTTGCCCGCTTCGGATTTAGCCGTAGCGACCATGCTGCGCACGCCGTCCGCGTCGTACATGTCGCCCTTTTGCACATGCCAGCCGTAAGCCGCGAAGCGTGCGCCGACATCCTCGGAGAACGACAGCGAGGTGCCGCCATCTATGGTTATGGCGTTGTCGTCGTAGAATACGATCAGTTTGCCCAGACCGAGGTGGCCGGCGATGGAGGCAGCCTCAGCTGAAACGCCTTCCTGGAGGCAGCCGTCACCGGCGAGTGCCCAGGTGTAGTGGTTAACGATGGTATGCTTTTTTGTGTTGAAGCGGGCTGCGAGCATCGTTTCGGCAATTGCCATGCCTACTGCGGTGGCAACGCCCTGGCCCAGCGGCCCGGTCGTCGTCTCGATGCCGGGAGCCATGCCGTATTCGGGGTGGCCTGCGCATTTTGAGCCGATCTGCCTGAAATTCCGTATGTCGTCCAGTGAAACGCCATAGCCAGACAGGTGAAGCAGCGAGTAGAGGAACATCGAGCCGTGGCCGGCCGAGAGTACGAAGCGGTCACGGTCCAGCCAGGCGGGCGCGGCGGGGTCATGGCGAAGGAATTCGCCGTAGAGCAGGGCTCCGAGTTCCGCGCAGCCCAGGGGGAGCCCGGGATGGCCGGAATTGGCCTTCTGGATCGCGTCCATTGAAAGGCAGCGTACGGTTTTTGCGGTTTCTTCTATAGAATGTTTGTCCACAGCTTGTCTCCTTGCAGTTTCTTCATTACAGACTACTACGGACTGCTTTATACTGTCACCATGATCGATGTGGCCATCCTGATAATCGGAGCAGCGCTTCCTGCCGTCGTGCTCCTTGCTTTTTTCTACCGGGCGGACCGCGCTCGCCCCGAGCCTGTCGGCTTGCTGGGCAGGAGCGTGCTCTATGGGTTTCTGGCGACGATACCCGCGATAGGGATCGAGCTCGTCGTCGACTTGCCCGCGGCCTGGCTGCCGGGTTTCCTGGGCATTGCCTGGACTTCGTTCATAACCGCTGCGCTTGTTGAAGAAGGCATCAAGTATGCCCTGCTCAAGCGGTACCTGCTCAGGAATCCCGCGTTCAACGAAGTGATGGATGGCATCGTGTACGCTGCCTGCGTCAGTCTTGGCTTTGCATTTGCTGAAAACCTTATGTATGGCATCGGCGGTGGCTGGATCCTGCTGTTCCGGGCTTTTACCGCGGTGCCCATGCATGCTGCCGCAACCGGGCTCATGGGGTTCTGGCTTGGCATTTCGAAGCGGACCTCCAATCCTGCTGAAGCGGCTTCAGCCCGGCACAAGGGGTTCGCGTCGGCTATCCTCGTCCACGGACTGTACGACTTTTTCCTGTTCGCTGGCTCGCCTTTGGCTTTAGGTGCCGTCGTGACCCTGCTCATGGCCCTACGGCTGCTCCGTCGCTCTATACGCCGGGCTCGAGTGCTTGACGACGAATATGATGCAACCAGGCAGGCTCTGGGCCTGGTTCAGTGATGACCTGGGAGCATTGACAAAATAACGCATAGTGTCATAGTGTATCCTTGCATGTGGAGGTACCTATGATTCTGACGAGTTCCGGTTTTGCTGATGGTTCGAGGCTGCCCTTTGATTGTGCCTACGAATCCCTGAACCGATCTCCGGCTCTGTCGTGGTGTAATGCTCCAATCGGCACCCGCTCGTTTGCGCTGGTCTGCCAGGACCGTGACGGTCCCGATGCCCGCCCCTGGACGCACTGGCTCCTGTGGAATATTCCCGCGACCGAGACCCGACTCCTCGCCGGCCTGCCCCAGTATCCCCGGCTTGAAGGCGATATCGAACAGGGCCTGAATGACTACCTGGAATATGGCTGGTGCGGTCCTTGCCCGCCGGTAGGCGAGCACGAATACGTGTTTACCCTGTATGCGCTTGATTCACTGGTGCGTCCTGTAGCTCCGACCAGCCAGGCAGTCCTGGCGGCACTGTCATCGCAGGTCATCGATACGGCCAGACTGACGGCTACCTACGACGCCGAAGGCCTGAAACCCTGCCTGGCAGCCATAGGCCGGACGGAACGCGCCCAGTACCGCTACTCGGCGTAGGCATACCTTATGATCGCCGGCCGATCCGATCGGCGGCTCAATCCAGGTCCGCGTACCCCTCGAGGTCCTGGGCTACCGTTTCCCACTCTGACGAGAGTCCGGTGGCTTCCGTGTCCAGTGCGTCGGCTTGCGCCTGGAGAGCCTTCATCTTGAGCCCGTCAGAGTAATTGGCCGGTTCGGCCATCGCTGCGATGAGCCCTGACTTTTCACCGTCTATGGCTTCAAGCCGCGCAAGCACCTCTTCTTCTCGCTTGCGGAGCCTGTTACGTTCAACCTTGCGCTTTTTATCAAGCTCGCGGGCTGCTTTTGCATCAAGCGGCTTTGAGCTCGCTCCATCCGTGGAAAACGGGGTCAGAGCTGCGGCGGCCTGCCTGTCTGGTCTTGCGTCGTTCCTTCCGGCCGATACTGGTACTGCCGCGGCATCTTCGGCTTTCTTTGCCAGGTAGTACGTATAGTCGCCGTAGTACAGCCGCGGCGACGAGCCGCAGGACAGTTCAAGCACGCGGTCAGAGAGCCCCTCGATGAAGAAACGGTCGTGCGACACGAAGAGCACGGTCCCCTGAAAGCGCTTGAGGGCGTCCAGCAGCACATCCTTGGAGTCGAGGTCCAGATGGTTCGTCGGCTCGTCGAGGATGAGGAGGTTGGCCGGGTGGAGGAGCATCTTGAGCAGGGCCAGCCTGGAGCGCTCGCCGCCTGAAAGCACGCTGACGGGTTTTTCCACATCATCTCCGCGGAACAGGAAGGCGCCGAGAAGCGTGCGGATGCCGGGCAGCAGATGGGTGGGGCAGGCCGACGAGGCTCCCTCCCCCCCGGTGCGCGATTCATCCAGCGAATCGGCGACGTCCTGCGAGAAGTAGCCCACGGTGATGCCGGAGCCGAGCCGGATGGTGCCTTCGTAGTCGGTGTCAACGCCAGCGATGAGGCGCATCAGCGTCGATTTGCCGGCGCCGTTGCGCCCGACGAAGGCTATCTTCGATCCGGAGTCTATGGTCGTCGATATGGCGTCGACCACGCGCTTCTGGCCATAGGCCTTGCGGACGCCGTCCAGGGTCAGAGCTATCCTGCCGCAGTGGGGAGGGGGCGGAAAGCTGAAGTGCACGCGTTTCATGCCCTCAGGGATGACGATGGGCACGATCTTGTCCAGCAGCTTGATGCGGGACTGCACCTGGGCGGCTTTTGTCGCCTGGTAACGGAAGTGTCTTATGAAGTCTTCGAGGTGGGCTATTTCTTCCTGCTGCGCCTCCCAGGACTTGAAGAGGCTCTCCAGTTCCTGGGCGCGGCGCTTCTCGTAGGCCGTGTAAGAGCCCGGGTAGCGTGACAGCTTGCCGTTCCACAGCTCGTAGACTTCCTTGACGGTGGAGTCCAGGAAGGAGCGGTCGTGGGAAACGACGATGAAGCCGCCGGCAAACGACTGCAGGTAGGCCTCCAGCCAGTCCCTGGCTTCAAGGTCCAGGTAGTTGGTAGGTTCGTCCAGCAGCATGATGTCGGGATTCTCGAGTATCACCTTGGCCAGGGCTACGCGCATCTGCCAGCCGCCCGACAGTTCGTCCACCTGCCTGCCCGAGTCTTCAGGTTTGAATCCGAGGCCTTCCAGCACTTCCCGTATGCGGTCGGAGCGCCGCCAGTAGCCGGAGCCGTTGATCGTCTCGTCAAGGTGATGATACGTCTCTATAAGCGCAGACAGGTCCTCGTCGCCCTCTTTTGACGATTCGAGCCTTGCGCCGATACCGTCCCGTTCTGTCAGTAGCGCTTCTACGGCACCGTAGGCCTTTTCCGCTTCCTCATATACGGTGCAGCCCGCATAAACCTCGCCCGATTGCGCGAGGTAGGACACCCGGGTACCCTTCTGTACGGCGCGGTCGCCTGAATCAGGCGGCAACACGCCTGCCACGATGCGCAGGAGCGTCGTCTTGCCGGCGCCGGTGGGCCCGGCAAGAGCCCCCCTGGGGCCGGGGGGCATGGACAGCGCTGCGGCAGAGGGGATGGCCCGCGCGCCGGACGCGAGCGAGACGCCGGTGAATTGTACGAACGCCATGGGCTAGCGGTATCGGTTCAGGGTGGCTGTCACCGCGAGTTCACCCGTGGTGGAGACGATCGCGGCCTTCATGCTTCCTGGAGGCAAGTGCGCGAGCACCAGCGTGTCGCCGTCTATCCGGTATGCAAAGGAAACAGCCGTCCGCCTGCCCTCGTCGAAGCGGAGGGTGAAGGCGCCGTTCCAGATCAGGGCAAGTTCGGGCGACAGGTACAGATCCATTGAAATCAGACCCGTTTCGCCGGCGCCTTCCGGGATGGGAAAAGGCGTCAGTGCCCCGTAGGCCGCCCACGTGAAGCGGGCTGAGCGGGTGACGATGAAAACGCCGAACTGTTCGCTCTCGAAACGTTCGCCGTTATCGACAAAATCCGAGAGCCTGGTTAGTCGCTTGCGCTCCTCTGCGGCGACGACGGCCTGCACATCGTTGTCGTGGCGGATGAACCCGTAGCTCATGATCGCCTCGTCGCCCAGTTCCTCCCTGAGTCTGGCTAGCGCATCGGGGGGTACATCAGCCTCAGGCGGTGTAAATGCCAGCGATCCTGCTGCAGTGAACCTGAACGACGCACCGGTCGGCACGAGGTCGAAAGAGCCTTCGTCCCCGTCTTCGATGGATTCATAGCGGTAGACCTTTGAGAAGTCCGGGCGCTCGACACGTATGACCTTCCGGAGCGGATCGGCGAATATGCCGAACCGGGGCTGGTACATGGCGAGGTCCAGAAGGCCGGAAGTCAACATGGAATCGAAGTAGTCAGGGCGCCACACCGTATCAAACAGCGCCGATACGGAAGCGCTGGTTCCAGCCTTGCGGGTGGCCAGTTCCGGTTTTGGCTCTGTTGTCGTGTTCCACAATAATAGCTGGTTGGAGAACACATAGCCCATGGTACCGTCGTCTGCCAGCGCCAGGTACCAGTCTCCAGCGAGCTTTTCTCCCCCTGTTTCCACGGCTGCTCCCGCTGCCTTGCTGAGCAGCTTGACCGGCTGGCCGAGCTTGAGCCTGAAAACCTGATCGGCGGTATTGGCCGGCTTGGTCCGGAGGATGAGGCCGTCGCGCGTCGCAAGGCCGAGCACGGGGGCGAGGTCTCCGTACCCCAGGGCGGCCGCCTTGGCTTTTGACCTGGTTTTATAGGGTTCCACCCGCCACAGCTCGAGTTCCTCTTTGGCTGATGAGCCGGGCACTCCAACGGCATAGGTCTTGGTGATGTTCGACTTGAAGTGTACGGGAACTACGGAACAGTAGCCGAGCGCGGACCCTTCCGGCGGCCAGAGCACGACTGCCCAGCCCTCCCTGGAGGAACAGGACGAGAGTGCGCCTGCGATGATCAGCACAGACAGTATCGTCAGTGCGAGGATCGTCGTTGAGGCTGTCTTGCGGAAAGCGAAACGTGAAACCATGCTCCCATTATATATCGAAGCCCGGTACCCTTGTCACGCCCGCCACCCGCCGATGTAATCGGGGCCTGAGCCTTGCGCCGTCCCGCGTCGTCGGGCATACTGAAGTATTGCGTCATAGACGCAGGGTATTTCTGGAGGTTGCGTGGACGCCAAGACTGAAGCTGTCATCGAGATTGGTTCGACGGGCATACGGACCCTCGTCGCCAATGTCTCTGGCGACGGCGGCTATGAAGGACTGGAACGGGCCGGGAAACCGGTAGCCCTCGGGGGGGATGGTTTCATGA
>CAXZAJ010000249.1:0-6249 GCA_964293355.1 uncultured bacterium
GGTATTTTAAGGTCGTTCACAATCCTTTTAGCACTTGCCGTCAAAATGATCATAATCATCGGTATAACAGCACTCTCGGTGGTTGCTTACTTTGATAAGCCTACGGGAATGATTGACTCAGCTGGAACCACATTCAGCGTTCGCGCTGGAGAATCAGGAACCTCAGTGGCCAGAAGGCTGTCTCAGGCATCTCTCATTAAATCTGAATACTTGTTCCGTTTTCTGATGAAGACAAAACAGCTTGAAAATTCACTCAAGGCAGGTGACTACGCACTTACTGACGATATGAGTTCGAGCGATATCCTTGATCTTATAGCCGAAGGACGGCAGATACTGATCCGTATAACCATACCAGAAGGGGCGAGCATACAAGCTGTTGCACAGGCTGCAGAGAAAGCTGGCATCGCGACTGCCGCAGATGTCATTGAAGCTGTCTACAATCAAGAGTTGGCGTCTGAACTGGGTGTAGGGGCAGACTCATTGGCCGGATATCTCTTTCCTGATACATACCTGCTGCCGCGTGGTGCAGGAGGAGAACAACTGGTTTCGGTCATGGCATCAACGTTCAGAAATCGAATTTTGGATGCGGTACCTGAAGCATCCATGCTTTCAGCCGCTGAGTTGCATCAGCGAGTAATTCTCGCTAGCATTGTTGAGCGTGAGTACAGGGTTCCTGAGGAAGCCCCGCTCATGGCCAGCGCATTTCTGAACAGGCTTCGTATCGGAATGGCTCTACAATCCTGTGCGACCGTTGTGTACGTCATTTCAGAAATTCAAGGAAAGCCTCACCCAACAAGGATTTTTGACAGGGACTTGAAGATAGACAATCCATTCAACACCTATATACATCCCGGATTACCTCCAGAACCGATATGCAACCCCGGTTTGACCGCACTGGCGGCTGTACTCAGGCCTGCATCAACCCAGTACCTGTATTTCAGGCTCGTCGATGAAACTACCGGCAAGCATTACTTTTCATCAACACTTGACGAACATATCGGAGCGGCTTCTCTTGCCGTAAAGCCCAGGAGCTGATGAAACGAATCCCGGATCGTATTATCCAGGAAATAGTCTCCAGAACTGACATCGTCAGGGTCGTCAGTGAATATGTACGCCTTGAGAAACGGGGTTCACGCTGGACAGGCCTCTGTCCATTCCATAATGAACGGACTCCTTCCTTCGGGGTACATGAGGAGCGGGGTTTCTTCTATTGCTTTGGCTGTAAAAAGGGTGGTGATGCCATCACGTTTGTCAAAGAAATCGAAAAATGTGGTTATATAGAGGCTATTGAGCACCTCGCTGAAAAAGCCGGAATTATTGTCAGTTACGAGGGTGATGAAGATCCTGCCGAGGCCAGATTAGCCAAGGAACGGGATTTACTCTATGAACTCTACGAAAAACTTGCGGGAACCTTCCACCACCTGCTGCTCTCGGATTCTCGCGGGGAGGAAGCTCTTGCGTATGTTCATGCCAGGAAGCTGCCTGATGAAATCATTAAAAGCTTCAGGCTTGGGTACGCCCCCAAAGATCGGGGCTGGCTCCATCGCTTTCTCATCAGTAAATCCTATTCTGCGGATTTCCTTGAACTGACTGGGCTTTTTTCAAAAAAATATGTCGGTTCTGCCATTTTCAGCGACAGGCTCATGTTTCCTATCTCGGATGCACGGGGCCGAGTTGTGGCATTCGGGGGGCGCCTTCTTTCTGGAGAGGGTCCTAAATACCTCAATTCACCGGAAACAGTAATTTTCAAGAAGCATGATACACTCTTCAGCCTCTCCAAGGCTGCCCAGACTATGCGGACTTCAGGAGAAGCCATAGTATGCGAAGGTTACATGGACGCAATAGCGTTTCATGCAGCCGGAATAACCAATGCTGTAGCCCCCTTGGGCACTTCCTTTACTGAATCACAGGCTTCCATGCTAAAACGATACGCAGGTACGGTGGTGCTGAGCTTTGACAGTGATGAGGCCGGAATCAAAGCCTCTGAACGAGCACTAGGCATCGCGGAAGCAACTGGACTCTCCGTCAGGGTCCTCAGGATTGCAGGAGCCAAGGATCCCGCTGAGATCCTTGAAAAAAATGGTCCAGAGCGATTGAAAAACAATGCGGTTTCAACTATAACTTCTGAAGAATTTATACTAGGAAATGCGGCTTCCATGGTTCGGGCCGGGGATTCTCAATCGCAGGCGGAGGCTTTCAGGTACCTTTTTCCCTTCATGGCACGAATTTCTTCCGATATCAGACGCGATTCCTTTATCAATGCCGCTGGAATTCGACTCGGCGCCGATCCTGCTTCAGTTAGGAGCGATTTCAATCGATTCTTACAAAAGGAAGAACCGCGAAGGATAATACCTCAGGAGGTACAATCCGAGATTTTTATCCCGAGCGCGGATGCTGAGTTGATGGCGGCAATATTGTCGAACGCGGAACTTTTCGAATCGGCCCGAGCAGAAATCAGTCCGGCAGACTTTGATGAAGAACCACTTAAAGATGCGTTTATAACCATGGAAGAGTGCTACAGAAGCGGAGAGCAGAACGTTGTGACAATTACGGAGCGATTAACGAGCAAAGGGCTCAAGGAATTTATACTGCAGAAGATTTCGGATGGTGCTTATGCAATCAATTCCGGGAAATTCGTTGTTGATGGAGTACGTAGAGTCAAGGAGCGGGCGCTAGAGCGGCAAAAACAACGCATTGTAGCACGTATCAGAGAATATGATCCGGAGCGGGATGGCGATGAGTTGTCGCTGAACGATCTCCTGTATGAGAAGATGTTTTTAGATGGCGAACTCACTAGAATAAAGGAAGAGCGGCATGGGCGACCCTGAACTCGATCCCGCAATCGCGAAACTACTCGAGTATGCGAAATCCAAGAAGACCATAAGCTTTGATGAGCTGTCTGACTTCTTGCCTGAAGAATTTTTGAATTCTGACAAGATAGATAGCGTCCTTGCCTTGCTTGAAACCAACAATATTCAGGTTGAGGAAGAGGATATCCAGGTAGACGAAGCCGTCGAGCTCAAAGAACGCGAGCCGAGCGCTGTTTCCACACAGGAAAAGAAACGACTCGTCTATAACGATAAAGAAAGTGCTGTCGATGATCCCATCCGACTGTACCTCCGTGAAATTGGCAAGGAAAACCTCCTCACTGCAGAGCAGGAAGTCGAGCTTTCCAAGCAAATGGAGGAAGGTGAGAACATAATCAAGGGAATCATCAAAAAAAGCGGTATGCTGATACCTGAATTCTACCAGATATCAGTCAAAGCAAAAAGGGAATCGGGATCCCAGCAGCGCAAAGAGAATTCCGAGCGCATTGCAGAGCGCAGACGACTCAACCAGTTTTATAGAGATGTCCTTCGAGATACACAAACGGAACTCAAATCATACATGGAGACCAAGAAGCGGATCGCATCCAGGGGTGGTGACGTCAAAGCCGACGATGCACTCGTAAAGTCGCGAGATGCATTGCTCGACAGGCTTGGCCTCGCTGATCTTCATCCCGAAGAAATCAATTCGTTCTCTGAAAAATTCATTAATGCCGCCAAACGCATTAAGAAATATCGCCGTGAGCAGGAAAAACTTGAACGGACACTCCAGGTTGACAGCCTACGGGAACTGCGGGTTCTTGGACGCAACCTGACGCTCAAGGACAGGCGAGAACAGATTGAATCAGAGCTCGGTATTGGTGCGGACGAGATCAAGGAACGCATAAGGCAGATACAAGTAACTGAAAAGAAGCTCGAAGAAATGGAATATTCCTTCGAGAATGATTGCGATGTCATCATTACAATGGCCAAGGAAATAAACCGCGGTCGCATCATGATGAAGAGTGCCAAGGACAGGCTCATCAAAGCCAACCTCCGACTCGTCGTTTCAATAGCAAAAAAGTATACTAATCGTGGTCTTCATTTCTTCGACCTCGTACAGGAAGGCAACATCGGCCTTATCAAGGCTGTTGAAAAATTCGAATACCGCAAAGGCTATAAATTTTCCACATACGCTACCTGGTGGATACGCCAAGCTATCACCCGTTCAATCAGTGATCAGGCCAGAACCATCCGGGTACCGGTACATATGATCGAACAAATAAATAAAGTAGTGCGTGAATCACGTCAATTAATGCAGAAATTGGGGCGTGAACCCACCGATGATGAAGTTGCGCAACAATTAGGCTGGCCGGTTACAAGGGTTAAAAGCGTCAAAAATGTCGCACGCGAACCGATAAGCCTAGAGACACCAATTGGAGAAGACGAAGACAGCTTGCTCGGTGATTTTATTGAGGACAAGGAAATTGAAAATCCTAGTGTCCAGACTGATTACAAGCTTTTACAAGAACAAATTCGCGCGGTTTTATCAACATTACCACCTAGAGAACAGGAAGTGTTGCGCATGCGCTTTGGGCTTGATGATGGCTATTCCCTTACACTAGAAGAAGTTGGGCTGTATTTTAACGTAACCCGTGAACGTATCCGTCAGATTGAAGCAAAAGCGCTGAAAAAGCTGAGACATTTCAAGCACAGCCAAAAACTAAGTGATTACGTCGACCACTAAGCGGAGAACATATCGGGATGTATCGTTGCTCTTGATGCACCCGGTATGCTATAATCGCGCGATCTTAGTAAATTACCCTAGACGAGGTGAAACCATATGCTGATGGAAGAACTTTTCGAGCGGCTTCGTACATTTCAGGAACTCCTCATGGAGCGGGTCGCTATCGAGAAGGATGTCAGGGAACTGCCAAAATCAATAGCAGCGCAGGAAGAAGTCCTCACGCGTGCCAAGAAGAGCTACGGTGAACGAAACCTTAGATTTGAAGAAACTCAATCCAGGGTTGGACAACTGCGTGCAGAATTAGCGGATGTTGTGACTCATAAAGACAAATCCGAGCAACAAATGGATACAATTTCAAATCCTCGGGAATTTGAGGCTTTGAACAAGGAAATCACCGAAGCTGGACTAAAGGAAGATCAACTCCGCAAAGATCTTAAACGTGAAGATGAAAATCTCCGCGAGGCTGAATCAGAAGTACATTCGAGTGAAACTTTGATCAAATCTCAAGAGGAAGAAATCGAAGAAAAGCGCACTAGAATCAGGAATGATGAAACCTCGATGAAAGCCCGGGTTGTCGAACTTAAGGAAAAAGAATCAGACATAACGAAGGATATAGATTCTGAAGTTGTATTCAAGTTTGAGCGGATCATCAAGTCGAAACAAGGCGTCGGTATCGTTCCTGTCAAAGGAGTCGTCTGTTCTGGGTGCGCCATGATACTTCCGGCACAATTCGTCAACGAAGTCAGACAAAGTGACAAGATAGTATTCTGTCCATATTGCTCACGCGTTTTGTTCTATCAAGAAGCCGATGGAACACAAGAAGACATGATTGTAGATATAGAATCCGGTTCGCTCGCGGATCTTGATGATTACGGTGATGAATCAGATGAAGAATACGATACAGACAGCGATATGGATTCTGAATCAGACAAAGATTCGATGAACGATTCGGACGACTGAGGGTTATCAAGGGGCGAACCGGGCCGCCGCTATCCGCAATCTTAACGTTGCGGATAGAGGAAAGTCCGGGCTCGACAGAGCGCGACGCCGGCTAACGGCCGGGCATGCGGCTGGTGACGGACGCACGACAGAAAGCGCAACAGAAAGTGAACCGCCGGTACCGCAAGGTACTTGGTAAGGGTGAAAAGGTGGGGTAAGAGCTCACCGCATTCACGGCAACGTGAATGGCACGGCAAGCCTCGTCACGAGCAAAGCCGAACAGCGGTAGCGCGGCTCGCGCTATGATGGAGCCGTAAGGCTTTATCGTTAATCCGCGGGTAGGTTGCGAGATCGGAAGGGTAATCTTCCGGTTAGATGGATGGCGGCCGCCGCGAAAGCGGTACAGAACCCGGCTTATAGGTTCGTCCCTTTTTTTCACTTTAATTGACTATGGCGGTCTGGCCATGGTACAACAACAACTAGTGATATGAACGACTATTCTCAGAGTTACTCCCATACTACCGATCCATACCTCAAACAGCTCAGGCGGCGGCGGTTCGTTACAGGTGCAATAATCCTGACGTTAGCGCTGGGAGTCATTGTAGCAGGGGTCCTGATTTTTTCCGATATTACAGCAAAGCGTGCAGTGCCGCGGGCTACACAGCAGGAAATTTTCGACTACTGGAATTCCAGAAACTATGAAGCTGTATCCTCTGCTTGCAATGCCTCACTGGAAGTAGTACCACTTGATCCGTTTTA
>CAXZAJ010000250.1:0-6244 GCA_964293355.1 uncultured bacterium
TAAAGACTTCAGAGGAAAAGCTCGGCGTTCCCCGGAGCATCGGCGGGTTTACCCTTCCGCTCGGATCACAGATGAACCTGGACGGCGAAGCCTATTACCAGATCATCGCTGTATTCACCGCAGCTTTCGCAGCTGGCATACACCTGACCTTTGCCCAGCAGATGGTCATAGCGTTCGTGGTAACGGTAGGGACCATGGGCACGGCCGGCATTGCCGGTTCAGGCCCGGTCGTGCTGCTGGCCGTCATGAACATGGTAGGGCTGAATGTTGAATCCGGTACTATGGTAGCGGCGGTATTCGCGCTGATCCTCGGCATCGATGTAATCCTTGACATGGGCAGGACCGCCGTCAATGTTACTGGTGACATGGTTGGTACGGTCATCGTTGCCAAGAGTGAAGGGCTCCTGAAAGTCTGGGGCAAAAAGGGAACCTTCATCGAGCCTGTCGTAAAAGCCGAGAAGACTGCCTGACGGAAGACAGCGGTTCATGGCAAAGGTGGCCTGATGGTCTGCCTTTGCCTGAATCAAGTTTGATTGTAGAGGTGTACGGACATGAACAAGCTTCCATCCAGCATTTTCAACGATGTCATAGGCCCCGTGATGCGAGGCCCTTCCAGTTCTCATGTCGCTGGCGCCGCCAGGATCGGGCTGCTCGTGCGGCAGTCCTTGCGTGGAAAAGCAAAGACAATCGTTGTGGATCTGGACGTCAACGGATCCCTGGCTGAATCGTATCATGGACACGGCTCCGACATCGGTTTTGCCAGTGGTATCCTTGGCATGGAATTGAATGATGCGGCCGTGCCCCGCGCGTGCGAGATCGTTGCGGAACAGGGCATCGATATACAGTACCGGATTCTTGATTATGGCGCCGTGCATCCGGGCAACTACCGGATAAACGCCTGTGTGGAAGATGGCGGTTGCGTTGCGTGGGAAGCCATCTCTGTCGGCGGCGGCATGATCAAGATGGAAAAGTACAATGGCTTCGATGTTTCGATTTGCGGTGATTTTTATGAATTGTTGATAACGGTTGATACGAAAAAGTCACCAACGGAGCAAACGCTGGAAGCGATGCGGAACATCATCGTAGCGTATGAAGATATTACGATTAGCAGCCTTGCTGATCGGTCATTGATCATCATCAAAAGGAAGTCCGGAACAGAGGCGGCAATGTTGCTGGCCTTGCGGAAACTGCCGAATGTCCTTGATGTGGTTTTACTGAAGCCGATACTGCCCACGCAATCGTCCGCCGATTGTCAGGTTCCCTTCATCAACGCGGAACAGGTATCTGCATGGATGTCAAAAAACGGGGAAAAGGAATTGTGGGAACTGGCCGCGCTGTATGAGGCCAGCCGGGGTTCTACGACCGTGGAAGATGTACTCGGAAAGATGTCCAGGCTTGTTGACATCATGACGAAATGCATCCGCGACGGCCTTGCGGGTACCGAGTATTCAGACAGGATCCTTGGTCCGCAGGCGTACAAGATCGACGAAGGACAGAAAAACAACCGGCTTATACCCGGCGACATACTGAACAGGGTAATCAAGTACATAACTGCCATCATGGAAATAAAAAGCTCCATGGGCGTCATCATAGCGGCTCCCACCGCCGGCTCCTGCGGCTGTCTGCCGGGGACCATCATCGGGGCTGGAACCGCTATGGAATATTCACATGAAGAAATTACCAAGGCCATGCTGGCGGCGGGCCTGATCGGGGTATTCATTTCTGAAGGCGCTACGTTCTCCGCTGAGGTGGCGGGCTGCCAGGTTGAATGTGGCGCGGGATCGTCCATGGCGGCGGCAGGCCTGGTGCAGCTTTTCCATGGCACCGCGGAGCAGGGTATCGATGCTGCCTCCATGGCGTTGCAGAACGTCACCGGGCTGGCGTGTGACCCGGTGGCCAACAGGGTGGAGGTGCCCTGCCTGGGCAAGAACATCATGGGTGGCTCCAATGCCGTGGCCTGCGCGAACATGGCCCTGGCCGGTTATGACAAGGTAATCCCGCTGGATGAAACGATTCAGGCGGTGTACGACATAGGCAAGAAGCTGCCGCTGGAATTGCGGTGTACATTCGGGGGGCTCGGCAAAACCAGGACATCCATGGACATACGTAAAAAACTCACATAAGATCGGAGGGGCTAACCCATCATATGGAGAATGACGAATGCCCAACGATATCAAGGACGGGAACAGGAATCCGTCGAGCCTTACCACGTATATAAGCCAGGATCTGGAAAACAGGATCATGTCTGGAGAACTGGAAACCGGCGACCTGTCGCTCGTGACGCTCGCGGAGTACTACAAGGTGAGCATCACGCCCCTTAGGGCGGCGATCAAGGAGCTTGTGCAGAAGGGCATCATCATCAAGTTGCCGAACCGGCGCCTGCAGGCACATGCACGGAAGGGCAGGCGCGTTGAACCACGAAAGCCTGTGGCCGTTCCTCCGACGCCCAAGGACTGGAGTGAAGTTTTGATCAAGGAGGTCATGCACGCGAGTCTGAGTCCGAGCCCTTCCTACCTGCGCGAGGATACGCTCTCGAAGAAGCTCGGCATCGGGAGATCGATAATCAGGCAGGTCCTGAGCAACTTTGCGGGAGCCGGCCTCATTGATCACATTCCCCGCAGGGGCTGGCTTGCCCACCCGCTTGGTGTGGATGATATGCACGCCTACCTTGTGGTCCGCGAGACCCTCGAGCTCAAAGCTCTCAAGCTGGCGCGCACGCGACTGGACAAGGCTGAACTGGAACGGATCCGGGACATCTGCACGAGTGGAGCAAAGGGGTATCTTCCTGATTTTGACAACAGCCTGCATGAATGCATCATCAGTGCATCAGGCAACCGGTATATCAGGCAATTTTTCCAGCAGTATGTTGCGCGCTATTACACTGAGCTTTTTTATTTTGCGGCCCCGGAGGCAGCGGTGGTCGAAGAGATGTCCAATGAGCATCTTGCCATCATCGATGCGCTCATTGAACGCCGCTGGGCCACGGCCGAGAAACTCCTCTCGGCGCATATTTTCGGGCAGACCGTCGTGCTGATGAAACTGCTGGGTAAAGAACAGGGTTTGAAATGAAAATCGCGTTGGTCGCGATGTGGCAACTGGAGAAGGATCTCGGCGGCAAGCGTTTTGTCTTTGTCGTTCCTTCCGGTTCCGTGCTGGCTGATCTACTCAGGGAATTTGGGGACGAATTTGCCGGCCGCATGCCCGAGTCGCTGTGGAACCGGGCTACCAGCAGGTTCCGCGGCCCCGTGGTGATGATGAACGATGGCACCGTGCTCAGGGATCCGGCGGAGGTCCTGCATGACGGGCAGGAGATACAGGTTTTCAAGGTTCTGGTCGGCGGCTGATGCGGAGCGAGCGCGGGGCCGCGGGAATAAAGGAGATTGACGATGTCCATCGCGCTTGACGGCTACACGGGAACATACCTGCACCTGGATCTCGGTGCGCAGACGAGCCTTTCAAAAGACCTTGACGCGGATATGATCCGGGACTACCTCGGGGGCACGGGGTTCGCGGCACGGATGCTCTTTGACGGGCAGAAGGGCGGCATGGACCCGCTCAGTCCAGAAGCGATGCTGATCGTCTCGACCGGCCCGCTTACCCTCAACGCCGTTCCGGGCGGAGGCAGCGTCGAACTCTGTTTCAAATCGCCGCTAACGGGCGGCTGGGGCGAATCTCGCGCGGGGGGTGATTTTGGACCGGATCTGCGCCGGGCGGGTTTTGACCATATCGTCATACAGGGCGCATCGGCCCGGCCGGTCTACGCGGTCATCCGCGACGGCAAGGCCGAGTTCCGGCCGGCGGAGCACCTGGCAGGAAAACTGGTTTCCGAGAAGCTCGAGCTGATCCGAAAGGAACTGCCCGCGGGCCGCTACTCCATCGGATGCATCGGTCCTGGAGGGGAGAACCGCGTCGCCTACGCCGCGGTCCTGTTCGGCGACCGGGCCGCGGGACGGACGGGCGCGGGAGCCGTGCTCGGATCCAAGAACCTTCTCGCGATAGCGGTAGAGGGGCGGGGCGAGGTCGCTCCCGCCGAGCCGGATGCGTTGAAGGCCCTGCTCAGGGAATACAACGCCCGCCTGCGGACGAACCCTGTCTCCATAGGCTTTCACGACAACGGTACCATCGGCGATCTGGCCGCGAACGACGAGAAGGGCGACTGGCCGACGAAGAACTGGCAATCCAATTCCTGGGGCAAGGGCATCGAATTGCTCGACAGCTTCGTCAGTAATAATTTCGTCAGACCGTATCCATGCTACCGGGGATGTACCATAGCCTGCGGACGTAAGGTTCGCGTAGCTGGCGGAGCGTACAAGACTCCCGAGCACGGCGGCGCCGAGTATGAATCCATTTCCTGCTTTACCGCGTACGTGCAGAACGAGGACGTGGACGCCGCGGTACATTGTTCGCATCTGTGCAACGAATACGGCGTGGATACTATTTCTACGGGCGCCGCCATCGCCTTCGCTATGGAATGCGCGGAGGCAGGCTGCCTGGATGCCGCGGCCACGGCCGGCCTGGACCTCTCCTGGGGAAACGCGAAGGTTCTGCCCGTATTGGTCAGGATGATCGCCCTGAGGCAGGGGATCGGCGCGGTGCTGGCGGATGGCGTCAGGACTGCAGCCCAAAGGATAGGCAAGGGTTCAGCAGCCTTCGCCGTGCATGTCAAAGGACTCGAGGGGCCTGCGCACGACGGCCGTTCCGGAAAGTCGCTCGCCATCAGCTACGGCACGGGTAACCGCGGCATGTGCCATATTCACCCCGCCGAAGCCATGGCCTGGGATTCAGGCAAGATGGATTGGGGCCTCGGCGCGCACGGCCTGCCCGATCCGAACGGCGTAGACCGCTGGGCGGAGGCGGGAAAAGGTAATGCGGTGAAAATCATGCAGGACGGCCTGAACCTGCCCGAGATACTCGGAACCTGCAAGTTCTTCATGTACGCCGGCGTAGGAGTGGACGAGCTAGCCGCCCTGCTGTCCTGCGTTACGGGGCGGGATGCCGGCGCCGCCGAACTGCTGGCGGTTTCCGAGCGGGTGATAACCCTGCAGCGGATGTTCAACCTGCGGGAAGGCCTTACGGCCGCCGATGACGTGCTGCCCGATCGCGCCTGCGCCGTGCCCGCATTCGGCAGGTACGCCGAAGAACCGGCTTGCGGGATCTCAGATTATCCCGCGATGCTCAAAGAATATTATGCAGCGAGGGGCTGGGACGGCGTCACGGGAATTCCCACGGACGCGACGCTGAAGCGGATCGGCCTGAGGTGATGCCGATCTCGCGGCAAAGAAAAACAATGAACTGGAGGATACCATGAGTTTTAACGGAGTCTATGTTGTTACCGTCACGCCGTTTACTGCTGACGGCAAGGTCGATCACGCCGGCATCGAGAAGAACGCCGACTGGCTGGTAGCGCAAGGAGTCCACGGTCTGCTGCCTCTGGGGAGCACCGGTGAATTCGCGAGCCTCGAGGATGCCGACAAGGAGGCCATCGTCGACCGCGTCATGAAGACCGTCGCCGGCAGGATTCCCGTAGTGGTAGGCGCTACGGCGGAGACGACTGAAAAGGCCATCGCGAACGCACGGTACGCGGAGCGCGCGGGCGCAGCGGGCGTGCTCGTCCTGCCGCCCTATTACTACTCGCCCGATCAGGAAGAACTCTACGAGCATTACCGCCGCGTCGCCGGAGCCATCGGCATCCCCGTGATGATCTACAATAATCCGGCAAGCTCGAAGGTCGATATACAGGCCGATACCGTCGCCAGGCTCGCACGGGTGCCGGGGATCCAGTGCATCAAGGAAAGCACCGGCGACATCCGCCGGATAACAGAGATCCGGCTCAAGACCGAGGACAAGCTGACGGTCTTCTGCGGCTGGGAGGACATGGCCTACGAGTCCTTCGTCATGGGCGCCAAGGGCTGGGTCTGCGTCCTGGGCAACATCCTGCCCCGGGAATGCGCGGAACTCTACGACCTCGTCGCCGTTAAAAAGGATCTCGAGGCCGGTTGGGCTCTGTACAAGAAGCTCCTGCCGCTACTCCGCTATCTGGAGTACGCGGGCAAGACCCAGAAGGCGCTCAAGTACGTTCTTGACGGAATGGGGCTGGTCGGCGGTCATACCAGCAGCCCCAAGCGTGCGCTGGATCAGGAAGACAAGATTCAGCTCGATGCCCTGATGGCCGATTTTCGGAAGTAACCTTTAGTACATCGAACCTTGTGTCTCCTTCAGCAGGCATACTTGGGCAGGTACGTGG
>CAXZAJ010000251.1:0-6211 GCA_964293355.1 uncultured bacterium
CGTCCCCCTCCCTGCGGCCGGGCCGGGCT
Organism: uncultured bacterium; assembly: GCA_964293355.1. GTDB lineage: Bacteria > Spirochaetota > Spirochaetia > Treponematales > UBA12059 > SZUA-370. The sequence goes on from CAXZAJ010000251.1 coordinate 30, forward strand.
CGTCGGGGCCCGGGTCGCGCGTACGCGCCCGGCGCTCCGCTAAAGCGAAGCGCCGCCCCTCCGATCCCTGACGCTCGCGTTTCAACTACTTGTATCAATATTCGTTTCTTTTTATAATCAATAATCTTTTTTACAAGGAACCATCATGGCCAAACCAGGCAACGCTTTAATCCAGATTTCAAAGAAACTCGTGGCGCTTCAGATCAAGTCATCAAAAATCAACGAAGAAATCAAGGCGCTTTCCGATATCGTCGCAGTCGAGGTCAAGAAGCTGGAAGCCGCGCCGGCACCGGTGGCTGCAAACAAGGCCGCTCCCGCAAAGGCTGCTCCCGTCAAAGCCGCAGCCACCAAGACGGCGCCCGCAAAAGCAGCTCCCGCCAAAGCTGCACCGGTCAAGGCAACCGTGCCTGCTACTGGTACAAACGCTGGCGCAGCCAAGAAGCGCGGTCGGCCCAGCAAGAAATAGCAGTACGGGGCGGGGAACAATTCCCCGCCTTATTCTACCAGTCCACCCAGAGTATAAAATCCCTGCATGATGTAGCTTGATGGCAATGCATCAACCTCAAGAGTGCGCAGGCCCAGTGCGTCTTCGGATCAGGATACTTCTTCCGCCTTGCTGATTTCAGCAAGCACACGCTGGAGTTTTTCCTTTTCAGACAAAAGCAATGCCTCCGTTGCCTTTCGCCCCGTAAGGTCACGAGCTACCCCATACAGGTAGGTGCTGGCAGCTATATCAAAGAAAATGCCATTCACCTCAACAGGAAAGGTCGATCCGTCCCTGCGCCTGTGCACGGTTTCAAACAACAGTGAAACATTCTTGGGGTTGCCCTTCCAGAATTCCTGGAATCCCTCTCTGGAATAATTTGCATCGATATCTTCAATAGTCATCTTCATCAGTTCATCACGGGTATACCCGAGCATCGTGCAGGCAACAGCATTCGTTCCGAGAACCGCGCCTTCGTAATTCAGAAGGTAAATGGCGTCGATGCTGTTATCCATAAGGCTCCGGTACAGGATCTCGCTGCGCTCGAGCGCCGCAACTTTGGCCTCGAGTTTCTTGTGGGCAGCGTGGAGCTCGAACGCCATTTCTATAGATGACCTGAGGACAAAATCGCCTGAATTCTTTATGACATAGCCGTAGCGGGTTATGCCCTTCACCTTTTCCACCATCTCGCGTTCTGCATGGGCAGTCAGGAATATGATGGGTATCGATACGGTTTGCAGTATCTCACGGGCGGCGTCAGGACCGCTGAACCCTTCTCCCAGGTCGACATCCATGAGCACAAGGTCTATATCCGGGGTCTCCCTGACCATATGTCCGGCTTCTAGACCAGTAGACGCCAGGAGCACTTCATAACCGTAGCTTTCAAGTTTAAGTGCGGTAGTAGTGGCGATCAGTGCATCATCTTCAACGAGCAGCAGAGTCGTGCGTAAAGGCTTTATCATACGTGCTCTCTCATATAAAACTGCTTGAAAGAATCATAATTCCCCCACCATTCAGCTGTCAAATCGGGTGGAAACCGTAAAAAATCGATAGTTGACAGAATATTAAAATTTCTCCATTATGGGCATATGTTTATAATAAAATGCGTCTTCCACAACTTCCAGGCATCACGCACATAGAGGAGTTCACTGATGGATCTTGTACCTGAAAAGAAACTGGTTCCGAGTATCAAGCGCGTCATAGGCATCATGAGCGGCAAGGGTGGCGTCGGAAAATCCACCGTCGCGGTGCTCCTGGCCCAGGCACTCGTTGCACGGGGCAGAAACGTTGGCGTGCTCGATGCGGACATCACGGGTCCAAGCCTCCCGAGGCTGCTCGGGGTCGATTCCTTCCGGGCCGAATCCGATGGCCACAGACTGTTCCCCATCGTCAATGAGGAAGGAATCAAAGTCCTCTCGATAAACCTTTTCAACGAGAACGAAGATGATCCGGTCATCTGGCGGGGACCACTCCTCGGAAAGGCGATCGAACAGTTCTGGGGCGACACTGAGTGGGGCCAACTCGACTACCTCATCATCGATTTTCCTCCGGGCACCTCGGACGTGGCACTTACCGCATTCCAGACCATTCCCTTCGCTGGCGTCGTAGTAGTCGGCACGCCCCAGGACTACGTCTCCATGATAGTCAAGAAATCGGTAAACATGGCCACGATGATGAAGGCACCCGTGCTCGGCATCGTAGAAAACATGCGGTCACTGATATGCCCGGACTGCGGCAAGGAGATAAAGCTCTTTGACGATGGCGGCGAGAACAGCGCAAAGCGCCTCGGCCTGCCACTCTTCGCGAGCCTGCCCTGGCGCAAAGAAGTAGCCCAGGCCCGTTCACTGTCCTGGGCGAACCTTCCAGAGGCCGTGCACAAGGATGCCGGCCAGATAGCGCAGGAAGTTGAACTCGCCGTCGCTTCATGGAAACCTCCCGTTCAGCGGCAACCTGAACCGGCCGGCTGCGCGGACGCGAACTGCGCCGACGCGCCAGCACGCGGTTGAGACCCATACCATGCCCCGCCCCATAAACGAGCGCAGGCTAGGGGCGCCGATACCGGCTCGAATCATGAAACCTGCCGGGGTTCCGGCGCGGGACCTGGAAGAAGTGGTCCTCGGCTTCGATGAGGCGGAAGCCCTGAGGCTTGCCGACCTCGAGGGCCTGTACCAGGAAGCCGCCGCACGGTCCATGGGCGTTTCGCGGCAGACGTTCGGGCGGATCATCGAGACAGCCCGGCACAAGATCGCCGACGCGCTCTTGAACGGCAAGGCTCTCCGCATCGATGGCGGGGAGATAACGATAGGCAAACAAGGAGATGGCATCATGAAAATAGCAGTACCTTCCCGCAACGGTCTTGTAGATGAGCATTTTGGCCACTGCAAAGAATTCCTGGTATTCAGGGTAGAAGGAGACAAACTCTTAGCCGAACCCGCAGTACCCTCCCCCGAGGGTTGCGGCTGCAAATCGGGTGTCGCCGCCGATCTCGCCCGCGCCGGTGTTTCCCATCTCGTCGCAGGCAACATGGGAGAAGGCGCAGTCCGCGTCCTTTCCGCACACGGCATCACTGTCATCCGCGGTGCAGTCGGCGATGCGGCAACAGCGGCCCAGGCCTTCTTCAAGGGTACGCTTGCCGATTCCGGTGTCGGTTGCGCAGGCCACAGCGGAGAAGACGGGCACGAGTGCGCACACTAAGTGCGCACACTAAGTGCGCACACTAAGTGCAGCCACTGATTTTACCATAAACAGGGGGCTGTCCGGATATCCGGACATCCCCTTCTACAGGGAACGGCCTACTCGGGAAAAACCAGCTGTACCTTGGTTCCGTTCCCTCGCTCAATCCTGATCGTCCCGCCAATCTGTTTCGTCAAAGCCTTTACCAACTGTAGCCCGAATCCATTTGAATTTTCAAACGACACGGACTCCGGGATTCCATTGCCGTCATCCTGGATGTTGATGGTAACCATAGCGTCGATGGTTGTTGCTGAAACCGTGATGTTACCATGATCTCTTCCCTGAAAAGCATACTTCATGCTGTTGGTCAGCAATTCGTTTATTATCATCCCAAGCGGTTGAAGATGCTTGACGTCCAGAATGAAATTCTGGAAGTTTTTCTCTATCGTCACCATCTTACTGTTGGGAAAGTTTTCAACAACCTCATCAACCAGTGCCGGCAGATACATCGCGACTGACAGCCTGTTGAATTCAACTGAATGGTACAGTTTGTCGTACAAGAGCTCCATACTCTGCATCCGCATCTCGGCATCCAGGAGTGCAGACTTGGCAAAGTCATCGCTGGCATTTCCCGCCTGCAACGACAAGAGGCTCATCATGGTATTCATGTTGTTCTTGATACGGTGATGAACTTCCTTCAGAACCAGCTCCTTCTCCGCAAGCAGCGATTTTACCTTCTCTTCCGCCAGTTTACGCTTGGTGATATCTACGGCGTGCGTCAACGATAGAATCACGTTTCCGGTTTCATCCTTGATGGGATTGGCTGTTGCGTAGAAATACAGGGTTTTATCCGGCAACGGCACTTCCACTTCCAGCGATTCGCTTTCACCGGTCTGGAATACCCGTTTGGTAGCTTCATACCGGTAGTCAGCATGCTCCTTTGGATATATGTCCCAGAATGTCTTACCGATGAAATAATCCGGAGCCTTGCCGAAGGTCGAAGCAAAAAGATGGTTCGTAAACTGATACTCACCCTTATGGTCAACACAGAATATCGCATCACTTGAACTTTCAATGAGAGAACGGTATTTCAACTCACTCTCTTTCAGGGATTCTTCAACTTTTTTCCGCTGGGTAATATCGATGAAGCTGATGAGGATTTCCTGTAACTGTCCCTTCTCGTCCAAAACCGGAAAACCGTTTACCATCACCCATACAATATCGCTGGCGGCTGAACGCTGTATCCCCAACAAGAAATCCTTGAGTGGTTCATTGCTGGTTAAAATCTTGATGACTGGGTACTCGCGGTAAGGCAACGTGTTGCTATCCGTATCTACAAAATTCCAGGCTGGATCCAGGGCTTCCTTGCCCTTCATCTGCTGTTCGCTGAGTCCCAACAGTTCTGAAGCTCTCGGGTTACTCATGATTATTGATGTATCAGGCGCGTGGACGACGATACCGGCATTCAGGCTCGTAAGGAATCCTTTATACCGTTGTTCGCCTCGCCTCAGTGCCTCTTCCGTCTGCTTGCGCTCCGTCACGTCCTGGATTACACCGAAAACCACGTGGGCATTCCTGTCATAGGTTGCTACAGAATGGATATCGACGATGGCCCCGTCATTCCTCCTTTGTATCTTGAATTCAAGATCGTAGGGAGCCAGTCCTGCTACCAGGTCGGACAGGGCTTTATTGAGGAGTGGCCGGTATTCTGCCAAAGGTATTTTTTGCACCTCTGCCAACGGAGTTCTTTTAAAATCCACCCCGTAGATTTCGTCGGCGCCATCCGATGCCTGCATGACCATGGTATCCAGGGAAAGGATCCAGTAGCCGATCCTCGCAATCTTCTCAGCCTGGGTCAAACGCCGTTCACTTTCACGCAGTTTCAGTTCTTTGGTATTAAGCACTTCATTCTGTATCTGGAGCTCTTCTGTCGTTGACCTCAGCTCTTCATTGACTACCGCATACTCCTCGTTCTTGTCCTGCAGCGCCATCTCGGCGAGTCTCCGCTCCGTGATGTCCTGACCTGAACTGAGGAAGCCCACCGGCACGCCTTGCTTGTCCTTTATGATGGCGTTACGCCAGAATATTGTTTTTTTTGTTCCTGTTTTTGTAATCACCATAGTCTCATGGGTATCAACGCTCAGTTCATCGTCTGACTTCCGCCTTGCATAGTAAGCCTGCATTTCCGCTTTCATCCCCGGTGGAAGGAACGTATCAATATAATTTTTACCGATAAGATCTGGAGCATCATACCCGAGTATCCTGTAACCGGAATCATTCAACATGGTGATGTTGCCCCGTAGATCCTCGGACATTATGATTTCTGCAGCTACGTTCAGCATCATTTCAGCGGTTTCTTTGCTCTCGCGAAGGGCGGCCTCAGCCTGCCTCTGTTCTGATATATCGATTATCTGTGTAATAAAATGATCAGGCAAACCCTTTGACTTGACGAGCGATGTTGATACCGCAGCCCAGAATACAGACCCGTCTTTCCGTAGGTACCGTTTTTCAAAGGTACTTTTGTTTACGGTGCCCTGAATCAGCTGGGCCATGACCTCCCGCCCGATCGCAGTGTCTTCCGGATGGGTAATGTCGTTGAATCGCATCTCGATGATTTCATGCTCTGAATAGCCGAGCATGCTCTGGAGCGCATTGTTGACCCTCTGGAATTTTCCATCCATGCTCACGTAACAGACGCCGAGCGCCGCGTTCTCAAAGGAATGCCTGAAATATTCTTCACTTTTTTCAACTTTATAATTTGCCTCGAAAAGCTTGAAAGCCATTTTAATCGACGCATCGAGTACGGTAATGGAGGAATTTTTGAGTACATAGCCGTACGAGGTGATCTTTTCAGTCTTTTCTACGATTTCCCGCTCGCTATGCGACGAAACGAACAATATCGGAACATCGAACTCGCTCAGTATCAGTTCCGCCGCTTCTGTTCCATCAATACCGTCCCCGAGATTGATATCCATCAATATCAGGTCGATATTTAGGATGAAATAAATTAGTTTTTGGGTTCATC
>CAXZAJ010000252.1:0-6191 GCA_964293355.1 uncultured bacterium
GAGCCCCCCTCGCTGCGCGGGGCGTTTTGTGGGGGGGGAGTCGGGGAGCCGCGCGCGGGGGGAGGCGCTTTGCGGAGAAGTAAGGAGCTTAAAAAAAACCGGCCGTCCGGAAGGACGTCCGTTTTTTATATGAGGGAGTAAGGGTTACTTGGCGGCCTTGAGGGCTTCGTCGGCTACAGCGATGAACTCGTTGACGGTTACTGATACACCGGAGATGGCGTCGGTCTTGCCATCAGCCTTGACGGCGATCTTGGCGGGGGCCTGGGCTTTGATGAGGGCTGCTTCAACGCGGGGAGCCTGAACATTCCACTCGCCTTGCTTGGCATTCATTTTATACGTGCCTTTTACAGCGCGGACGAACTTGGTATCTCCGCCAGCCTTGTTTATGCCGTTCCAGTTGGCGCTGACGATTCGACCATTCACGATGGTGATGAGCGCGGTTGCTGCGTAGCCGCTCTTGTCGAATGCGGGTGCCTTGCTGTAGAACCAGCCGTCCTTCTTGTAGGTGCCTTTTGCTACCGGTGAGGAAGCGAGGGCGGCCTTGACCAGTTCATAAAAACCCTTTACGCCCAGTGTAGCGCCTGAGATCGCGTCGGTTGAACCGGAATCCGTGAACTTGGAAAAAGCGGTGTCTTGGGTATCGATCAGGTATTTCTCTACAACCGCGACCTGCTCGTGCCATTCCTTGGCAATTTTTGAGGCCTTGATCATACCGTATCTACCTGCGGTAGACTCTGTTTTCTTGTCTTCCAAGCCTTTGTTGTTGATGCCGTTCCATGAAGCAGCAATGATCTTGCCACCCTTTACCTGGAGTACGACCTGATCCTTCCAGCCGCTGGACTGGAAAGCCGCTTCTTCAGCGAAATAGAAGCCATCCTTGAGCTTGGCCTGGGCACTGACTGAAACGACAGAGAAAACAGCCAACAGCACCATGAGCGCCGCTATACTCTTCTTCATGACAAATCCTCCATGGAAATGATAAACGTGCCGCACTTGGAAATGCGATCACAATGTTTAATATAGTAAACGGTCAATACTCAATAATGTCAATAGTATCGATATAAGAGGATGCATGAGGCTCAGACAATAACGACACTGTTTTCAGCATCACGGAATGCGCTCTGGACATATTTGTCGGCATGCCAGTCATTGTCCCAGCGGTCGTCACCCAGGAGGTACCTGAAGTGGAACTCCTTGCCGGCATCAAGCTTGACGCTTGCCTCAAACGTGCCCTCGGCGGTTTTTTTCATCGGCGTAGCGTTGCGGCTCCAGTTATTGAAATCGCCTGCTACGAATGCCGATGCCACGTCTACCGCTTGCTCAGCCTGAATGATGAAGGTGACTGTGCATGTGCTGCCATCTTTGGCATAGCGTTTCTTTATCATGAGCGCCAAGCCTCCTTTCGGATAATTTACTATAGTATATTGAGCCGTCTGTTTCCACGCAATGCCTGTCAGAGTAGCCTGAGGTATAGGCTAAAAGCTTGACAAGCCTCGGGTCAGACGCTTATACCGATAATTAAGGCCTGTTTTGAGATGACTGCCTTTTTTAACATTCAACTGGAGGAACTGCATGAATGCCTTGGCTGAAGAACTCAATCGTACCCTTGAAGGAACCAGTGCTGGTCGTTTGTTGTCTAGAACAGGTGCCAGGATGTATTTCCCCAAGGGTATCCTGTCACAAAGCGCCGAGGCTACGGAACGTGCCAAGCGATTCAATGCGACCATAGGCATGGCTTTTGCCAATGGGGAACCCATGGCCCTCGATGCCGTGCTCGATCAACTTCCAGGGCTTACGAGTCGCGAAGCCGTTGCCTATGCGCCGACCGCGGGCGTGCCAGAGACCCGAGTAGCCTGGCGCAAGGAACTCTTAAAGAAGAATCCGTCACTGGCCGGGGTGCTCTTCTCACAGCCTGTCGTGGTTCCAGGTCTGACTGCCGGTATCTCATACTTGGCTGACATGTTTGTCGACGAGGCCGATCCAGTCATAGTATCCGATATGTTCTGGCCCAATTATCGGCTTATCATGGAAGAGCGGAAGGCCGCCCGCCTGGCTTCATACAAATTTTTTACCCCCGACGGCGGTTTTGACGTCGCCGGGCTAGAAAAGGCCACGATGGAGGCATCGAAAACGAGCCGCAAGGCAGTTGTCATCCTGAATTATCCCAACAATCCAACCGGCTATACGCCGACGCTGGCGGAAGCGGATGCCATAAAGGCTGCCTTGATCCGGGTTGCGGACTCAGGCGTCGACGTTCTGGTTATTTCAGATGACGCGTATTTCGGTCTGCAGTATGAACCGGACAACCTCCGCGAGTCGATGTTCGCCAGGCTGGCAACTGCTCACCCGCGCATACTCGCAGCCAAGGTTGATGGCCAGACCAAGGAAGATTACGTCTGGGGTTTCCGTGGTGGTTTTGTAACGTTTGCCAATCCGGTGCTCGATGAAAAGGGATATGATGCCCTGGTCAAGAAACTGATGGGTGTTGTGCGTTCGAGCGTTTCCAATGCAACGGCTCCGACCCAGCATATCCTGGCCAAGGCCATGGCAGACCCTCGGTACGAAAAGCAGAAGGCCGAGTTCAGTGCGCTGCTCGAGCGGCGATACCATGTAGTAAAGGCTTTTCTTGCTTCACACAAGGCTCCCAAGGGATTCAAGGCTCTGCCGTTCAATTCCGGTTATTTCATGTGCTTCGAGTGCGAAGGGTATTCGGCGGAGAAGCTGAGATTGAAGTTGCTCGACGAACGGGGCATAGGCGTCATATCGATACAGGAAAAATGGCTGCGCGTGGCATTCTCCAGTGTTGACGAGCAGGACCTGGATGCGCTGTATACTGAGATATTCGCCGCGGCAGAGGCCCTCGGCACGGTTTGAGGCGAATCGGCGGGGTTCTGTTGAGGGTACGCACTCAGGTGAGCCTGGTTGCTGGTCTCGCAGTACTCGGCCTGACTTCCCTGGAAGCCCAGTCCTCTGTTCCCGTTTCAGGGACGTTCAAGCCTGAAACGGGCATCGCAAGCTGGTATGGTGAAAAATTCCACGGCCGCAAGACCGCGAATGGTGAAGTGTACGACATGCTTGCCATGACCGCCGCGCACAAGACGTTGCCGTTTGGCACCGTCGTTCTGGTAACGAATCTGGCTGACGGGCGCCAGGTCGTGGTCAGGATCAATGATCGGGGACCCTTCATCGATGGCCGGATCATAGACCTTTCAAAGGCTGCGGCCGTGCATATAGGGCTCGATCGTACCGGTATTGCAAACGTGCAGATCCGGCCCCCACCGGCTGGAGCCAGACTTGGGCCTTATCCGGGTGACCACCAGACGAAACTTGAAGACATGGCCAGTGCTGGTTCTGGAATCAGTGCTCCATCAACTTCTGCAAGCCCTGTCGTCAGGATCCAGGTCGGGTCATACAAGGACCAGGAACATGCGGAAAAAGCCGTGTCGAGCCTTGCCGCTATCGGCCTCAAGGCCGTTTTGGAACCATCTGGTCTGTACCACCGCGTTGCGGTCTATGTGTTGCCTGTGGATAAGGCCAAGGCTATTGCACTGCTGGACAAAGCAGGCTGGAAAGATTTTTTGGTAAAAGAAATATATAGATAGGCACGTTTCGGCATGTAAGCTCACGTAAAACCGCGATGATGTACGGTTTTACGGGGTGGAAGCAAATGATTGATTATTTCAGGACATAGCAGTTGAGCGGCGGAAATCCGTTGAAATAGATGGAGCTGTAGCTCTGCGTGTAGGCGCCGGTAGTAAGGATATATGCCCGTTCACCGATTTTTGTTCCGGCGGGCATCTCGTAGGGCGTTTTCTCGTAGAGTATGTCCATGCTGTCGCAGGTGGGCCCAGCGATGATGATGTCGAGGGTCGGACCCTGCTTCTCAAAGTAGATCGGATACTTTATCGCTTCATCGAGGGTTTCTATGAGGCCGCCGAACTTGCCGATGTCGAAGAAAACCCAGTGGTAGAGGTCATGGGTGCTCTTCTTGGCGATGTTGACAATCTCCGTGACTATGATGCCGCAGTCTCCGGTCATGGAGCGGCCTGGTTCGATGATTATCTCCGGTAATTCATCACCGAAGTTGTTGTGCAGGTATGAATTGATGTCGCCTGCATAGTGTTCGATCGGGTTGGTCGGATCCGTGTATGCGGCCGGGAAACCACCGCCCATGTTGATCATCGACAGCTTGATGCCCTGGTCTTCTGCCCACTGGTATATGTTGCCGACGTTGCCGAGCGCGGTGGACCACTGGCCTATGTCGCGCTGCTGGCTGCCCACGTGAAAGGATATGCCGTAGGGTTCGAGGCCTAGGTCCCGGGCGTGGAGCATCAGGTTGCGGGTCATTTCAGGATGGGAACCAAACTTCCTCGACAGGGGCCAGTCCGCACCAAGGCCTTCAGTGAGGATACGGAAGAATACCTTTGATCCGGGAGCGGCGCGCGCGATTTTCTCTACATCCTCGAAGCTGTCCGTCGCGAAGAGGCGGATGCCGTTGTTGTAGAAATACGCGATGTCCTTTTCTTTTTTTATGGTGTTGCCAAAGCTCATGCGGTCGGGAGCGACGCCGAGTCTGAGCAGTTGGTCCAGTTCGTATCTGGTGGCTACGTCGAAGCAGGAGCCCAGATCCCGAAGCAGTGAAATGACTTCGTCGTCGGGATTGGCTTTTACGGCGTAGTAGATCTTCGCATACGGAATGTTCTTGCGAAGCTCCTCGTATTTCGAGCGCACGACGTCGAGGTCCAGGATGAGGCAGGGCGTCTCCTTGTCCTGGGCAAAGCGCTTCATGCGTTCAAAGCGCTCTCTGCTCATGTAATCCTCGAGCGGGAACTCGTACTCTTCTTTCATCGCTCCTACCTCTATGTTCAGGGCATGATCGCAGCGTCACCAACGCAGCGGCGCAGCTTACGCAGCGTTGGCAAAAGATAGGGGTGCGCACCCCCTTTGTCAATAACAGGACGGACATATCCTTGTACGCGGCTTTGATTGACCAACAGTACCCCTTTCCGTATTATGATCCGTATACTATGTCCATCGCCACCAGCCAGCAGCTGACAAAATACTATGACACCTTCCGCACGATTGCCGTAACCTATACGAAGGAAGTCGTCAAATCGACGGGACTCCAGCCGCAGAACGTGTTCCTGAAGTGCCTGGGCGAACAGTGGCCCTGCGTCATATATTCCAGCTCGTTCGAATCCGCCAAGATACTGGCTCCTACCCGGTCGACCCTGATGGAACGTATCCAGAAGGCCAACAACCTCGTCAGCGTCCGGCTCTCATTTAAGCTTTCTGATGCCGCCGACCCCATGCTGTTCTTCATTTCCGGCAAGGTAAACGGCTTTTCTCCGTATGCCCAGTCCAATGGAACTCTCCAGTTCATTTCGATACAGTTCACGCAGAGGCCTCCGGATGATTTCGTGGAGATCATGGGGCGCATGCTCGAGGCCAATGTCGCGTCGACCCGGAGAGGCGATGACCGTATACTGCTGACTCCCGATGCCATCCGCAAGATTGGCCTCGCCCGCAAGGAATCAACGATAATCATAGACGGTGTGCCGCGCAGGTGCATCATGCGTGACCTGTCGTTCACCGGTGCCAAGTTGATCATCATGGGGTTGGCAAAATTCCTGGTGGGCAAATCCTGCAAGCTGCACATTGACCTTGAAGATCCCCGCGAGACCATCGTGGTTCCCGGCAGCGTTGTGCGGTATGAGGATGTTGAAGGCCGCAAGGACCTTACTGCGATTGCCATAAAGTACGACGACGCCACCATCCCGATGTCCTACAAGATGCACCTGAACGATTTTCTGAGCCAGAAAAAGAATCAGCCCGACGAGGAGTCCGCCTCCGAGGCTGCTCCCAAGGCAACCCAAGCCTGATACACCGGTTCTGCCACAGCGCAGGCCGCTACACCCATGGAGACCCAATGCTCAACGAAGATTCACCCCGCTTGCCCGGCAACATCGTGTTTATTGAAATTCCCGCGGCGATGGCCAAGCCCATCGGCTCATTTTCCGTGGATCCGTCCATTCCGATTCCAGTTGAACTTGGTCAGGACAGGGCTGATCTCTCGGGGCTTTCCTGGGAGATGATCGTTGCCGGCATGCTCAGGCTGCTGGCCTACGATCCCGACAACGGCCATGCGTCGTACTACCGCGGCTTCGTGCTGGCCGTCAAACCCGGCATTT
>CAXZAJ010000253.1:0-6136 GCA_964293355.1 uncultured bacterium
AGAGCACGCCGCGGGAGGGGCCAGACTTCTTGTCTACGACATCAGCCAGCTCAAGTATCTGGAAGGAGGGTTCCTGGCCCTCGGCGCTCATCTTGGCCAGTTCGTACTGTTGCGTAATGAGCTTGAATATCTCGGTCTGCACCATCAGGTCGCGCTGGATGGTGGCATACTCAAAGGCCAGAGCGGGTATGTCCTTCTGGCTGGGCAGCACACCGCTGCGGCCGCTCTCAACCTCGGAGAGGGCGGTGGCTATGCTGTCCCGTTCACTCCGCAGGCGCCTTATGACGGGGTCATCGATAGTGGAGAACTTCTTGTAGTTCTCTATTTCTATGTCCTTCATGATGAGTTCAGCGCGAAGGCGGGCCATGACGGTAACCTGTTCGGTGGCCATGGCCTCTACATTAAGCACGCCGTAGCGCTGGGTAAAGCCCTGCATCTCGTTCTGCAACGTGTTCATCTCGCGCTGGACATCAGCCAGTTTTGTTTCAAGCAGGCGTTTCTGTTCCAGGGCCTTGCTGCCGCCGAGAGCCATGAAGCGGCGGTCGAGGATCTCTACGGCACGGTTGACTACGATCATGGCAAACTCGGGGTCTATGTCCTCAAAGGACAGCGCGAGTATGCCCGTCTTTTCGTCGAGCGACGCGGAGAAATGTTCCAGAAACGCCTTGCGCGTCTCGGCCTTGATGCTCTTCTTGATCTCGTAGCGACTGGTAAAGTCAAACTCTTCGTTGAGTTCGTCAACGGTGGTGTTGCTCTTGGCTATGGCTACCGCAAGCTCGCCGTTGGACGAACCGCCCGCGCTGATGCCGGCCAGGGAAGCCAAGCCCCCGAGGCCCGACGACGAGAGCATGCTGGAGAGGCCGCCGGACTGCTGCGCCACGAGCATGGAAGCCTTGGGCGTATAAAGGTTGGGCAGATAGCTTATCTCGGGCGGCAGGAGCAGGGAGCCGATGGCGTACAGCAGCACCGCAACCGCGGCACCAGCGGTTACACCAATGATGAGCTTTCTGTAGCGCAGCAGTGTTGCTACCAGGTCAAGGAGCGATATCTCGTCGTCGTCATCGTCGGCTTGGGTAGTTGTAACAGTGGCTTGGTCGTTCATTGTCCGTCCTGGTAAAGATTTAAAGTAGTATAAATTAAAACGCGCCTTTATTTCTATGGGAATAATGTTCAAGAATCAGACAGGATGTTACAGGATGAAGGCGAAGATTGTGGAGGGCTTTGCTACCACTCGTTGCGGGGTCTGAAGATGGCCGCGAGGAAGGTAATCTGGTAGTAGAAGAGGAACAGGGGTATGCCGGGCAATAGCCAGAGCCAGTAGCGGCGGTCGCGGTAGAAGACGAGGCCGGCAACCATGGCGGAGAGGTACAGAAAGCTCAGGCCAGGGAAGAAGGCGGGCAACAGGGCGGGTACGAAGATGGTGCCGGCAAGGGCCACAAAGCACAGGGTAAGGGCGACCATCAGAGTGTTGTAGGCCAGGCGGGTGCTGCGGAACGGCGAGCGTACGGCGCCCACGGTCCAGCGGCAGGTCTGCCTGAAATGGCTGCGGGCTGTCTGCTGGGGCTCGGTACGCACGGCCATGTGGGGGCACAGGAAGGTGCCTACGCGGTATTCCTTGCGCGTGCCCACGGTGGCTATGAGGACGGCGTCCTCAGTAATGGATGCTGGCAAGGCGGCAAAGCCGCCGGTCTGGTGGTAGCAGGAGGCGCGCACGGCCATGTTGTTGCCAAAACCGCCCGTGGGAAAGCCTAGCGCCACGGTCATGGCGGGGGAGGTAGGGCGGGACAGGTGGGGAAAGTGCTGGGAGGCGTATATCCATGGCGGCGTAGGTAAGGCGGTACAGGTGGTCAAAGTGCTGGTAGCCGTTTATCCATGACGTGCGGGGTGCCACAGTAACGAGGCCAAAGTACAGGCCAAGGCCTGATTCCGCTGCGAAGGCCAGCTTGCAGGAGCTTACCCAGGCGGGCGGCACGCGGCAGTCCGCGTCGGTAAAGAGGTAGACGGCGCCGGTGGCCGCGGCTATTCCCGGGGTCAGGGGGGCCACTTTGGGGCTGTAGCCGGGTGACTGGGCTGCCTGGTTCTCGACGACTACTACCGTAAAGGGGGCTGTTGCGGCAAAGGTGCGAGCCAGTTCAAGGCTGCCATCGGTACTGCGGTCCACGACGACAACGAGCTCAAAGTCTTGGTCGTCCTGGGCCACAAGTGACGAAAACAGGTGCGGCAGCGAGTTTTCCTCGTTGCGGGCGGCCACGATGACCGACACGCGGCACAGGGCGGCGCCTGCTTTGGCCGCCGGGGTGCGCATGGCGCGGAGGCTCCCCTGCTCCACCCACACAAGGCGAGCCGTAATGGCGATGTACGTCAGAGAGGCGAGCACCATCACGACGAAAACACTGGAGGAAAAGGCTTGCATCTAGTGGCTCCGGACCTGGAAGAGCAGGATGTGTTGTTCCGGATTGCAGGGTCCGGTGGTATTGAAAAAGCGTGGCAAGTTTACAGTAAAAAGGTCAGGCGGTGTTGCGCAAGGTGCTTCCTCCGCATGGTTGTACGGATTCAGGGTTACAGGATGAAGTCGAAGAGATGGACAAGATAAGAAGGAAAAGAAAGAATTTGAAAGAAAGAGAAGAAATTCAACAGGATGTTGCAGGCTTTGCAACGAGATCCAAGTTTGTTTGATTACAACACAGTTGTGAGTTCATCTACCAGGACCCCGGCTTGTTTTAGTATTCCCACGAGCGTTCCTGTTTTTAGTTCTTTGTGATTTGGGACTACACAACCAGAAGAGCCCCTTCGTAAGACAATATGACTACCACGTTGGCGTACCTGAGAAAAACCAAGTTTCTCCAAAGCATGTACAACTTGACTACCTGAAAGTACAGGCATCTTAGGCATGTTCGGCAACCTGGAACGTTGTGATGAGCGGATGATACGATGAAATCAAGGGAAATTCTTCAAGGTACAGTTCGGTCGCTTCACGTAGATTGCTCAAGGCAGACTCGATGGTTTCACCTTGGGTAGTAGTTCCGGTCTCTGGATTCATGGCTATATAACCACCTTCAGAGGCTTCCGTGATAATTGCTGAAAGCACCATGGCACCGACCTCCTTCTTTCAAATTTTCATCAGATCAATAATACAGTCTTTCGCATCCGACCGTCGAGGAGATTATTAAGATAAAAATACTTTGGAAATTTTAACAGGATGTTGCAGGATGAAGTCGAAGAGATGGTCAGGATAAGAAAGATGTGTGAGGGACAGGAGGGGCTTTCCCCAGGTCGTCAATAGTGATACATGCAGGAAATGATAATAATTGAATCCTTTGTGACTTGATACACCAAGCGATGTTCACTAGTTATTCGTCTGGACCAACAACGTATCCAGGGACACGTCAATCATGTTTCTGTTGTTACGGATATCTTCCAACGCTGAAAGCAAACAGTCTCTACTTGCCTACCGGCTCCAGACCGGCAATGTGTAGCGGCCACCCAGGGAGAAGACGTGGCGGTATTCGGTAACGCCTTCTACGTTGCCGGCGTTGCTGGACCAGGAGAAGCCGTAGCCGCCTGACAGTTTGAGGCCCAGGGATGGGAGGCTGTAGCCTACCGAACCGGAGAGCGAGAGGATGCGCTCGTAGATGCCGTCGTGGAGGAAGTTTTTCTCGGGGTACAGGGCGAATTCTCTGTAGACGATGTCTTCATCGATGTCGCCCATGATGGCATTGGTCGCGCCGGGGTTGTCGCCATGGCGGACGTAGGCGGGCTTGAGTTCAACGTTGAGTGCGGGGGTGGGGAGGAAGGACAGGACGGCCAGGAACTGGTCGCTGTTTGGAGGCAGGGGGTAGCCAAGGTTCTCACCGTCGTGGGTGTAGTTGATGTTGACGAGGGTGTCGTCAAAGAAAGGATACGCCTGGGGGTAGTGGGTATAGACGAAGGGTTCCAGCTTGGTGTACTGGAGGCGCGCGAAGCCGAACGGCAGGAGCGGCACGGGCAGCTTGAAGCCTGTGTAGAAAGCGAACATGTTGCGTGGCGCGCTGAACAGCTTGTCAAAATTTGTGTGGCTAATTTCATCTATGAAGAGCGAACCATACCAGCTGCCGACGGGCGGCAGCTTGACTTCAAAGTCAAAGCCCATGGTGCAGTTGTCCATATCACCAGTGACAACAACCTGGCTTACCAGATAGATGGTGGCCGGCGAGAGGTAGGCAAGCTCCAGGCGCTTGCCCCAGATCACGCTGTCCCAGAAGCCTAAAGAGAGCCAGGGAAACGGGGTAAGCGTGAGCCGGTGGGCAGACAGCATCTTCTGCTCTGCGCTCGAGTTGCTCATGGGCCAAGCACCACCGAGCGAGCCTACGAGCCAGGAGAAGTAGCCAAAGTCGGCAAGAGGAAGGCCAGCTTCAATCGCATCAAAGGGGCGGGCGGTGCCGGCAAGCAACAGGGAATTTATACCAGGGCCCCAGTCTCGGCGGTAGCGGCCAAAACGGAAATAGGCCAGTCCGTCTGGAGTAGCGGCAATAATCTCGTTCTCTATGCGGGTGCTTATGAGGAGTTCCAGGTCTGGTGAAGAGGGATCGCTCGTGGCTTTTACGTGCAGATGATCCCAGGTCCTGGAGTACTCGTAAGGCAGGTAGACGTCCTTGTTCTCAAGGTCAAGGAGCATGCTGAACTGGGCCTGCAGGGAGAGCCACGAAAAGACGTTGCCACCAAAGAACACGCCGGCCCCGTTGATGGCCAGCGGGTGCGCAAGATCAGCCGCATTGAAGTTGAGGTCCGAGGCTAGGACAGCGTTAAAGGTATAGTCAATGGTGGACTCATAGGCGGCCAGGTAGCGCGCTATGGTGGCCTGTTCAGCAGTGGTTGTACCGGTTGACTCGAGGGCCGAACGCAGGAGGTTGAGCGTCCACGAGGTGGTATAGGGGCGCACCGTGGTGCGGGTGTCTATGATGCCGCGTTGCTGGAGCACATCAACGAGGGCGTAGAGGCCGGTGTCGGAGAGGCTCACGTAGCCATGCTGCTGGGGCATTGCCACCACGGGCACGAACAGGCAGGCAAGGAGAACAAAGGCAAATCTGCGCATTATATGGTCACTTTCAAGGGATTATTTGTTCAGGTTGCTCTTGAGCATCCTGCCGTGCATCTTGTCGTATCTTTGACCTGTATCTCAAGACTGTCACCTCCATACATCATCAGGTGATATCTATCTTGACTGAGAGGGTTCGGACCCAGGTGCCGGTGGTGACACTGCCTGGTAGTAACTTTTAGATTTTTACAACGATTCCATTACTACTTTGGTACAATCGGTTTTGGAAAAATCTTCTCCCTTGAAAAGGATGGGTTCTCCCTGGTCCAGGGCTGCGGCATAGGTACAGACATCTCCAAGGTTCAAGCCCGCGGGATGACGCCCTTTTCCGAATTGCCGCCATGCCAGTATGGCCCTTCGTGCCTGTGTAGCATCAAAAGAATGGATTTCAATATGAAGGTCTGAAAGCAAGGCTTCAAGTTCTCCAACTGCTTCAATCCCCCGCCTGGCTTCTACAACCATGTTCAGTTCAAGGTAGGTAACAGCGGACATCACTCTGATGGCATCGCGGGCAAGCGCCTGTTTAATGGTCTCAGCTTCCTTCTCACCAAACAAAATGGCAACCATTGCAGAAGTGTCTATCATCATGTGGGTAATCCATCCTGATCATACCCGATTATTTCATCGGGGTTTTGAGCTGAAAGGATGGGCAGGGAAGCAATGCGAAACACGGCGTTCTCTATACGGGAAAGATCCCGTTCAAGGCGGGAAACCGGCCCAAGCTGACTCACTCTCGTTTCAAGGGCCTCAAGAATGGCTTCGGTAAGGCTTTTTCCTCGTTCATACGCCAGGTGTCGTGCCAGTTCTTCAAGCTGCTTGTTCCTCAAACTGATGGCCATCCTATTGCCTCCTCTAGTAATATATACCATTGTATTCGTATATACAACTAAAAGTGCTTGCAGTTTACATGCTTCCGTCGAGGAATTTGCCGGTTGTTCCAGGTACCTTTTCGTATTCCGGTATCCGGGTTTTATTTGTTCAGGTTGCTCTTGAGCACCCTGCCGTGCAACATGTCGTATTCGTACCAGTCGCCCATGTCAAGCCAGGAGTGTTCGCTGACGG
>CAXZAJ010000254.1:0-6091 GCA_964293355.1 uncultured bacterium
AGTGCAGATAGACCTTGCTGAACCGGGGCAGGTAACGGTGCTGGTCTTTACGCTGGATGGCGATGTGGTCAAGTCCTTGCACCGTGGCCGCATGGCCGTGGGCACCTACACGATGATATGGGACGGCACCAACGCCGGCGGCAACCCGGTGGCACGCGGCATGTACTTCATCCGCGTGGTGGGTCCTGGCATCGACGAGATCAGAAAGGTAAGGGTAGTAAAGAATTAGTACGGGGGGGCGGGCGGGGCGGCGAAGGAGCCGCTCCGTTAGAATCCTCTGATGTAGAAGTTGAGTTCCGGAGCCGCTATGAGCACCGCGCCGGCATCCATGGGGTCTTCCAGGGTAGGCGCTATGGCCAGTTCCAGCACCGGATGGGGCGTGCCTTCATCAAAGTCTTCCATGTTATTTGGCTTTTCTAGTCGTACCGCAAATCGTCGCCATGTGGAATCTACGGCTACCGTAGTAGTTGATGATACCGTCGGGTCAAGCGAGCCAAGCCCGGTAGCTGCATCAAGCGAATAGGCCACCTGCCGCAGCCTGAGCGTCGCATTGCGTGCCGCGTACGGTTGGTCTATGCGGCTTGCATCATTGAAGGCCTTGTCGGCCTCAGAGGTGCGCATCCAGACTGAGAACTCGTACTGACCCTTTACCAGCGTCGGAGACGTATCGGCGGGATCAAGCAGGAGCCTCAGGTACGGCTCAATGTCCGTGCGGACAGCCCGCACCTCGTCCAGGGTTACCTTATCGTTTTCAGTAACAACAACAAAGACATAGTTTTGGTCAAAGCCCGTGAACCGCTGTGTGATGAACAGCGATCCGGTTTCATCGGGCGTAGCCGTCAAGGTTGTTGAAGCACCAATTTCAGTTGGCAGGGCATCCCTGAAGTTGAAGATTACCGGATTGCCAAGAAGCATGCGCAACTGGTACGTACCGCCAACCGCTGTGGTGGCAATGTCATCAAGCAGCTTGTCCATATGAAAATACACGTAATCATCTACTTCATTGCCAATATCGATGTCCAGACTGTTACCATGGATGGGCGTAACCGCGCTTATCCCAAACGTGCTGTTTATGCTCTTGTCAAAGGCTGACATATCAAGACCTGTCTCAAAATCGCCATTCAGGAACAGGTTGGAGAGTTCCAGCCGCCAGACTGGTGCTCCCGATGCCAGGGTATACCCATCATCCGTGGCGGCGGCGTTCGTGGCATCCATGGGAGTCAGGCTCATGTATTCGTACGCATTGCCGGTTGCCGGTTTGCCGCGCCACGACCAGTCCCAGCGTGCTGATGAATCCAGCGCTACGGCTGATGGATCCTGCGCTACGGTTGAGCCATCGTCAGAAGCGGGCGGGGGAGCGGCCAGAGGCAATGCTGCAATATAGTTTGTTCCTGTGTTGTAGTACTCGGGGCCAAAGGTGGGCGGCCAGTCACACCCCCAAGCCGCCATGGCAACCACGACGGCCACAGCAAGCGGTACTGAGCGGTGCAGAAACGTACATAGTAAGCTCTTCATAGATAGAGTATAGCCCATTTGCGCGGTTTTTCGTATGCCCTGTACAAGGCAGGACGCAACAATGATGGACAACCCCAGAGTACGATGCTATAACGATCGTGGCTGTTATGGAAATTTTCAGATTCCTTGATAGTGCTCTCGTCTGTTGTACTTTGTAGTCAGAAAAAATAAATAAGGAAAAAAAGAATGATTTCTAAGGTTGTACCTCCGACACACCGTGGGTTGTCGTTTTTAAAGCGTCAAAGTCAGATATCTCTGTTCGTAGCGGCTACCAAGGACCCGGTGTTGTGCGCATAAGCATACTGGGTACCAGAACCCAGGCCCTCGTCACGGCCGCCTGCCTGGCAGAACTCGGCAATCAGGTTGTGTGCACTCACCCGGATGGGTTCCGGATACAGCAACTTAACCAGGGCACCATCGGAGTTGATGAGCCGGGGCTTGCAGAAATGGTACGGCGCAACTTGGCTTTAAAGCGCCTGAGCTTCAGTGATGACGCGGGGCTAGCCCTTCCGGGGTCGGCGGCCGTGTTCCTGTCGGTCGACGCGGAGCTTGAGGCCGCCGCGCGGAGCATCGGCCGTTCGATTGACAGCACCTGCGTGGTTATCGACCAGAGTGGCGTGTCGCTGGGTTCAGCGCGCAGGATATACACGTGGATATCCGGCGAGCTTGCACGTCGATCGGCTGAGCATGAAGTACACATCGTCTCGATGCCGGATTTCCTTCGTGCAGGCCGCGGCGTGGACGATTTCATGCATCCGCCACGGATAGTCGTTGGCCTCGATTCGCCAAGGGCCAGCCAGGTGATGCATGGACTCTACGACCTGCTCGATAGCGAGAAAACCGCGTTCATAGAAACCGGCCTGGATTCAGCCGAGGCAATACGGACCCTCCTGACGAGCCGGCCAGCCTTGGCATGAGGCACGATGAGGTCTGGACGATTCCTTAGCATCATGGTATACATATAGCTTGTTGATAGTAGTGAATCCTTAAAAAAACCATATTTATGGAGATATTGAATATACCGCACGACTGTGGTAGATTCTTGTTCGCGTTGTGAACAAGATGGGTTGTCATAATAGAATCATGAGCAGCTGATTTCGATCGCACGGGATGGTTCTCCATCCTGTGCGTGCCCTATACGATTCCTTTCTGGCCTGCGAGCGTGTTTCGGCCGCCGCGGCGCTGTACTGGATGACAGGATGTCGTTTGAAATTCGGGCTTGCGCCCGAAAGGACCCGTCGCATCCGCGTGACAATACCCTGGTTGGCTTTTGGTTTCTTGGGCGCATGGTAGCCTGCGGCTACCACCGGGCGCTCCGCTGCAACTCCTCGCCGGCCTTGAAGGCCCGGCTCCGGGGTTTTCGCTTCGCTCCCTTGCGCTACGGTACTGTCGCCTTGGGACTGCATACCTGATGTATCCTGTTAATCCTGTCTGATTCTTGTATACAGACTAGGAAGTACAGGATGTTGCAGGATGAAGTCGAACTTGGAGGATTAAACATGAAGAAGTATTTTTCTGCGGTAATAGAGCGAGAAGATGATATGTTTGTTGCCCTCTGCCCTGAGCTCGACATAGCAAGCCAAGGAGAAACCATTGAGCAGGCTAAAGCAAATCTTACCGAAGCTGTAGAATTATTTATGGAAACAGCTGATTCTTCGGAGATTGCCGGCAGAATGCATTCTGAACTGTACTTGACCAGTCTAGAGGTTTCAGTTGGCTAAACTCAAGATTCTGTCCGGCAAGCACGTCTGTGCAATACTTGCTGAACATGGATTTGTAGAAGTTCGGAGACGAGGCAGTCATATCGTCATGCAAAGAAAAATGGACGATACCACCATCACGGTTCCGGTACCAGATCACCCTGAGCTTAAAATTGGGACACTCGCGTCGATTATCAGGCAAAGCGGTTTGGAAAGGGATGTATTTACTTCTTAGCTTGAACAATTGTAACAAACCAAGCCGAATAGTCTGATTCTTGAATACAGACCAGGAAGTACAGGATGTTGCAGGAGTGCGCCAGGCAAAGCTTGGGATTTCTTGCCGGTTAAAGTCCGGTAATGCCATCGAAGAAATGAACCTGATGAGAAAGGTGTAATACCATGAAAACAACTCATTATCCCGTGCTGGTTGAACAGGATGTGGATGGGGTATTCATAGTCGAGTGTCCTGTATTTGATGGGTGCAGAAGTTATGGGGATACCCTCGATGAGGCTATGGTTAATATACGTGAAGTCATCGCCCTGTGCCGGGATGAACAAGCTGACTCTGATTTTGGAACGACATTCCTTGGTGTACGCGACGTTGAAATGGTTGTTTGATGGGTGCCTATCCATCAATAACATTCAACGACCTCAAAAAGCGCGTAACGTTACTGGGCTTTGAAGCGATTCGTCAAAAGGGTTCCCATATTCGCTTTATTCATCCAGATGGTAGAAAGACCGTAGTTCCGGATCATGGCTCAAAGGTAGATCTTGCAATGGATCCTATGGATTTTTTCAATCTCTAGTGGCAGGATGATGCAGGATGAGGAAAGGGGATCAAGGCTTCTGATTTCCTGATCTTGTAAATCTCTTTTCTTATCCTGTAAATCCTGTCTGATTCTTGGGAACAGACCAGGAAGTACAGGATGTTGCACGATGAAGTCGAGGAGATGTTGCAGGATGAGGAAAGAGGAGTAAGGCTAAAGAAACGGCAACCAAGGGAGGTTGTATGAAAGTTTCAGTGATAATCGAGAAAGATACCGATGGATACTATGCATTTTGTCCAGATCTTCCCGGTTGCCAGAGCCAAGGTAACACGTTTGAGGAAACTGACGTAAATATCCGTGAAGCTATTGGCCTTTACCTGGAGACAATGTCTCAAGATGAAATAAGCACATTGAGTAGTGCTGCTATCTATACAGCTACATACGATATTGCCTATGCCTAAATATCCACGGCTGACGCCCGTAGAAGCTGAACGATTGCTTCTACGTAGCGGGTTCAGTCTTGCTCGGTCCAAAGGGAGTCACAGGATTTATATAAAGGGATCCAAGAGATTCGTTGTGGCTTTCCATGCTGGAACGACTCTTCATCCAAAAATCATAAGAGATTTATATGCGCTACTGGAGATTGAGCCAGAATAAGCAAAAAGCCAACAAACCAGCCCAATCCCGCTTTCAAGGGGGCCTGGCCTGAAGTAGATACATTTTCTGCTTTCTTCTTGAATACAAAGCAGGAAGAACAGGATGTTGCAGGATGAAGTCGAGGAGATGATGCAGGATGAGGAACGAGGATCAAAGCTTCTGATTTCCTGATTTTGTACATCTTTAGGCATCAGAAAGGAGGTTGATAATGCGGATGGCAGAAATGACTATCGATATCCCTGAAGATGTTCTGTATGCCCTCAACCAGAATGTACGCGAATTTACTTCCACTATGAAGCTTCTCACGGCTGTAGAATTGTACAGAGATCATCGCCTGTCACTCGGTAAGGCATCGTCACTTGCTGGAATGGTTGTCAGTGATTTCCTTACGAGGCTTTCCTCATTTGGAGTATCATCTATTGACTATGATTCTGACGATTTTGCGGAAGAACTGTCGTCGATTGGATCCATGTGATCGTTATAGCTGACTCTTCACCTTTGATAGCATTGTCAATCGTTGAAAGCTTGTACTGGTTAGACATACTCTTCCAGAACATTGGTGCGCCACAAGCTGTGTATGATGAAGTTACAATACCTGGGAAAACTCAGTCTATCAATCTTAAAGAATACCTGGAACACAGAATACTGCCTGTAAAAAACACGATGGCAGTTGCGGCATTTCAGCTGGATTTGGGACCTGGCGAGTCTGAGGCAATCGTTTGTGCGATGGAAAACAAAGCGGATTTTATCTTGCTTGATGACCACAAGGCACGTAAAACTGCAAAACTTAATGGAGTACCAGTGGTTGGTTCAATTGGCGTGATGATTTTAGCAAAACGCCATTCGTTGATACCAGCAATAAAACCGTATATCGACACACTCAGGATGAATGGAATCTGGATATCCTCGTCCGTTATAAAAACTGCCTTGTCTGCAGTCAATGAAGTTTAGATAACTGATCCCAGTTGAAGCATGATGTAGAACGAGGATCAAGGCTTCTGATTTACTGATCTTGTACATCTCCTGCATTGATACTATTAATCTTGTTTGATTCTATATAAGTCCTGAAGGACACTTGTGCCTGAGGAGGGTCCATGAGGCTCAGTGACGCTCAGAGGCAGAGTATCCTTTTTGCCGCTCGCAGGAACTTTGGCGATGATGCAAGAATCTGGCTCTTTGGTTCACGCGTTGACGATGAGCGGCGAGGCGGGGATGTGGATCTGTACATTGAGGCGAGCAATCCTTATCCGCTGGTAACCGCGCTTCAGTGTAAGCTTGCCCTGGAAGAAAGTCTTGATCTGCATGTTGATTTGCTCGTCAATGACAGGCACCAGTCCAAACCCATATTCCGGATCGCACGAGAAACAGGCGTTCAGTTATGACGGAAAATGCTCAGTTGATTGCCAGACAACTCAGCCACCTGCAGCGAATGCGGGACTACCTCAAGCACTC
>CAXZAJ010000255.1:0-6088 GCA_964293355.1 uncultured bacterium
GGGAAAGAGCCTGAATTATTTGGGAGGGGGCACCTGGGCAAAGTCGGCACGCCCTATGAGGAGCTCGCCGGAGAAAGGAACGGTACGGACACCGGCGGCAGGATCTTCTGGATTGTTTATGGCCTCGAGCTGGTCCACCTGTCCGGCTGGCCAGTTCTCTATGATCAGCCGGAGCGGCTTGGGCACGGCCATGACGCGGTTGGCCTTCTTGTTCAGGTCTTCGCGCAGGCAGTGCTCCAGGAGCTGGATGTCCACGAGGCTGTCGGTCTTGGCGATGCCGATGCGGCCCAGGAAATCCTGGATGGCATCCGGCGTATAGCCGCGGCGGCGGAGGCCGGCGATCGTGGGCATGCGCGCGTCGTCCCAGCCGGACACGACGCCGTCCTGCACGAGCCGGAGGAGCCAGCGCTTTGACAAAACGGTGTGGCTGATGTTGAGCCGGGAGAATTCGATCTGGCGGGACGGAAAGACCTCCGCCTCGCGGATGAACCAGTCGTACAGCGGGCGGTGGATCTCGTACTCGAGGGAGCAGAGGGAATGCGTGACGCCCTCAATGGCATCAGACAGGGGGTGCTGGAAGTCGTACATCGGGTAGATGCACCAGGTGTCGCCGGTGCGGTAGTGCTTCTCTCGGCGGATGCGGTACATAACCGGGTCGCGCATCACCAGGTTTGGATGCGCCATGTCTATTCTGGCACGCAGGGTCTTGGCTCCGTCGGCAAACTCACCGGCGCGCATCCTGGAAAACAGGTCAAGGTTCTCCGCCACCGACCGTTCGCGGTAGGGGCTATTGCGACCGGGAGGCGTGAGGGTGATGTTGTTCTTGTCCGGAACCGCAGTGCCACGGTATTCACGCATCTCCTGGTCGGTCAGGTCGTCCACGTATGCGACGCCTTTCTCGATGAGCTTGACCGCAAGTTTGTATAATTGCTCGTAGTAGTCCGACGCGAACAGGACACGGTCCCGGCAATCGATGCCCAGCCAGAACGTATCCCGCTTGATGGCCTCCACGTACGACATGTCTTCTTTCTCGGGATTGGTGTCGTCGAAGCGGAGGTTACAGGTGCCGCCAAAGTCCTTGGCAACGAAATAGTCTATGCTGAAGGCCTTGGCGTGCCCGATGTGCATCCAGCCGTTGGGTTCTGGAGGCAGGCGGGTACGTACGTAGGTATAGCGGCCGCTCTTGAGGTCCTCGGTAACGGCCTCGCGGATGAAGTCGAGGCCAGGGCCGGTACGGCCGGATTCGGGGGTTGTGTCGGGGTTACTGGTGTCGGTCACGGGGGCTCCTTGTACCGCGCTTCAGGGGCGAGGCAGGACAAGTATGCCCCGCGGCCGTTCAGGCGGTCAAGGACGCTTGAGAGTCCGCGCCGCGCGGTATCCGTAGTCCTCGAGCCGTTCCAGCACGTTGCCCGGCCCCACGAAATGCGCCGCGCCGGCAAACAGGTAGATGGTCTGGCCTTGGTCCAGCAGGCCGGCAAGGCGTCTGGCCCAGGCGGCGTTCCTCGTTGCAAGCAACGCGTTGTTGAATTCCGCAAGGGCCGGGTCAAATGATTCGCTTCTGGCAATTGACGCCGACAGTTCGCGTTCAAGGGTGGAGCGGTCATCCTCGAGATAGGCCCTGTACAGGTAGAGGAGCGCATCGGCATGGTCGCGGTACTCGCGAATGGAGTCACGGAGCAACGAGACCTGCAGTGACAAAGCCGGGCCAGAAAGGAGGCGCAACTGGTCGGCAGCGGTTTCAAGGCCTTCCACCTGTTTGCCTAAACGCGCTGCTTCCTTGAAAATGGCGGCATCGACGCCGAGGCCAGGATCGAGGCTGTGACGCGAAGCGGCAAACTGGTCAACGGCGCTGTAGGCAACCCAGGGTTCGTACATCGCCAGGGCCTCGAACACGGTAGCACCCATGAATGACTCCAGCCATGCCACGTCGTCAGGAGGCAACAGGGTTTTCAGTGAAGAGCCATCACGCAAGACCGAGGAAGCCATCCGGGACAGCACCAGTTCCTGTACGGTGGCCAGTTCCTGTGGACTCATTTCGGCAAACACGAGATCCGCGGAAGCCAGAACTGACAGGGTCCGGGAGTCCATCGGATAGAGTTCGGGAGTTCCAAGGTGCAGGGTGCCCTGCACATACAGGATGCCGCTCCGATCCGTGCCGGAGGCTGAGGCTGAGGCTGATTCTACCGTCCAGAACATCCTGGGGGCCGGTTCCGCACGCAGGACCGGTTCCAGCGTACCGGAAACCGCCTGCTGGCTGGCGCAGGCGGCCGAGAGCAGCAATGGCAAGAACACGGACAAGGCGAACAGTGCAATCTTGAGCACCGTTGCCTGTGTCCGTTTTTTCATGCTCAGGCGCCTCCGCTGGCCGCTGTCTGGAGTACGGCTACCGCTTTCTGGCCGCGCGTAAGAGCGCTGGCCTTGCCGAGCACGGCGATGCTCTGGAACAGCGGGGGGCTGACCTTGGTGCCGGTAACGGCGACCCGGAGAGGCATGAGCAAGTCGCCGAGCTTCAGCCCCAACTCTTCGGCCTTGGCACGGAATGCAGCCTCGCAGGCGTCGTGGTCTGATGGATCTATCGCTGCAAGCAGGTCGAGGGCCGCGGACAAGGCCCGCGCCGCGCCGGCGGCGTCAAGCTTTTTAGGCAACATTTCAGTAACCGGCGGCACCGCGGGCTCGGTAAACAGGAACCGGAGGGCCTCGGGGGCATCCGAGAGATACTTGAGCCGCTCCTTGACCAGCGGGGCGGCGGCGAGCAACATCGCAACCTGCTCCGTTGATGGCGGAGACGACACCAAGCCTGCGTCGGCCATGAACGGCGTGATGCGGCTTACGAGGTCAGCGTCGGAGAGCATCCTGATGTACTGGCCGTTGAACCATTCCAGCTTCACGTAGTCGAAAACAGCCGGAGCCTTGTTGATGTGCTCCATGCTGAACAGGCGAGACAGGTCATCGAGTGAGAAGATGTCGCGGCCATCCTCGTAGGAGCAGCCGAGCATGGCCACGTAGTTGATGAGCGCCGCCTCCAGATAACCTTTCTTGCGGAATTCGTCAACCGCGGTAGCGCCGTGGCGCTTGCTGAGCTTGTGGCCGTCCTGGCCCAGCACCATGGGCAGATGGCAGAGCTTGGGCGGTTCCCAACCAAACGCATCGTACATGATGATGTGCAGCGGCGCTGAAGGTATCCATTCCTGCGCCCTCATCACGTGCGTAATGCCCATCAGGTGGTCATCGACGACGTTGGCCAGGTGGTAGGTCGGAAAGCCGTCGCTTTTGAGCAGCACAGGATCAGGGTTCACGTCTGCGTTTTTCCACTCGATGTGCCCGAGCAGCAGGTCGTCGAAGCCGGTGACGCCCTCGAGCGGGATCTTGAGGCGGATGACGTGCGGCTCGCCGGCGGCGGCACGGCGCTTTGCTTCGGCGGGGTCCAGATTGCGGCAGGTCCGTGGATACCCGAAGCCGGCGGGCTCAGCAGCGTCGTCTTCCTCGGCGGGCTCGTCTTTTTTTGCCGATTTGTCGTCGGCGCAGAAGCAGTAGTAGGCCTTGCCCAGTTCAACGAGCTTTTCGGCGTGTTCGCGGTACAGTGCAAAGCGCTCTGACTGTATGTACGGTGCTGCTGGACCACCGACGTCAGGGCCTTCATCCCAATAAAACCCGAGCCAGCGGAACGTGTCGTAGAGATTTTTGACATATATGTCGTCAGATCGGGTCCTGTCGGTGTCTTCCAGTCTGAGTATGAACGTTCCCCCGACGGAACGTGCGTAGAGATAATTGAACAAGGCAGTACGGACGCTGCCGATATGCTGGAGCCCCGTCGGTGACGGAGCGTACCTGACTCGAGCCTTCATTGTGGTTCTCCTGGAAGCATGTGCTGTAGTGAATCAAGTATAGCCGCCCATATCGGGCAAGTTCAAGCGAGACCTATGGAGAGGGATGCATTCTTCCGATAGTATAGAGGATATGAAAGCGTATAAATCCGCGGTCGCGACCCTCATCGTCGCCCTGGCCTTCGTTGTTCCTCTTTTCCCGCAGCAAGCCGAAGGCACGGTGTTCGCTCCGTACCCTTCACGGATACGTGTCGGCGTGCGAGGACGTGAAATCGTGATGTCGTGGGAAGACAGCGCCGATGTCACCGCGGGTTACGCCGTGTACCGCCACGCGCAATTTCCGGATGCCTCCAATTTCGACGCCGCGGAGTTGCTCGGTTATGCCGAGAGCGGACTCAAGGGCTTCGTCTATGCACCGGCCGATGAAAAGCCGTATTACTATTTTATTCTGGGACGCGTGCCGCCGGAATCTGCGGAGGGCGGCCCGGCTGAATACCGTCTGTTCATACCGTTGCGCAACGTGCCCATGGAGCCTTTGGCACTGCCTCCAGCCGAGGCCTCGTCGGTAACAGCGGCAACGCCCATACCCATAGACAAGAAGGCCAGGCTTTCTGGCTTGATTGCCAGAACCGACGGAGACGCCATCGTCGTTTCCATCGACGTGTATGGCGATATCGGCAGGCTCGTGGTGTACCGTGGGACGGCACCCTTGAAAACCGCGGCCTCTCTGCTCGATGCCGCTCTCGCGGCCATCATTGAACCGAGCTCTGGGCCCTACCGTGATTACCCCGTGCCAGGTGTAGACTACTACTATGCCATAGTGCCGGAACGCGATCTGGTGGGCGGCAAGGTCAGTCTGGAGGCTGGCGTAAACACCACGGTTACTCCGGTTACCATCCAGGCTGGAGCCTTCCGGGTCGGGTTGCCTTCTTCGGGCATGACTTCGCGGAGCATGCCCCTGCCCTATCTGGTGCTTACCCGAGGTTTCGAGGACGCCAGGCCCGTGGGCATCGATGATCCGACACCGCGAACGAGGCCCCTGTCAGCGGAGACAGAAAAAGCCATCGCCACCCTTTCGGCCGCACTAGGATCAAAAACCCAGTCCGCACGACCTCCCCTGACGATTTTCCCCGACGATCTGAAGTCGGGCGGCGGCGGCGAGGCATACGCGCTGCGGAGCATCGTTTCAGGATACTTTGCCAAGGGAGCCTATGCGGAGGCAACCAGGCAATTCACCCTGTACCTGTCGCTGCCCCGATCGGAGAAAAATGCAGCACTGGCGCGTTTTTACCGTGGACAGTCGCAGTCGATGACGGGCAGGTACCGGGAAGCATTCTTCGACCTGCTCCAGGCCCAGGAATCATTCTATATTGAATCCTCGGCCTGGATAGACTACATCCTCGAAGAACTGCGCAGAAAGTGATACTCCCGCCAGCCCGGGTTGGCGGTCAGAATCCGAAACGGTACTCGATGGCATGCCTGTATTCCGCACCTGGCCTGAGCACGCAGGATGGAAAATCCGGGCGGTTGGGGCTGTCCGGGAAGAATTCCGCCTCCAGGCAGAAACCAGAGTGCTTGTCGTATATTGACCCGCGCTTGCCGCGCACATCGGCTATGAAATTTCCTGAATAGAACTGCATGCCGGGCATGTCGGTATACGCCTCGAGCGTACGGCCGCTCTGGGGCTCCAGCACCTGCGCAACCTTCTTGAGGGTCTTTCCATCCC
Organism: uncultured bacterium; assembly: GCA_964293355.1. Taxonomy (GTDB): domain Bacteria; phylum Spirochaetota; class Spirochaetia; order Treponematales; family UBA12059; genus SZUA-370. Next base: position 5,551 of record CAXZAJ010000255.1, read on the forward strand.
AGCCATCCACGACGTAGCAGTGGTCGTAGCCGCCAGCTGCGGCGATGTCCTGACCGATAGCCTTGCGCTTCCTGAAATCAAAGGGCGAACCATCCACCGCAGCAGGGGCGCCGGGTACGGGAATCAGGTTTTCGGCTACGTTCACGTAGCGGGACGAAAAGAGTTGCAGTTCGTGCTCGAGGATGGTGCCGTTACCTTCACCGCGCAGGTTGAAGTAGGCGTGGTTGGTAAGGTTGACCGGCGTGGCCGCGTCCGCCTTGGCTTCATAGCGCAGGGCGAGCGTGTTGTCAGCCCGCAGTGTAAATACGGCGACGACATCGAGCCGGCCGGGGAAGCCCTGGTCGCCATCAGGGCTTACCAGCTCCATCCTGACGACGGGCTCTCCGCCTTCTGTACCGGCTTCAGCCTTCCAGCACTGCCGGTCAAAACCCTTGAGCCCGCCGTGCAGTGAATTGGCGCCGTTGTTGGCGGCCAGAGGATATTCCTTACCGTCGAGGTTGAAGCGCGCGCCGCCGATACGGTTGGCGTACCGGCCTAC
>CAXZAJ010000256.1:0-6059 GCA_964293355.1 uncultured bacterium
ATGAGCATGCTGAAAGAAGAGAACCCCCAGGTATCGTACGGCGGCAACAGGGCGCTCAAGGGCGTCTCGCTCACGGTGAACCAGGGCGAGATCGTCACGATCATCGGAGCCAACGGCGCCGGCAAGTCGACCCTTCTCAATGCGGTCACCGGGTTCCTGAAACCCGCCGCCGGTGCCATAACGTTCAGGGACAAGCCGCTCTCAAAGCGACCTGACCTGATCGTGCGCGACGGCATGTGCCACGTGCCCGAGGGCCGGCTCGTGTTCGCCAACCTGTCGGTGGAGAACAACCTCGCCATGGGCGCCTACCTGCGCAACGACAAGAAGGCCATAGCCGACGACCTGGAAAAGGTGTTCGCGCTGTTCCCCCGGCTCAAGGAGCGCTGCAAGCAGAGCGCCGGCACGCTGTCAGGCGGCGAGCAGCAGATGCTCGCCATGGGCCGCGCGCTGATGACCGACGGCGAGCTGGTGCTGATGGACGAACCTTCGCTAGGCCTGGCGCCGCTTCTCGTGCAGACCGTGTTCGAGATCATCGGGGAGATCCACAAGCTCGGCAAGACCATCCTGCTCGTCGAGCAGAACGCCTACCGCGCTCTCGCGGTGGCAGACCGCGCCTACGTGCTGGAACAGGGCCGCATCGTCAAGGAAGGCAAGGCCAGCGACATCGCCGCCGACCCCGCCGTCCGCGACTCCTACCTGGGAGCGGAGAGCAAGGCGGGCGGCTGAACGCGGACTTTTATCCGGTGATTATATGGAAAGAGGGTCGGCGGTCTACCTGCCGGCCCTCTTCTTTCAGGCTTACTTAAGCGATGCTAGAGCGATCCCGCGTACCATGTTTTTCCCTCCAAGACGAAACATGCCTTCCCGGTATTCGTGCCTCTCAGACCGTGTATTCCGATTCCGTTGATAAAGTCTTCTTTTCCTGATTCCGTATGGATCAGCACCTCGCTGATCAAGGCAGGTCCGGTCGGTACCTCTTTTCGGGTAATCAGTTCAAGGAGCGTATGAACATCCGGTCTGGCATAAAATACCATTTTTCCTTTTTTGTAATTCTTCAGGCTGGCAGGATGGACAAGCCAGCCCAGGCTTGCCAGTTTTTCATTCGCAGCATCAAAGTCATCGGTGCACAGGGCAAGGTGATGTATGCCAGTTCCCCTTTTTTCCAACGCGCGTCTGTATACGCCATCCCGAACCGCAGCCTGCAGCAAAAGCAGTGCCCGTGATTCCGGATTGCCGATATAGATTTCTTCTGTCCCTATATCGCTGAATGCTTCCTTCTCGCCGACAGGAATGCCAGCATCGGAAAACAACTTCGCCGTCGCATCGACAGACCGTACTAGTACAGAGAGGTGATCAAGCTCAAGGTTCATGGGGTTCTCCCGTTTGTATGTTTCACGGTGCCAACAGCAGCTTCCACATGCGCTCCGCCCGTTCGTAAACCAGATCGCCGGCTACTGTCTTGTCAGAGCCCGCGCGTCCGTTGATGAGCACTGCCAGTTCGCCTTGCAGGTACGCAAAGAACATTGACAGGCGGTCGGCGAGCACATAATCCTCCGCATCCAGGCCGTCCTCCCGGAAAGCCTGGAACGCCGAGTTCGCGAACGCGGCCTGGACCCTGTCGATGGCCGCGTTCGCTTCTCCCTGGGGTTCGGTCTGCAGGTCTTCAAACCAGAGCAGCCGGTACAGGCCTTCCCGCTCAAGCGCGAAGGCGACCATGGCCCGTGCAAGTGCCGCTCCGAATTTCTCGCCACGGCTCCGGCTGGAAACTGCCTGGAAGCAGGCTGTCGAGAAGGCTTCCAGCGCCTCCACATAAGCAAGCCAGAACAGCCCCACGAGTCCGTCGGCATGGTGGTATACGTTGACGTGCGAGCAGCCGGCGTCCTTGGCTATGCCCCGAAGGCTTACGTCGGTTACGCCGCGATGTGTTTCTATAGCGTGCAGGGTTGCCGCCGTGAGGCGGGCTTTCATGGTGTCGAGCATTACCAGTGGTAATATACCAATGGTAACCAGCCGCGTCAAGAAGCACAGGACACTGACTTTTTCGCCGTGTACGGAACCAGTTGCGGCCGCGGCGTGTCTGTGCGCACCTGATGAAAAACATGATCCAATGGATTATATTAAGGGTATATCCGGCGGTAAAAGCCCCGGAGTTACCTGGATCGCCTGCCGTCCTTCACGTCGCTGTAACGCCATGACTTTCCTGTACTTCGGGACGGGGAGGCGTTATGCGTTTCAGACCAATGACGCGTGCGGTTCAGGTGCTCTGCGCCATGATCCTTGCGTCGTGCCCGTTTTTTCCCGATGATCCAGAAATAACGGCAGGATCGATCGCTGGCTTCGCACGGTACTCCGCCCAGGAAGACCATTCCGGCATCACCGTCAGCGCGGAACCCCAGTCAGGCGTCAACTCCGTTTCATCAAGGCGTATCGCAGGATACGCAGCTACCGATGGTGATGGAGCCTATTCGCTCGGTGACCTTGAGGCGGGAACCTACACGCTCTATGCGTCCAGCCCCGACTCTATCGAGCAGGCGGTGACGACAGCAGTAGTCGTGGAGGCCGGCCGCGTGGTCTCCGCGGCTGACCTGAACCTGACACCCACCGGATCCATCCGTGGACGCGCGACGCTGGCCGGGGCAACGTCCGGCAACCTGGGCATTTTGGCGTTTCTGGCGGGAACATCATACTCGGCTATGACCGACGATGCCGGCGATTACCGCTTCGACCGCGTACCAGCGGGCTCCGGCTACACCCTTGTCGTGGCTATGGACGGCTACGACCAGGTCGTTTCCACCGTGGCTGTTGCTCCGGGGGCGGAGACGAATGCGGGAGCGGTCAATCTAATTGTGCACGTCACTCCTGCGGCGACCGGTTCAATTGCCGGATACATGTATCTCGGCGGCATGACGACCCACGCCGGCGTTTTTGTCTATCTGAGCGGCACCTCGCACATCACCATGACAGACGGCTATGGCTCCTTTCTCCTGGAAGGCGTGCCGCCGGGCATGTATGTGCTGATGGCCAACAAGCACGGCTTCTATCCCGCTGCGACGCAGTACGTGACGATCACCGCTGGAACAACCATCTCGGCTACGGCAAGAACACTGTCCCCGGAGGCGGCTGCCGTTCCGGTCATCACTCCCGGGACCGGTACCTATGAAGCCGACACCACGGTCCAGTTTTCTACGGCAACGTCCGGCGCGACCATCTGGGTCACCACCGACGGTTCCTGGCCCGCTCCGGCTTCAGGAAGTTCTTTCGAGGCCGCCAGCATCGTCGTCACCAAGGATGGCGAGACCGTCGTACGCGCGATGTGTGCCAGGACCGGCATGGCGAACAGCGGCACCAGAACGGTATCGATCGAAATTTCAAGGCCCTGGATCTCATATGGCGCTGAAGGCGCAGGACCGGGACAGTTCGATCATCCGTGGGGCGTCGCGCGCGACTCGACCGGCAGGATCCATGTCGTCGATCAGTACAACCACCGCATCGTCAGGATGGACGACCTCAGCGGCACCAACTGGACGAGCTACGGAACGCAGGGTTCGGGTACCGGCAATTTTTACTACCCGCTCTGCATCGCTTTCGATTCACAGGACCGCATACATGTCTCTGATTACGTCAACGACAGGTTAGTCCGCATCGACGACATGGCGGGTACCGGATGGACAGCCTTCTCGAGTGCGGGAACCCCGGAGACGACGCTCTACTGCCCGACTGACCTGACCATTGATGCAGCCGACCGGATCTACATCGCCGATTCGGGCCATCATCGCATCGTACGGATAGACGACCTGAGCGGGACCGGCTGGGCTTCCTTCGGGTCCCAGGGCAGCGGTACGTACCAGTTCAGAGAACCACAGGGGGGACCCATCGGACCCGATGGCTACCTGTACCACGCCGAGACCGGCAACGACAGGATAGTCAGGGTTGCCGACATGACTGGAAGCGGCTACTCCAGCGTCGGGGCGGCGGGCACGGGCGGCAATCAGTTTTACGATCCGCGCGGCATCGCCGTTGACCAGGATGGCGCCATCTACATCGCGGACACCGGCAACTACCGCATCGTCCGCTACAACGGCTGGGCATATGGCTGGCGTACATTCGGTACCTTTGGCTACGGAGACGGCCAGTTTTTCTCGCCGATGGACTGCTTTGTCGATGAGGAAGGCCGCGTATACGTGGGAGACATGGGGAACCATAGCGTCGTGCGCTTCAAGCTTCCGCTGTTTTGATAAAGGTGCCTGCGTAATGGCTTAGACACTGGCGCGCACCTGCAAGTCAGGTTAGAATCGCCCGTTCCTGAAATCAGAAATGAAAGGTTTGAACATGACTGAAACGCATCAAAATTCTGGCTACGCGGGTTTGTATAGAGTAGCCTTCTACGCATCACTGGCCATGCTGGTCATCATCCCGGCGCAGATCGCCGTGTTTTCCATCTTTCCGATGCCAAAAAATGTGCCTGAATGGTTCCAGCTGTTCGACTCCAACCTGTTCGTCGGATTTTTCCATGCTGACTTTTTCATATTGCTGAACAACATCCTGATCGCCGTCATCTACCTGGCTTTCTACCATTCGCTCAGGGAAACCAACAGGGGACTGTTGCAGCTGGCGCTGGTGCTCGGCTTCATCGGCATAGCTGCGTATATTTCGTCCAACAAGACCTTCGAACTGCTGTCACTGTCACGCATGTATGCCGGGGCGGCCACGGAGGCGGACAAGGCCATGTACCTGGCGGCGGGGCAGGTGATGGTGTCAAGCTGGACCGGCACCGCGTTTGACGCCTACTATGTGCTCAACGGCATCACCTTGCTAGTCATCGCTGCGCTCATGTTCAGGAGCAAAACCTTCAGCAAGGGAACCGCCGCGTTCGGCCTCGCGGCGAGCATCTTCATGGTCATTCCCTCGACGGCCGGAACCATCGGTCTTGTCTTCTCGCTCCTGTCGCTGGTTCCGTGGTATGTCTTTACCATCAAGTACGCTATCGTATTCCATAAGCTGGGGAGGGCATGATGCACTACGAAGGACTCATACTGATCGGCGCTGGCCTGTTTACGGCGGCCGGCGGCGCATTCAACTGGGACTGGTTCATGAACAGCGGCAAGGCCCGCTTCTTCGTGAAGACCCTGACGCGCAACGGCGCGCGCATCATGTACGGCGTCATCGGAGCTGGCCTTGCAGTCGTCGGCGTGCTCATACTGCTCGGCATCATAGAATCGTAGCCGAGTACCTGCATGTACCCAGTCAGGAACTCGGTCAAGGCGCTGATCATCAGGGACAACAAGCTCCTCTGCATCCAGAAAGCCGACGAATACGGCACCTACTACCTGCTTCCCGGCGGCGGCCAGGAAAAGGATGAGACGTTTACGGCAACCGTACGGCGCGAGTGCCTTGAAGAACTCGGCGCGACCGTCGAGGTTGGCTGCTTGCGCTACATCCGCGAATACATCGGCCGCAACCACGAGTTCGGCGCCACCGACGACGCGCACCAGGTCGAGTTCATGTTCGATTGCCGCTTGCTGACCGAGCCGGATGCCATGAAGGCAAGCCACCTCGACGAAGGCCAGTCCGGCCTTGCCTGGGTGGAAATAGCGGCGCACAACGCAGCACGGGTGTACCCCAAGGTGCTCATCGGCCACCTGTTGCACGGCGACACCGATGTGTACTGGGGCGATGTGAACTGATCTGTATCGCGGATCAATTGAAACAAGGAGTCACTATGACCTACTGCTGGACCACCATTACGGTAACGGACCTCAAGAAATCCCTGGCTTTCTATCAGGACATCATCGGCCTCAAGATCGCCAGGCGCATGCAGCCCAACCCGGACATGGAGATCGTGTTCCTCGGCGAGGGCGAGACGCAGGTGGAGCTGATCTGGAACAGGGCGACCACGGCCGTCAGCTACGGCAAGGACATCTCCATGGGCTTTGTCGTCGATACGCTTGACGGATTCATGAAGCTACTCGAATCAAGGAACATTCCGGTGCACTCGGGACCGTTCCAGCCCAACCCGTTCATCAAGTTCCTGTACATCCAGGATCCTGTCGGGCTCAAGG
>CAXZAJ010000257.1:0-6033 GCA_964293355.1 uncultured bacterium
CATTCCGGACTCGTAAATATAAGGTGTGGCTTGTATTCCATCCGCACGCGCGGGTCGCCGCAGGCCCGCCCCCCCGCCCCCCTTTTTCCCCCCCACCCCGGGGGGGGGGGGGGGGGGGGGCCGTGTCTGCCCTTCCCCTTCGTCCCCCGCTCCGCGCGGCGGGGCCCGCGGGGCGAGACCCCCCCCCGCCAACAAAGCCCGCGGCAGGGGGCACATCTGGCAACGGCGGCCGAATTGCTTTCAGTAGTGCCCCCTTAACCTCGAAGAAGAATCCAGGTCGCTGCCTTGCAGGGAGGCCAATCTGGCAAAGGAAGCCGCATGCCTGACCGCGGGTTGCGGGTCAGGAGCGTTTGACTGGAGTTGCATACCTGGAACCTTTTTTAGTCATTGCTAATGAAGGTCAGTGTATACCGGCAGGGCGGGATCGTCAAAACAATTAGTACGATCTTCCCTCTCAATTCTCCCCCACCTCGCATCTGCAAAGCTCCCGCAGAATATCAGCAGGCATTCCAGAGAAGCTTAGCAGACAGCGTCCTGAACTCCAGTAGATACAAATCCACGCTATAACTGACTTGCTCACGAAAAACCGTAGCGGCGCCAGAATCTCCATTCCAGAATGGAGATAATATGCTTATATTATTTATTAACGCTACATTATTATCGAATAGACAAACATTATTTCAAAATTAATTCTTTTTTTCACTATTCTTGCAAGAGTTCATTTGCTTTATTTTTAATACCATGAATACTTCTTGATTGGACAAGGAGTCCTTCTGTCAGGAACCGGCCCTTATGGGAAACGGTATCTCAAAGTACGGTGATCCAGGGTTGCCTGCCCGATCAGCAGGCGAGCCTGAATCGATGTGGATGAAAAAATGTCTGTAACGATCATGGCACAACTCATCAATCTGCCGAATATCGGCACCAAGTACTGCCTTCGTACGGCGAGGGCGGATTCGCTCTCGGAAGAAGGGCTCTACGTCTATGTCTCCAAGATGCTTGGCAAATACAGCCCGGCCGAGATCAGGGCCATCGTCATGGCTTACAAGGCCGGCGCCGTAGACCAGCTCGTGGCAGGCCGGAACATCATCACGCCGTTCGGCAGATTCTACCTCTCGGCCAAGGGCCTGCTCCATGATTTAATCGAGGTCTTCTCTCCCAAGACAAATCCTGATCACTCGTGGGGTCTGTCCTTCACGCCGAACAAGTCCATACTCGCCGAGATAACGGCCAGAACCGAGGTCGCGCGGGTTGTCTGGCATGACCGGTCCGCACCGCACGTGGAGTCAGCTATGGCTATGCTGACCAAAACTTCACTTCTTGCATCACCTGGCGACGTAATGCTGGTACATGGCGAGAGGCTCGGCTTTGATATCGACGATCCTGAACAGGGCGTCTTCTTCATGAACGGTGAAGCCACCAGGATTACCAAGTATCTGTACGTCGGCGCAAACAGGCTGGAGATCCAGCTGCCGGCGGACATGCCTCAGGGTTCTTACGGCATTGTCGTGGCTTCCAGGCCTAACGGCAAGAAACTGCGCAAAGGCGAGCTTGAAGAGCAGTTCATCGTAGGTTGAATGTATGCATGACGCGGAAGGCCGGGTGCTCAGACCCGGTCTTCCGCGTCTGCTACACCGTCCTTGCTTTGGTTATTTTGGAAAAACCCCCGGCCGTAACCCCGTTGACAATGTCCCGGTGCTGTTTTCCTTCATCACTATCTTGTCAATTTTTCAGGATGAAGTACTCACTACTATCAATCGCACACTTTGTGCGGCAGTGTGTATCAGGTTCAAGACAACTATCTGCTTGACAGATATATCTGATGTTCATATAGTATAGGTATGATTTCGTCATTCAGTGATCCTGAAGCAGAAAAAGTATTCCATCAGGAGAAATCAAGACGACTTCCACCTGAAATACAAAAGAGAGCATTGGTTAAACTGTTGATGATCGATGCTTCTACATCTGAAGATGATTTCAGAATTCCCCCATCTAACAAATTCGAGCATCTAAAAGGTGCAATGAAAGACTTTTGTTCAATACAGATTAATGATCAATGGCGTATCCAATTCAAGTTCAATAATGGAGAGGCAAAAGAAGTCTCCATCGTTGATTATCATTGAGAGGAGGTTTTTAAAATGACTGAAGATTATCTCGATACACCAACGATAGGAGAAATATTGGTGAGTGAATTTTTGGAACCGATGAATATAACTCCATATAGATTATCAAAAGAACTGAACGTTTCTACCAGTACCATTCTTGATCTGATACATAATAGAAGAAAATTGAGTGTAGAGATGGCCTTACGATTTTCTAAATATTTTGGCAATACCTATAAATTTTGGCTGAATCTACAAAATGAACTGGAAATAAGAGAAGCAAAGAAGAAACTTGAAAAGGACCTGGAAAAAATTCAATTATATAGCCATTCTGCATAGCAACTAGTAATGACAAAAGCCGGGTGCTCAGACCCGGCCTTCCTGGGTCTACTACGCTTCCTTTTCCCTGCCGCGTTGATCATTGATCAAATCGAGGGTCTTGCCATCCAGGAGTATCTTGCCGTCCACCCGTGGAAGGTTCATGGTTTTTGACTGCTCCACGATTCCATTGAGGGCAGCCTTGAGGAATATGCGCGGTATCTTGACCAGTTCTATCGATGATCTGGCACGGTACGTTTCCTTAGCCCAGGAATGCGTACTTTTTCAGGGAGTACAGGGGAACCAGGGGAATCAGGATTGGAACGGTCCGGCAGTACGCCTGGAATTCAGGATCGCTGCCATAGCTTTCGCTCTGGCGTTTTTCAAGGCGGCGCGCTCCGTTGAACATAATGAATATGATGGCAAGATAGCCAGCTACGCTTATCAGCCACTGTGCCGGGCCGGAAAGGCAACTGAGCGACCCGGTGAGCACGCCGGTCCAGACGATTATCTCGCCCAGGTAATTTGGGCAGCGGACAATACGGAAGAGTCCGCTTGAACAGAAGAGGCCCGGGTAGCGTTTCTTGGCGGCGGATTTTGCGGCATCTGCGCTAGTCTGTAAAAGCAATCCGCAGAGGCTTATGAACACGCCAGCCCAGAGCAGCATCTGGTCCTTTTCCGCAAGGCCGTTTTCCAGCCTGAAATACAACGGCGAAACTTGGGCAAAAAACAACAGTCCCACGGTTATCCATACCAGTACTGACAGGAATAATGGAATTTTCTTTGCTCCCGCCGTCGCCTCTTCAAGTACCTGCTTGTAAGCTCCTCCGCGGGCTTCACGGATTGCCAGGAAGAGCCCCAGCCGCAGCGCGTAGCTACCAAGGACGAAAAGCGCCGCAGCGGTGGCCAGGCTCAGGTTTGCCCTGAACAGCACGGCCATTCCAAGCGTCAAGGTGGGTCATGATGTAGTCAGCCAGATCGGCGGTGTCTATGACATTGGCACGGGAAGTCAGGCCCCTAAGCAGGCGGACGGTACCCGAAGCGATCATGGGCTTGAATACCTTTGCTATATCGTAGAAATACCCGGTCGGCCTGACTATCAGGTAGTCAATGCCGCTTGCCTTCAGGGCAAGCTCGAAGCGGTGCTTGGCGTCGAGCATGGGAATGGATGGATCGGTATCAACGTGGATGACCGAGGTGTAGATGAACTTGGGCACGCCGGCTTGTTGTGATTCCTTGAGCAGGTTGCGGTTGCCGTCGAGGTCGATGTCGATGTCGTAATGGGTAACGACGGTACTCGCTGTGGTCAAGCCGACGGTGGAGATCAGTACGTCCATGCCGTTGCACAGTCCGGCCAAGGTCTCGGGTTTTGTCACATCGATCTGACGGACGGTATACCGTGAGGCGTCAAGCCCCTCGATGCTTTTGACGACCCTGTCAGCGGCTGTAACGTTGTGCCCCGCGGCCACGGCGGCCCTGGTAATCTGTGTGCCCAGGTTGCCGAACGCGCCGGCTATAAGAATATTCACCTTTTCCTCCTGTGGCTCTATTGTTCCAGTATCGTGGTTGATTCTTCGAGGAGCGCAATCAACTGGGCGCTCTTCTTTGCACCACTGCCCTGACTGTCAAGACAAATGACACCACTTCAGGAGCATGGCGTCGGCAAAAATCCCTGGGGGTCCGGACGTAATTTTACCCTTGACTCTACCTGACTTTCCTCTGTGCCACCCCATACGCGACCAGCGCCACCGCCGCCACTGCGAGCAGCAGCGCCGCGGGTTGCCTGCGGTCGCGGTACACCCTGCCCGTTCCGACGGGCCGCAGCGGATATGGGTCAAAGGGCGTGCCGTAGCGGGCAAAGAGGCTTCCAACGTTGAGCACCTGCACCACGGGTTTGCCGGCCCGGAGGAATTCCTGCACGAGGCCCGTGCCCTGTGCGGAGACGGATGATGAATTCTTTATCAGACCTGACAGCAGGGCCAGTTCGGGGTCAGCGCCGGTGGAGGCATAATTGCCGCCTATGGTCAAAAGGAGGTCCGGTTCGCCTCCACTCCTGAACAGGGCCATGCGCAGCGACACGCTCTCCTGCAGGCTGGCCGGTCGCAGCACCGGCACGCCGTGGTCTGCCACCCTCGCGAGGGCTGCTTCCAGAAGCTCGCGGTCCAGGTCGAGGCCACGGTCGTCTGAGCCGCCGGGAGTTACGGCTGCCAAGGTTACGCGGTAGCCGGGCGGAAAGGCACCGTGATCCATGGCGGCCAGCACGATGTCAGCAACAGTAAAGTCGGGCCTGTTGGCGCCCCAGGTGGACGAGCCGAGTGACAGTACTATCACCGCTTCGGCCTCCAGCGCACCGCAGGCGGCGATGGCCGCCAGAGCGAAGCCGGGAAACGAGCCGGAGGCGTTGACAGCCACCCGCGAGCCTTGTGTAACGCCGGCTTCACGCAGGAGCCGCACGAGCAGGGCGGCGGCTTCGGGGGTGGCGGCGCTTCGCTTGGCACCCAGGCTGCCCAGGGTGCTGGTCAAGCCCGTGTAGTCGTCACCTATGAGGCCGGTGAGGTTGCGGTCGGTCTCTGGGTCTATGGGAATGCCGCGGGCAAGGCGTTCGGCTCGCACCGCAGCAATGGCCGCTGCCTGCACGGTGGCCGCTTCCAGCGCCGCGGGCTCGGCTGGGAACAGGAGCCAGGCTTTCGCCGCGGCGAGGTAACAAAGCACAAGGACGGCGCACAGGAGCCAGAAGCCGCGCTTCATGCCAGCGCCAGCGCTACGAGCCGCACCAGGGCTGCCACCGCCCCGAGCGCGGCAAAGGTCTTGAGCGTACCTTGCTTGTCCACATCTGTGGCTATGATGCCGGGCACCAGCCAGCCCACGGCTTCCAGCCCGCCGAGCGCGGGGAACAGCTCGGGCAGCACCAGTTGCGCGCCTGCCCGCAGGGTAAAGCCCACCAGTATGAACAGTGCATAACGGCGGCGTCCGAAGAGGAGCAGCCAGCGTGACGCGAGCTTCAGGGCAAGCGCGGTGAGCAGGGCCACGGCGGCGGTCAGCGCAAGGCGGCCTGGCTGGTTCCAGAACAGGGCCACGTAACCGGGCACGATGATGCCGCCCGGGGATATGCCGGTCAGTTCGGTAAAGAGCATGCCCAGCACGACGCCGGCTATCAGGTACAGTTCAGTGCTCATGCGCCAGCCTTCTTTCCGGCCCTTGCAGTGGCCCATGCGTGCAGGGCCTTGCCCGGGCCGCCCCGGTTGCCAGCGGCAACGATGAGCGTGTCAGCAGAAGTGCCGTGGTCGAATTCTTCAGGTTTCCGGATGCAGCGGTAACGCAGGCCAGAGCGGTTCAGGGCGCGGCGTGCCCGCAGTGGCAGCGGTCCCAGAAATACCGCCTCGTCATACCGGACGGTCCTGACGGCGCCTTCCGCGCATTCCGCGGCAGCGAGTCTGGCCATGGCGTATTCAGCAAACAGGAGCGCGCGGTCGGGGCGGTCGGGGCGGTTGGCGACGACGAGCAGCCGCCTGGCTTCGGGGCGGTCGCCTTTGGCGGTGAGGTTCATCCCCTCCGCGGTAGCGCGCTCCAGCGCAAGCCCGGCGAGGCGATCGGTGGACTCGGGGTCGGTGGC
>CAXZAJ010000258.1:0-6022 GCA_964293355.1 uncultured bacterium
GATGGGGTTCGACCCCGGCACCATGTTCTACCATGCCTCCCGTGAAGGCATGGTGGACGTTGCGCATTCCGTACAGATAGGCATGCGTACCAATAATGCCTATGACAGCGGTTTTACCGTCATCGACGGGGCCGCCGTGCACGAGTCAGGTGCCGCGGCCGTTGCGGCCAGGATCAAGAGCGTCGTGGGCGGGCGCCGCGCCTACGTGACCTTTGACATCGACTGCCTTGACCCCGCCTATGCTCCCGGAACCGGCACGCCGGTGTGCGGCGGCCTGACTACCTGGCAGGCCCGCGGAATACTGCTGGCGCTGGCCGGCCTCAACGTCGTGGGCATGGACGTGGTGGAAGTATCGCCGCCCTACGACAATGCCCAGATCACGGCCCTTGCCGGCGCGACCATAGCGAGCGACCTCCTCTGCCTCTACCTGCATGGAAATCGCGGAACGGTAGACTGAATGATCCCGCCAACCTGCCGGTGCCGTCCATCCATCCATGCTATACTATTGATAAGAGTTCAGGAGGTATGCCATGACACGAACAGAAGGCACAAGCGCGCTGAAAAGCGATGAACGGTATACCCTGGCTGACTGGCGATCCTGGCCATCTGATGAACGCTGGGAGCTGATAGACGGCATCGCGTACGGCATGAGCCCCGCCCCGCGGGTTCCTCACCAGGAAAAAGCCGGTGACCTTTTCGGGGAGTTGCGCTCATTCCTCCGCGGCAAACCCTGCAAACCCTTCATGGCTCCGCTGGATGTCTTTCTTGAAGAAGCCGAACGGGACGATGGCGGTATCGTCGTGGAACCCGACGTGATGGTCGTGTGTGAACAGGGCAAAATTCACAACGACGGCATCCATGGCGCGCCTGACTTCGTGGCGGAGGTGCTGTCCGACAGTACCGCCAACAAGGATTTTGGCGTCAAGAAAGAGCTGTACGAGCGCAACGGCGTCCGGGAATACTGGATAGTCCAGCCTGAGACGGGCACCGTGTTCCAGTACGTCCGCGACGGAGCCCTGTTCGCCCCGGTAAAGGAACACCGCCGCGGCGTGGCGGTGCACAGTTCGATTTTCGAGGGTTTCAGCTGGAATTGCCCGTAAGAGAATCAATCCGCTGTTCATTTTACACAATGTTTCCTTGCAAAAATGGAAATAGCAACCTATTCTTTCCATGTGAACAAGGAAAAAATCAAGCAGCATATTCTTGACGCCCGCGAGCGATTGCCGCGCATCCGCTATTTCAGGCGCGATCTTGAGCTGGATTACGGCTTCCTGGAAGAAACAGGCAAGATTGCGGCCATCGTCGGACCAAGGCGAGCGGGCAAGTCGGTGTTCCTTCTGCAGGTGGCTGCTGATACGCAGACTCCACCTGCACACTGTGTGTGGATAGACTTTGGCGAGATTGCATGGGCCGGGTTCGGGGCTGAGGACTGGGAACTCCTGTGGCTTTCGGCGCTTGAAACGGGTTCCGGCCAGAAACCTCTCTTCCTTCTCGACGAAATACAGGAAATTGACGCGTTCGAGGCTGGCCTCAAGTATCTGCAGAACAGGGGTGGCAGGGTCTTCATCACCGGCTCGAATGCCGAGGTTTTTGAGGAGCACCTGTCGGCTCAGCTGCGAGGAAAACTGCTCAGCTACAGACTGTACCCGCTGTCGTTTGCGGAATTTCTCCGGTTCAAGGGGAAGGATTTCCCCGCGGAGTTGTCTTCATCGCACAGGGCTGAACGTACGGTGCTCCTGGAAGAGTACCTGAGCTGGGGCGGTTTTCCCGAAGTGGTTCTGGCGGATCGCGAGGATCTGAAGCGCAACCTGCTTGCTTCATATTGGGATGTGATGCTGTTCAGGGATATCGTGGAGCGGCATGGGCTCAAGAACTTTGCCCTCCTGCAAGGACTCTTGCGGAAAGTACTGTTGTCGTTTACCAAAGAGGGCTCGGTTCATCGATGGTACAACGATTTCAGGAGCCAGGGATTCAAGGTGGGCAAGGACAGCCTGTACGAATATCTTGACTACTTCCAGAAGGCCCTGTTCGTGTACCCGCTCGCCAATGCCGCCGTCGATGGCGGCTCCAGGAAGTACTATCTGGTTGACAACGGCCTGTACCAGATGGTCAAGGACAGGCCTGATCTCGGCAAGCTCTGGGAGAATCAGTGCCTGGTCGACCTGTTGCGAAAGGGTGAGCGACCGCGGTTCTGGAAGACTGCCAAGGGTGAGATAGACTTTGTCACCGATACGGAACTGATACAGGTGACGGTGGAACTCACCGACGGCAACAAGTCACGGGAGCTGGCACCCTTCGAACTGGCAAGACCGTTTTTTCCTGCCCATGGAACGAGGATACTCGAGTTGCCGTGCAGAGCACCCCGGGGGCTGACCCCGAATACTGGTCTTGATTCGAGCCGACCTTGCATTATTCCCCGGTGTGTCAAGGAATATGTTCAGTCATCTTAAGGCAGCTTGCGTTCCCGTATTTTTTGTGGAGTTATGGTAAAGAAACTCCCGCGAGTGGCTTTTGTCGAGAGAACGGTAATAAGCGCGTTTACAATCCTGTCTAGCTCAGACCATGCATACCGCAGGTAGACTACCCCTATGGCAGGGATATCATGGGAGAAAATCAGTTCCCCAAAGTCCGAGTCTTCTGTTACAAGAATTGCGGACATGGAATTTGCCTTTTGCAGTACTTCCCTGTCCGACGCTCCACCCATGGTTTCCCGGATTGAGATGACCTCAAATCCTGATTCTCTGAGCCTTGCGATTATTCCGGCGTGAACATTTTCGTCGGCCAGAAGGATGGGTTTATCCAACCAATAACTCTTCGTGGGCTATGACTGCTGCTGAATAGGCCAAGGCAGCCTGAATATCAGATATGCTCAGATTCGGCCAGGCCACAAGAAGAGCCTGGATGGAAGCACCTTCCGACAATCGTGAAAGAACCAGTTCCACGGATATGCGTGTTCCCTTGATGACTGGTTTCCCGTTGAGGATTGAGGGATCAGCATGTATTCGGTCTCTATACTCGGACATTGATGCTCCTCGTACGTAGTATACTACCGTAGCAAAGCGATTAACAATGAAGATGGCTCTGCTAAAAAGGGGAGCCCGGGATTTTGGTCACCAGCATCTTGAAGCGGGTTTGATGTGCAGATGAAATTTGCCAGTAGTGCCCCCGCTGCTACGACTTCCGCTTGGTAAACCCCATGATCAGCCCCAGCGCCACCGACCACAGCGCTGCCAGCCCGATCTGGTATTCCAGGGGCAGCGCGAAGGTGACCGTGTGCGCGGGCACCCAGAACCAGGCCAGCGTCGCAAGGCTCTTTTCGATGCCCTTGTAGCCCCTCGTGCGCGCGATCAGGTTGTCGCTGGTGCGGTGCAGCACCATGAGCAGCGGCCCGAACATGCTGTTGGTCAGGATCGACAGGGCAAGAGCCCGGAGTATCGTGATTTTTTCAAAGGCGGCAGGCAGGAAGCCCTTGTCCACGAGCGCGGCCAGGAAGCCCTTGAAACCGGTAAACGAGTATTTTACCAGGATGCCCAGCAAGCCCCAGACGATCGCCTTGGCCAGCCACTCGAGCGCCTTGTTCGACGGCCTGCGCTTTGATGCGATGATGCCCACGACCTCGCCCGCGCTGCCCAGAATCGCGAACTGTATGAAGGCCGACAGGAGCAGGTTCTCCGTGACCCAGTTGACGTACCAATCCATGCTTACCCCCGAAAGCGCCAGACTACCCTCGCCGGCGCACGAGGTTCAAGCATCCGGTTCATCAAGGAAGGGGGGCGGCTGGAGCCGCCCCCCTTGCGCTCCGGCGTCCTCGCCGGCCTTGAGGCCCGGCTCCGGTCGCCTCCGCTATCCCCCCGCCTGGGGGCTCCGCCCCCAAGCCCCCGCAGGGGACGGCTTGTGGTTCGCTTCAGCCCGCCTGTTTCTCGTTCAGAAAGCCCCAGTACGCCAGCTCGCGGATGAGCTTCAGGAACTCGTCGCGCTTCGTGGTGTCGCTCATGACCTGACGGGCCAGGTCAGCGTTTACCTTTGCCTGTTCATCGACCGCGTCGAGGATAGCTTCCTGAAGATCGTCGGACTCGTCGAATTGCTTCCTGGTATTGTTCTGCGCCTGGGTTCGGAGCGTTTCGTTTTCAAGGAGCTTGTCCCGCACGGCGAAGGCGTAATTCACGAGATCCGAGTCGGATAGGTCTCCTTCGAAAATAAGGTTGAGTTGCTCGATGAGTTCCAGCAACTGAATGGTCTCCGGGTCATGGCTCGTTCCCGAGCCGACGCTTCCGTACGAGGGTTCCATTTCGCTTACATGAGAGGCATCGAGCTGGAGCTTGGTCGCGTCCTTCGGCCTGATGCCGTAATGAGACAGCCGGACGCCTGACAAATCGATGTCGCCTGAATCCCGCCCGTCGCGGATGATGCCGAGCATGAGGGGCAACAGTTCCTTGAAACAGGAGTAGCGCATCTCAAGCCCGATGTCGTCGCCGTAATCAAAAATCTGGGTGATGAACTCGAACATCTTGCAGAAACTACCCATGTCCTTGACGAAGATTTCAAGGGCATCCTTGGTCTCGATGTCCTTTTGCTCAAGAGCCTGGATGTAGCGTTCCTTGAGACGCTGGACGGGCGGCTGAAGATACTTTTGAAGCTGGAAGTGGTTGTTCTTGAGGCGCTTGGGATCCCAGTACCAGGCAGCGAACGCCTCGACTTCGGATTGGAGGTAGATGCCCGCCGCGTCGAGCTTGATTTCAAGCTTGTAGAGCAGGTTCGGGTCGGTGCCCTGCGGCAGGCTCGCCGAGCGATAGAACTGCTGGAAATCCGAGAGTATGGAATCAGGGTCGTTGACGAAATCGAGTACGACGGTCCAGTCCTTTCCAGGATAGATGCGGTTGAGTCTGGAGAGGGTCTGGACGGTTGCGACACCGGAGAGCTTCTTGTCCACATACATGGCGGCGAGTTTGGGCTGGTCGAAGCCGGTCTGATATTTATTGGCGACGAGGAGGATTTGATACTCGCCCGTGTCGAAGGCTTCTTTGATGTCCCTGCGCCTGAGACCGGGATTCATGTTGGCCTCGCTGAAGGGCAGGTCGGCGAGGTCTTTGATTTCGATGTCACCGGAGAACGCCACCAGCGTTCCGATGGAATACTTGTTTTCCTTGATGTACGCGTCGATGGCCAGCTTGTAGCGGATTACCTCTTCGCGGCTGTTCGTGACGACCATAGCCTTGGCTTGCCCGTTCAATCGCCAGGCAACGTGCCCGCGATAATGCTCCACGATGATCTTAACTTTCTGTGCGATGTTGTGCTCGTGCAGGCGCACCCACTTGGTAAGGGCTTTCGTCGCCTTGTTCTTGATCACCTCGTCGTTGCTGTGCTCCGCACCTTCGTGAACGAGCTTCCAGGCCACCTTGTAGGAAAGGAAGTTCTGCAGCGGGTCGAGTATGAATTCCTCTTCTATCGCCTGACGCATCGAATAGGTATGGCAGGGCTTCCTGACGCCATTCGCGTCCAGGGTTCCGAAGAGCTCCATGGTCTTGGACTTGGGCGTGGCGGTGAAGGCGTAGTACGACACGTTGGCGGGCTGCTTGCGCGCTTCCAGGTCGCCCAGGATGAGATCCTCGGCGGAGACCTCGTCCTCGTCGTAACCCGCCTTGGCGAGTACTTTTTTGAGAGCCCCCGCGGCGCCGCCGGTCTGCGAGGTATGCGCCTCGTCTATTATCACCGCGAAGCTGCGCCTCTTGAGTTCCTCGTCGTTGCCTATCTTGTCCAGGAGCGGCTTGAAGGTCTGGATGGTCACCACGATGATGCGCTTGCCGCCGAGGAGCGCGTCCCGAAGCTTGCTCGACTTGGCTCCCTCGTCGCTGGTGACGGCTTCCACGACTCCTTGCGTCTTCTGGAACTGGAAGAGGTTGTCCCTGAGCTGCTTGTCCAGGACCGTCCGGTCCGTTATGACGAGCACCGCGTCGTAGACGGAATCGTGGTTCTCCTCATGGAGGCCGGATAGCTGGGGGGCCAGCCAGGAGTTGGAGGTGGG
>CAXZAJ010000259.1:0-5958 GCA_964293355.1 uncultured bacterium
GACGGCAAGGTCCGCCGTCCGCATCGCGGTCATACGGCGGCCTTGTTCGCCTTGAGCTTCTTGAGAGCGCTGCTGGCAAAGGGCCAGATGATGGAAAATACCGACATGGCGATGAGCGCCACCGTGATGGTGGAACCGTAGAAGATCTTGGGGCTGCCGACGGAGAGCACGAGGGCGTGCCGGAAGGACGTCCCCATGGTCGAACCCACGATGCCTCCCAATATCAACGGGGAGGTGGGTATCTTCGTCTTGTCCAGGAAAATGCCGATGAGGCCGAAGCCGATCAGGATGAAGAAATCGATGACGCTGTTGGTTATCGCGTAGGTGCCGATGAACGCCAGTCCGAGGATCAGCGGGTAGAGGACCTTTGCGGGAACTGCAAGTATGCGTACGAGCATGCTCGCCATGGGCATGTTGACGATGAGGAGTATGATGTTGCCGATGAACATCGACGCTATCATGCCCCAGGCCACTTCCGGCTGTTTGGTAAAGAGGAGCGGGCCGGGCTGAAGTCCGAGCATCAGGAGGGCCCCGAGCATCACCGCGGTGGTGCCGGATCCGGGGATGCCCAGTGTCATCATGGGTATGAGGGCGCCGACGCTGGACGCGTTGTTGGCTGCCTCTGGTGCCGCGAGTCCCTCGATTGCTCCCTTGCCGAATTCCTCAGGGTGCTTGGATACGCTTTTCTCGTTGTTGTAGGCCATCAGCGCGGCCATGGTGCCGCCGGCTCCGGGCAGGGCTCCAATGAAGAAACCGAGCGGCGTGGCGCGCAGTATGGCCGGCCAGGACCGTTTCCAGTCTTCTCTGGTAAAGGTGATCTTGCCGAACTTGGTCTGCATCTTGTAGCTCGGGTCGTGTACGGTCTTGAAGCTCTTGAAGACCTCGCCGAGGGCGTAGATGCCTATGATTATGATGAGGAAGTCAACGCCGCCCATCAGTTCAAGGATGCCAAAGGTAAAGCGGTTGACACCCGTGAGCCCGTCCAGACCCACCGTGGCTATCATCAAGCCAAAGATCATGCCTATGAAGCCCTGTAGTATCTTTTCCTTTGACATTGCCGCGGTGGCGACGAGGGCGAACACCATGAGGAGCGTGTATTCAGCGGGGCCGAATTTAAGCGAGAACCGGGCCATCGGCACCGCAATGAAAACCATCGCGACGTTGGCTATCATGCCGCCTATGAACGAGGCTACGGCCGACATCGCGAGGGCTGCTTCGGCGCGGCCCTTCTGGGTCATAGGGTAGCCGTCGAAACAGGTTGCTATGGCCGCGCCGTCTCCGGGCGTGTTGAGGAGTATCGACGCGCGGGACCCGCCGAACATGGCGCCGTAGTAGACGCCTGCCATGGTGATCATGGCGCCTACGGGGCCCATCTTGAAGGTGAGGGGCAGGAGCACCGCGACACCGGTGGCCGGGCCGAGTCCCGGGAGCATGCCGATGATGGTGCCGAGGACGCCGCCGAGCGTCGTCCACATGATGTTGATGGGCGTGAGCGCGACCTGGAAGCCCAGGAACAGTTGGGATAATGCTTCTTGCATGTCGTCCTCCTTTCTAGATATCGAGGAAAGGCATCCGCGGGAGCTGTATCCCGAGGAGTATGGAGAAGAGGACGTACACGCCGATACTGAACAGCACGGCTACAAGCACGGTCCGCACGACCTTGACGCGGCCGTTGACGAGGAACAACACGGCGCCGAGGTACAGGATAGTCGAGATCACATACCCGAACGGTATGAAGACGAGGGCGTATCCGACACTCGCCAGTATCGCGATGGCAATTTCCTTGCCATGCCTCGTAAGCTTGCCGAATTTGGGAGAGTCCTTGGCGTTCTTCGGTCCCTTGGCCAGCAGTTCCTTGACCACGAGAGCAAGTCCGAGCAGGGTCATCATCACGCCGAGTATTACCGGGTAGACGATGTGCCCCGTCGCGCTGCCAAACGTCGCGCGTGGCAGAGTCAAGGTGCTCCAGCCGTACGCGATGCCTATGAGCGTCGCGATCAGGCCCGTTATCATGTTCCAGGTCATAGCATTCCTCCGGGGTCATCGCGATGAAGGCCGGAACCGGCTCAACAACCAGAATCCGGCCCATCGCGAAAATGGTTATTTTTTTGCCATGCCGAGTTCGGTGAGTATGTCCTTGGAGACGGCATTCTGCGCCTCGAGGAACTTGAGGAACTCGGGCTGGTCGGCATAGTTCTGCACCCAGCCGTTGGCCTCGCAAGCCTTCTTCCACTCGGGGGTCTTGACCATCTTGGCGAACGCGTCGCGCCAGAATGTCACGGCGTAGGCGGGCATCTCGGGCGGCCCGAAAATTCCGCGCCAGTTGGAGAAGTCGGCGGGAATGCCCTGCTCGCGGACGGTCTGTACGTCCTTGCCAATGCCGAATTCCGGGCGGACCGGGGCGGTGGACGCCAGCACACGGAGGTCGCCGGATTCGACCAGGCCGCGGACATCGCTGAGGCCGGTGGTCAACAGGTCAATGTGGCCGCCGAGTACCTGGGCAGGAGCCGAACCGTCCTGGAAGCTGATGAACTGGACCTGCTTGAGATTGGTAATTCCCGCGGCCTTGGCAACAATGAGGAACTGGATATGGTCCATCGAGCCGGCTGCCGAACCGCCGCCGATCTTTACGCTGGCGGGATTGGCGAGGATGTCTTTCATGACCTGGGAAATGGACGTGTACTTGGAATCCTTGCGGACCACGAAGGCACCGTAGTCGGTGATCAGGCGGGCCAGCGGCGTGGTGTTCATGTAGGAGAACGGCGTGGTGCCATTCAGGTTGATCAGCAGGATCGGCGGGCTATAGACGACGAGTACGTTGTCCTTCTTCTTCATCGACTGGAGGGCGGTGAGGAACACCGCGCCGCCGCCGCCGGCTTTGTTCTCCACGGGCATGGCGACCTTGACCAGCTTGGTGTCAGTCAGGGTCTTGGAGACGGTGCGGATGGTAAGGTCCCAGCCGCCACCCGCGCCGCTTGGGGCGTAGCATTCAATGGTTTTGCTGGGGTAGCCTTTCTCTTGGGCGAACGCTGAAGTCGTCAGGGCAGCGACGAGCGCGATAGCCACGATGATACGGGTGATACGGTTCATGGTGTATCTCCTCCTTTGGTTTTGATCTCTTCTATTGTCAAGGACGGCTCGGCGCCAACGGCGCTGTGGTCCGGAGATCCGAAGTGATGAGCGCTCACCGAGCGCCTGAGAATATCTGTGAAAGCGGCATCCACCTCCGCACTCGCATGCGCATTCCTCCCGGCGCACGCGAGCGCCGCGCCGCCGCAGACGACGCAGGGGCGCGGCGGCAGACAGCGCGAAGAACGACTCGCAGGACCGTCCACGCTGGCGACGTCGATGTCGAGAAGCTGGCCTAGCCATGAGCCTTCCTCGATGTAGAGCGACGAGCTTTTTAGGTCGTCAGGGCTAGTGGACGAGGTCCATAACCACCACGGACCGAGCACTCCGTTACCGGTACCCTGCAAGCGCACGGTAAGCCCCCGTTCACGGCAGGCTGACTGGAACACGTCGGCGCCTCGACGAACGGGATCATCGGCGGCACCCTGTTCACGAAGGCTGTACGGAAGCCTTGAGCTTAGGCGTATCACTGATCGCGCGCCTGCCCGCAAGAGAGCGTCCGTCTCGGTCCTCCTGCGGTCGCGCTCGGCCAGCGCGGCCTCGAGCGTTGCGCGGTCGCTCCCGTGATCGGGCCGGTACGGCGCGTTCATGCCCGGAGACCCTTGGGCCGACGGATCACATCGATGATGCGACCGTCGCGATACTCGATGAGGCCGACGATCCGATCGTCGAATTCCAGCGGCTTCGGGATGCCCGTCAAGGATTCGGCGATGCGCTTCAGTTCCTCGATGTCGCGGACCGGCAAGCCTGCCTTGACCAGCGCGTCGCGCAGCTCGGGCCGGGCGGGATTGACCGCCAGGCCGCGGTCTGTCACGAGCAGGTCGACGCTCGATCCGGGCGTGATGATGGACGTCACGGATTTCATCACCGTGGGTAGTCTGCCGCGCAGGAGCGGCGCGACGATAACCGTCAGGCCTGCTCCCTCGGCGGTGTCGCTGTGGCCGCCCGAGGCCCCGCGGATGACGCCGTCGGATCCGGTGATGACGTTGACGTTCATGTCGAGGTCGATTTCCATCGCGGAAAGAATGACGAGATCGAGAGCGTCGACGGCGCAACCCGCGAGTCCCGGGTTGGCGTAGTACGAAGCGTCTATCTCTCGGTGATTGACGTTGGTCGCCAGCGATTTCGCGGCTACGCCATCGAAACTCTGCGTGTCGAGTAGCGTACCCACGAGGCCCTCTTCGAGCATTTGCACGATCTGGCTCGTGATGCCGCCCAGTACGAACGACGCCTTGACGCCGCGATCGATCATGATCTCCCTGATGAAGCGAATCGCGGCGAGGCTTGCGCCTCCTGATCCTGATTGCATCGAGAATCCGTTTTTCACGATGCCCGCGGCCGAGATGGCCTTGGCCGTCAAACTGGCTATCAGGAGCTCGCGCGGGTCGCGGGTCATGCGTGTCGCGCCTTTGCTGATACCGGATGCGTCGCCGACGGACTCGACCTTGACGATGATGTCGACGTAGTCCTGGCGTATCGAGGCGGGCATCAGCGGGTACGGGGCGAATTCCTCGGTAAGCATCACCACCGTGCGCGCGTTTCGGGCGTCTACCATCGGGTAGCCGAGCGAGCCGCAGGCGGACGCGCCGCTCGAGCCGTTGGCATTGCCCTGTTCGTCGCAGGTCGGCACGCCTATGAAGGCCACGTCGATCTTCGTTTCGCCGCAGTCGAGCGCTCGCGCCCGGCCACCGTGGGACTGAATCAGGACCGGCTCGTCCATGACGCCGGCGCTGATCGCGTCGGCCAGCGGACCGCGCAGCCCGCTCGTCCGGATCGAGCGTATCGTACCGTCCTTGATACGGGCTACGAGCGGGGAGTGAACGGATGTCAGGGAGCTGGGGGCGAGCACGAGATCGCGAACGCCGCGGCGCGCGAGCGCGTCGACTATCATGTTGACGATCACGTCGCCTTCCCTGTAATGATGGTGGAACGATATCGTCATGCCGCTCCGCACGCCAGCGGCGTCGAGCGCTTTCTCGAGGTCCGGATATACCTTCGCGCCTCTCGGGCGCGGCGTCATGGGACCGGCTTCAGCCGTATACGCCCTGAGCGTCCCGTAGCCCGGTAATGAATCGGGTATGTCTCTCCCGTTGGCATTCAAGCTCATGCTTCCACCTCCCCGGCCAGCGCCAGGACGCGCACCGCGCGCTCCACGATGGGCTTGTCGATCATCTTGCCGTCCAGTGAAATGACGCCCGAGCCCTTGGCTTCCGCTTCGGCGGCAGCCGCCCTAACGCGCCGGGCTTTTGCGATTTCTTCCGCCGTCGGCGTGTACACCGAATGGGCCAGCGCTATCTGCGACGGATGGATGACGCTCTTGCCGTCGAACCCGAGCTGCTTGGCGAGGCGTACCTCGCGGAGGAAGCCTTCCGGATCGTCGACGCCGGTGAACACCGTGTCGATGGCCATGATGCCGGCGGCGCGCGCCGCCATTATGAGCATGCTGCGCGCCGCGAGCAGCTCGACGCCGTCTGCGCTGCGCGTGGTGTGCATGTCTGTGACGAAATCCTCAGCTCCGATGGCGATTGCGACGAGGCGCGGGCTGGCCACTGCTATCTCGCGTGCGTACAGGATACCGTTTGCCGTCTCGATGGCGGCGATCAGCTTTACTGAGCCCACGGGGCGGCCGAAACGCCGCTCGGCGGCCTCGACAGCGCGTTCCACGGCTATAATGTCTTTGGGGCCGTCAGTCTTGGGCAGGCGGACCGCATCGACGCCGCCCGCGACGACGGCGGGGATGTCCTCGGGGCCGGAGGGCGTATCGAGTCCGTTGGCGCGCACCATTCGTTCCCCGCCCTCGCAGTCGTCGTCGCGGAGGGCCCTGGACAC
>CAXZAJ010000260.1:0-5957 GCA_964293355.1 uncultured bacterium
GGAAGAGCCGCAATCGACGCTGGTGCCACAGCCGTCCTGGGTCACCACCCCCACGTACTGCAATCGGTGGAACACTACCATGATGGCCTCATCATCTATTCATTGGGCAATTTCATCTTCGACATGGCCGCAAGCACGACCTACGAGACGGCAGCCCTGAAGCTGGTGCTCGCTGGAGGCAAGCTGAAGCGCGCCGACATCATCCCGTTGCGCATCGCAAGGGACTCGTACGCTCCGGCTCCTGTAACCGGAGCCGATGCCAACGCCCGGCTAAAAAGCCTTGCCACCTGGTCCGCTCGATTTGACACCGAAATTGTCATAAATAAATCCATCGGCCACGTTTATTTCTGATATTTATTGTTACTAATTGGCTTTGGTGCTATACTTACTGTCGAGTACCCATATGCAGACAAGGAACATGCAGCCGGCAATCCCGATACTGATCCTCATTTTTATCGGCCTGATGAGCTGTACCATGGGCAGTGGTCTGTTCACCGACGAAGAACTAAGCACCATGTACCAGGTTGTCGTTTCCAGGGATGGCACGGCCTTGTCTCCGGGGGCCCGTATTTCCACGACAACCGAACTCGGACTCTCCGTGCTGGGTATCGACGGTGCGCCCGAGGCTGATTCGGTTGAACTCCTGCTCTCATCCCCCGATGGCTCTTTGGCAGCGAGCATTCTGTTCGCAACCGCACAGACCGAGGCGAGCGAAGCCATCATCGTCAAAGACTTCGAGGATGACGTGCCGCCTTTTACCATGCCGAAGGATCTCCCCGATGGTTATTACACGCTTTTGCTCCGCATCAAAAACATTGATGGAACTATCCTGTCCAGCCATTCCACGGTGGTTCTCCTCTACGAGGGAGCGATTCCAGCACCGAGCCTGACCGTCTACCCTGGCTCCGTCATAGCCGGAGCTGTCTCCCTCATAAGACTTGAAGCCGATTTTCCCGCAGGCATCGATCCATGGATCCGATGGACCGTGGACGGCAGGGTGCTTTCAGCCGGGCTCAACTCCGACCATGCGGATCGCCTGCCCTGGCAAGCACCCATTACAAGTGGCGTGTATCTGGCCAAAGCAGATATATACCCGTTCATGCCCCCCACAGGCTTTAACATCGAGCCGTTGACAACCGCAGAAATCCGACTACCTTTGTCATCCACCGCAAAGAGCACCGATCCGCTGGCGGCGCAGGGCGCATGGTCCAGACTGACGTTCGATGGAGACCTCATCGACAAGGGTTCCCGCATACGCGCTGAAGAGCCGTTTGCACTGGGTTCTCTCAGACTAGAAACCTATGCGTCGGGATTCGGCTATCTCCTGGGAAACGGTGCGGGAGTCAGTTCCGAGTCATCACTTTTGCCCACGGACGAGACAGACGATGTTCTTGCCGCGTTCACGGCCCTCTTCGTGCTCGCGCATACCTCCGATGATGCTGTCTCTGGCTCAGGAACACTGTTGTCCGTTCCAGAGAAGAATGGTTTTCCAGGTCTCGTGATAGGTATTGAAAAGGGCTTTCCGTACTTCAAATCAGGCATGACGACGATTCAGTCAGACCTGGAATTGAGGGCGGGCGTCTCTCGGCTGGCAGTCTACATGGCACCCACTGAAGACGGAGCATTCGTCCAGTTCTACCTGGATGAGCAGCCAGCAGGAAAAGGCTTCTTCGCTTCAACCCTGTTCCAGACCATGCCAGGCGCATGCATCATTTCTGGATCCGGCGGATATGTCGCAATATTCGACGAACTACGGATCATCGAAGGTGCGTATCCGGCGTTCCAGCTTGCTGAGCTAGCAGCAAAAGGAAAAGCACTCATCAGCGCCACCGGCTTCGAGGGAGGCGTTCTGGGTCCGGGATTTACGGCTGAAGGCGATGCCATTACATTTGAACACGGCAGACTGATGCTTGGTAGCGGTAGCAGGCTCATCATAGGTCCAGCCGGAATTCCGCCGCAAGGTACGTCACTCGCGTTCAACCATGATGGCGGTAAAGCCGTTGCATCGATCAGACTCGCGGACGGAAACAGTCTGGACATCGATACCGATGGAACAATATGGCTCGACGGCGAGGCAACGGGATTCAATGTAGGGGTAGACGAGTCATCAAAACTGATCATTGACATCGAACCCACGGAAGACGGACTGCTCGTTTACAGTGCGGATGATTCCTGGGTGTTGCTTGATGATACAACCCCGGCACTTGATGCAACCTGGAGCCTCTCTTCAATCGGCGATGAACCAGCTATAATTTCAGCCGTATCGCTCTCAATACTCAAATCGACACTTGCCTCATCGAGGCGGCTCCGGTTGCTCTCGGCCGACTTCAGGCAAACAGGCATGTACACTGCCATCTCAGACAAAACACCCGAGTTGCCTGCGGCTACCACCGAAGGACCAATTTCTGCAATCATAAACCAATAACCACAACCTTGAAGCTGACTTGATTTTCATTAACTGGCAACGGAAAATGAAAGTCTTGTTGTTTTAGCTAACAAGCGGGGTATACTATTTTCTGCAACCGTGCTGGAAGGGAATTTATGAGAAGAATAGTTTGTATTTCATGCGCATGCATCGCGGTCCTCTCCTCTTGCGTCAGCTCGCCGGAGCCTGCCAGACAGGATACCAAATCCCAGGAGACCGTTACGGCACCGGCTTCAGCTGACGAGAGCAAGGCCAGGGCCATCGCGTTGGTACAGGGTGGAGCCACCACCGGAACCACAACGCCCGCCTCAACAACGACGCCTGCGGCTTCGGCATCGGAGGCAGTCGATGTGCCGCCCCCTGCTCCTGGAGTCATGACGCCTGAAGAGGAAGCCTTCCTCAACAACTATCTGGCGCGGCTCCAGTATATGGTCTACTACGACGAGGAGTCAGTCATCGACGCGCAGTCGGCAAAGGTTGCCGTCAATCAGGCCAACAGGTACCTGATAGAGAAACTCGGTCTGTCCGTCGTCGATTTTGACCAGATAGAGAAGAACAAGAAAGATCAGCAGGCCGCGTATCAATCAGAAACAGGCGGGTCAATAGACCTCATCCAGTATATCGCCCAGAAATACAACGCGGATGTATATGTAGAAATTTCTTTCAGCGCGACACCCTCGGCTTCCAGCGGTAAATTCTACGCCACGGCCCAGGGATCGATGAAGATTTTTGACACGTCCACGGCACAGCTGCTTGGATCCGTGGCATTCCAGAGTCCACAGGTCATGAGCACGACCTCCAGCGAATCCGCCATAGCCAATGCGGTCGCAGCGTCCGTCTGGTCCGCCATGCCCAAGATGACCGATCAATCAAAGACTCTGGTCAAGAACTCGATGTCACGAGGCATCCGCTACGAAGTTCTCATACAGAACACCCCCGATTCACGCCAGATCAGCAACCTCAGGCGCGCTCTGGCCAGGGTCGTAAGGGAAGTGGAGCAGGTTTCATATTCTCCATCTGAAACAAAACTGGCGCTCTATACCTTCAAATCGCGGGATAAACTCGAAGACGCAATGTACGATGCGTCTGAACGAGCGGGCCTTCTTGATCTATACTTGTTGTACAGCAGGGGAAAATCGTTCACATTCAACAGTGGACTCTGAAAAGGTTATCCGGGAGCAATCCCTGTGATATAATGTTACTTGGAGCATATTCGAATCCGGATATGCTCAACATCATCGAAAGACCTTTAAGGAGGTTATTATGAAGAAGTTTCTCGGCATTCTCCTGGTAGTTCTGGCGGTATTCGCCTTAGCATCATGCGCCAGCCAGCCTTCGGTTGAAGCACCCAAGGTTGCTGAAACGGTTCTTACGCCGGACGTTCTCGAGCACAAGGGCACCGCACTCGGCGCCAATGTCCCCGCCTGGGTAATGTCCTATATCGAAAGCGGCGCCAGCGGTATTGAAAAGCTTCCTGAATACAAAGGCAAGTACGTGATCGTGCTCGATTCCGAAGGCCAGAGCAAGCAGGGAACGCAGACCGCCATGGACAACATGGATGCACCGGTCCAGATCGCCCGCTACCTGTCTACCCGCGTCCAGCAGAAGTTTGCCGGAGCCCAGGTTGGTGATCGCGACCAGCTTACCGAGTACTTTGAAAATGTCGTCAAGACCGTTTCTGAAGCCAAATTCTCCGGCTTCATGGCCGGCCCGGACTGGTGGGTCTATCTCCAGTACTACAAACCAGGCGCCAAGAACAAGTCAGAAGTCGAGCGCCGCATCTATCGCGTCATCAAGCTCTACTCCATCGATACTGAAGTGTTGCAGAAGCAGCTCGAGAAGTACCTGACCGACGTCGAAGCTGCCGTAGCCAAGACGCCCGAAAAGCAGCGCGCCATCGATGCAGTGCAGAGTGCGTTCTACGAAGGATTCTGATAGCATCAGCTGAATACAAGGCATCCTCGGCAACGGCCGGGGATGCTTTTTATAAACCGGGAAGCTCAGTCCTGGCGAAAAGGACCTTGCGGAAGTCGGCTTGCGGAGCCAACTTCCGGAATGCCCCTCGTTGTTCATACCAAAGTAAAATTTTCACAGGAGGACTCGATGACCAATTCACAACGGCTGTCTGTCGTGGCGGCAACCGCGATCTTCGCCATGGCGTGCGTCTCGGCGCCAGCGCCCGTAAAAGCACCGGAATGGACGCTTACGACCCCGGCGGCGGATACTGCCAATACCTACTTCGTCGCATCGTCATCGGACAGCACGGGTGATACGGCTCTTGCAACCGAAGACGCCGCGCTCAGCCTCATCTCGCAGATCACCCGATACATGGGCGTTGATATAAGCGTGGCCACTACGGGAGAAGCCAAGGGCACCCTTGATTCCTACACCGCAGAAGTAACCAGCGTCGTTAAGCAGAGCGGAACCAGCAAGCTCTCAGGATTTACCATCAAGGATCGTTACGTCGTAAAGGACGGTTCACTGGTAACGGTTTATATTCTGGCTCAGTACAATACTGCTGACCTGAACAAGGAAAAGGCCAGGATCGCTGCCGTATTTAAGGAAAAGGAAGACGCGGTCGCAAAACCGGAAGCGGCCGGCGATTCAGCGGCTTCGTCCGGCAGGGTCTTTGACGCCATCAAAAGCTATGTTGAGGCCGTTGTTGCCGCTTCAGGTTCTGACATTGACAATGCCGATATAAAGCTTGAGCGCAATGTCAACAAGGCCCGTACCTTGCTCGGAAAAATCCAGTTCCTGCGCGTGGATGCTCCTGCCGCGGCCGGTCTGGGCAAAAATTATGAAAAGCCATTCCAGGCCCGGCTCTCGTTCGGGGAAGGAACTGCCGCACCTGGCATTCCCGGAGCCGAGGTATATGTAATCTACCAGCGCAAGCAGGCTTCTGGCCGCGTCGTCAGCAGGACCGAGCGGGCCATGACAGACCAGAAGGGCATCGTATCATTTTCGCCACCGCCACCGGATTTCGTAGGAAAAGCAACCCTGAGTTTTACCCTGAACCTCGATTCCACACGGGAACTGCTCGACAAGATTCCAGCTCGTTTTGAAGGCTATGTTTCAGCGATAGGGGACGACCTGGGCCGGCGTTCCATTTCGTTTGAGTACACCATCACTTCAGCAGCCAAAACCGTGTCCACGGGCGTGTACATAGTCGACCTCAATGAGGACGGCTTGCCATTATCCACGTCGGTAGCACAGGGTGGACTGTTCACGACGCTCATGAAGGAAAAATTCAAGGCAGGCCTCGCCCCGATTGACCAGGCATCTGTCGTGGCCCTCGATGATGCAGCGGTGCCCAAAGCCGCCAAGTCGCAGTACGGCAGTAGCCTGGCCCGCTACATTTATGGCTTTGCCAAGGTTGACAAAGCGGTCAAGGACGGCTCGATGTGGCAGGCCACCGCTCGGATGACTGTGCGATGCGTTGATTTTGCTACGGGGCAGATTCTGTACAGTAACGAAAAGTCAACCATCGTCGTCGCGGCCGACGAAGCGTCCGCGCGCCGAGCCGCCCTGACAC
>CAXZAJ010000261.1:0-5954 GCA_964293355.1 uncultured bacterium
GCCCAAGGCTCCAGCGGCAATTAGATGAAAATACTGTACACTTTGAAAAAAGTCAAACAAGCATACTGTATATGGTATCGCAATGATTTATCCACTACACTGAATTGTACTATTCCTGATAGTACTCAACGTGGAATGGTCTCTAAAGCTCAAGCAGTTGTTATAAGCCTTGAATTAGGTTATAGACTTGCGCAATTTCAGCCAACAGGGTACTTTATCTTGTCCTCTAAAATAGTCCATAACTTAAGAAGGGTGTGTTCTAGTGCTTCAATTGGAAGGGATACACGCGACATCTGCAAGCCGAATGGAAAATATTTTAAGCCAAGGTTTTTTGCTTAGCGAGGCTGGACGAAGGGGAAAAGCTGTATATTTCTGGTTTAATGATGCTTATGCGGTTCGAGTTGGCCATGCATGGTACATAGGAGCATTGAAGCGAAAAAATGATAATCCGTATCTCAATGATTCTGATTTGAGATGTGCGATGATAAAAGCGTATATTAAGTGTGCAGAGTTGCATTATTTTGATCTTGATAGTTTGGAATTTCGATCTGCGATCACACAGATTGTCGATAGCCAAGGGCTTTGCAGAGAGCAAGCCAACGATAACATACGATTAACAGAGCTATATGAGTTGGTCATACGGAGCTTGGAGGCTCAGAGTGGCAGGGAGTTTCATGTATTAAAGTCATCCCTTCCTTTGGTAAATCAGGGGAAGTATGACTGGTATCCATTCGGTGCTATTGGAAATCCAGTGGCGCTAATGGTTAGAGAATTATCAATTATTGATGGACTTGAAGGTTCTATATATGAGGAGGATGCCGATGGATCAGAAATTAGCTGATAGTCTACAACAAATAACTGCTCAACTCTCCTCAATGGAGCATGATTCTTTCCTCGCATTACTTGATACGTGCAGCGAAGGTGAGATCTCATACTTTCTTCGTGATGCGGGGACGGATGTTAACGATTTAACTGAAAACGTGATTAAAGTTAACGTAGTTGATAGGGTAACTAGTGTTGATGATATGGATCGGCCAAGCACCTCATATTACGCCTTGGACTATAGTGGTACGATACGAGTTGGAAAAAATGATCTTAATGCAGGGTGGGGACCAGAATGGCCGTACACGATAGCAGCGTAGTCTCAACATTCAAGTTTCACTCCTATAAAATTGACGAGTTTCGTTTTTCCATAGAAAAGAAAATTGAGCTATTAGCGTTTCAAGGTTGTTATAATCAAGACTCATGGGATCCGGAAATCAGCATTCGCCAGCCGACGTATTTCGAGGGATTCAAGTACTATTTATCTGGGGTTGGTTGTAAGCTTTCTTTACGGCCCAATAAGATTGCAGGAGCACCAATTCTTGCAGTAGCAGAAGCCAGTATATCCGGAATATTTTCAACAGAGAATAGGTTTACTCCTGATGATGAGGAAGCTTTAGTAAAGTACCAGATGCCAGCGATTCTTTTTCCATACTTGCGCTCAACCATCACCTCATTTTTTGCAAATGCCGGCTTTGGTTCATTCATTTTTCCATTGATTAACATGCAAGAAGTCGCACGACAGACGTTGAAGGATATGAAACCGTTAATTGTTAAAAGCAAATAGCTTAAAAGTCGGCATGGAAATGTAAGAATGAGACTATCTACACAATAGCGAAGCAGCCTGAGCCTAAATGAATTTATACTACGAAGGTATCCGTTTCGCTCCTCTGAAGATGCCTACTTTAATCTCAGCGTGCTCTTCTGGGGCACCGGAGCGCTTTCCGATTAGGGCGGTTGCTAGTTCCAGAGGCCCCGTTTCGATTCTCGCGCCGAACGTTCTGCCTTCCTGAAATCGTCCATGAACAGGAACGGATACTTCGTGTAGGCAAATCCGTAGCCCTCGGCGATAATCGCCATGTTGAAGCAGGTGCCGTCTTCCAGGAATACGTAGGCCAGCAGGCGCCCGAAATAATCGCGCATGGTAGGCCCGAAGGCGAGCCGCACCGTCGTGCCGAGCAGGCTGTCAGTAACGAAGCGGGACGCTTCGGCACCATAGAACTGCACCGGCTTGCGCGGATCCACCGTCTCGGGGGTGTCCACGCCTATCAGGCGGATCTTTTCATTGGTGCCCAGCCCGGTAGCCGGATCAAAGCTCACCACGATGGTGTCGCCATCGACGATGCGCTTCACCCGTGCCGGCGTCAGCTCCCGCAGTTTTCCGGAGAGCGCTGCGATGCTTCTGGTTGAATCCAGGATGTGGTAGACCCGCGCGGCAGGCGTGCTTGCGGATTCGCTGAAGGCCGGGAGCACGAGGCTCAGGCAGAGCAGGAGGGGCAAGGCTGGTCCTATGATGGATTTTTTCATGGCAATGTCCTGGTTTTGGCCTGATTATGTAATCGTTGCTTGAAAAATATTGCCGGGGACGGGACTTGAACCCGCACGCGCCTTGCGGCACAAGGGATTTTAAGTCCCTGGTGTCTACCATTCCACCACCCCGGCGATGAGCCGGGGACAACCCCGGCGATGAGCCGGGGACAATCCCGGCTGATCGCGGCCATGATAGCCGGGGGGCGGTGCGCCGTCAAGGCAAGTGCTTGATTGTACCGTGTCTCCGACGTATAGTGGCGCATCTTGCCGGGGCCCACCGCGGGGTGCTGGTCCGGCCGCAGGTATTCGAGGTTGTGCTGGGTGAAAACGGTTCTGACGATAGATGACGAAGCAACGATACGCGAGATGACCGCGCTGATGCTTGAGCGGGCGGGGTACAATGCGCTGGGCGCGGCCTCTGCGGACGAAGGTCTGGCTCTGATGGCCGCAAACAAGATCGATCTGGTGCTTGTCGATGTGGTCCTTCCCGGGAAGAATGGCCTGGAACTGGCTCTGGACCTTAACCAGAAATGGCCGGCCACCCCCATCATCCTCATGTCCGGCAGGGTTTCCACCGCGGCTGACTCCATCAAGAATTTTACGGGGCATTTTGGTATCAAGGGCTCCATCGCCAAGCCGTTTACCCTGGAACAGCTGGTACGGCTCGTCAACAGCACGCTGGCTTGATAAGCTGGAACAGTAGCTCCTTTTGCATATATACTTCGGTGCATGAACAATGCACCGGAACAACATAGAATACCTGCCATCGGATTCGTCGGCGCCCTCCTCGTCGCGGCGATATGGGGCTTCAACTTCATAGCAATAAAGGTCGGCGTTTCCGGGATGCCGCCGCTCTTCCTGGTTGCCGTCCGCTTTGTCCTTACCGCATTTCCCGCGATATTCTTCATCAAACGGCCCAAGGTTCCGGTGGGTTATCTTGCGGTCTACGGGTTGCTCCTGGGCGTGGGGCAGTTCGGGCTCATCTTCACCGCGATGAAGATGGGCGCCCCGGCTGGCCTTACATCCATCATGCTGCAATCTCAGGCTTTCATCACGGCGCTGCTGGCCGCGGTATTCCTGAAAGAGCGCATCAGGCTCAACAACGTCATCGGCATGCTGCTGGCCGCCGCTGGACTGGCAGCGATAGCCTTTTCAGGCAAAACGGCGTCGCTAACCCCCGTGCTTACGGTCATGATCCTGGTCGCCGCCGGCTTCTGGGCCGCCGCCAACATCGTGGCCAAGGCCATGCCTAAAACCGATGGACTTTCGCTGATAGTCTGGTCCAGCCTGTTCTCTCCAATACCGCTGTTCGGGCTCTCGTTGCTTCTTGAAGGCAAGACAGCCATCGTGGCCTCCCTGGGCAACCTCGGCCTGGTCTCGCTGGGAGCGCTGGCCTACCTGGTGCTGTTATCCACCCTGTTTGGCTACGGAGTCTGGAATCAGCTGATCATGCGCTTTGGCGCGTCCAGGATAGCGCCGTTCTCGTTGCTCATACCCATCTTTGGCGTGAGCGCCGGAGCGCTCGTGCTGGGTGAACGTTTTTCCCTTGCGGATGGCGTGGCTGCGGTGCTCGTATTGGTCGGCCTGCTCGTGCATGTTTTTGGTGGATCGAATAAAACCGGCGATTCCGCTTCCAGCCATAAGAAAAAACCTTGACTCGACCACGGTACAGGCTTACGGTGTACCGTTGATAAGGAGTCATCATGTCATTTAAAACCGTTTGGTACAGATCGTATCAAGGCGTCATGCGATTTGCCACCAACTTCCTTAATTTCGATTCACCGGAATTGATCGAAGGTCCGGGTAGCATCAAGCGGCTTCCCGCGTTCATACAGTCCAAGGGGCTTGCCAAGGTGCTCGTGGTCACGGACAAGGGACTGATGGCAGTGCACCTGCTGGACAGCCTTTTTGCCAGCTTCAAGGAAGCGGGCGTCGGCTATGTGGTGTTCGACGGGGCTCAGGCCAATCCGACGATACAGAATATAGAAGATGCGCTTGCCCTGTATTCGGCCAACGGCTGTCAGGGCATCGTGGCCTTCGGCGGCGGCTCGGCGATGGACTGCGCCAAGGGCTGTGCGGCCCGCGTGACCAACCCCGGAAAAACCGTGCCGCAGTTGCGCGGGCTCCTCAAGGTGTCCCGCAAGCCGGCACTGCTGTTCGCCGTGCCCACGGCCGCGGGTACCGGCTCCGAGACGACGATAGCGGCCGTGATAACGGATCCGTCAACGCACGAAAAATATGCCATCAACGATCCCAAGCTGATGCCGCCCTACGCGGTGCTCGATCCCGAGCTGACCGTGGGCCTGCCCCCGCACATTACGTCGACCACGGGCATGGACGCGCTGACGCACGCGGTAGAGGCGTACATCGGTCGCAGCAACACGGCCAACACCATCGAGAAGGCCGAGATGGCCGTACGGCTTATTTTCAGCAATATCGAGACAGCGTACAACGATGGCGCCAACCTCGACGCCAGGGCCAACATGCTGCTCGCGTCGTACTACGGCGGCATAGCCTTTACGCGCGCCTATGTGGGCTACGTGCATGCGATCGCGCACAACCTCGGGGGGCTGTACGGCCTGCCGCATGGCCTGGCCAACGCCGTGATCCTGCCGTACGTGCTGGATTTCTTCGGAAAAGCAGCGCATGAGCCGTTGGCCAGACTGGCTGTCGTGGCGGGTGTAGCCCAGCCGGGCCAGGACGACGCTGCCAAGGCAGAAGCCTTCATCGCGGCCATCCGCGGCCTGAACAAGCGCATGGCAATTCCGGAAAAAATCACGCAGATCAAGGAAGCGGACATCCCGCTCATCATCAAGCGGGCCTTCCACGAGGCCCATCCGTTATACCCGGTTCCAAAGTTCATGACCGAGGCCGATTGCGAAAAGGTTTTGCGAAACCTGATGAACTAACCAATCAACCGGGGCGGTTTGCCCGTTACAGCGAGTAGACCGCCTCGGGGTAGCTGATGGAGATGATGTCCGGCATGGCCGCCAGTATCTTCCTGAGCCCTTCTTCGCGCGCCTTGCGTTCCGCCGACTGGCGCTGGAAGGCTATGGCTAACGACGCGGCGAGTTCCAGGCTGCTTGCGCGTTTGGCCAGACAGCCGTAGGAATCGACGAGGTTCATCCTGTCCAGGCTTGCCTTTTCCAGATGATCAGACAGGAACACGACCGGCACATGGCGCTCACTCTGCAGTATCCTGGCGGTGTCTATGCCATCGATGCCGTCCTGGCTGGTGCCCAGGTGCAGGTTGATCAGGACGAGGTCTATGGTCTTGACCGATCCGGCGAGGCAGAGCGCTTCCTGGCCCGAGCGGGCGAGGAGCGGAATGTACCGGTATTCCTCAAGGGCTTCGCATGTGCTCGTTGCCGCGATGGCATCGTCCTCAACGATCAGGATGGTCTTGGCCCGTTCGATGCTCATGCTTCGTGCCTCCGGTTGGTTGAGCGTATAGCCCCGCGGTCAGCCCCGCAACCGGAAAATCCGTTTTTCCTTGTAGACATTTGTCTACAAGCGGGTTTTTACTTGTAGACAAACATTATATTCAGCTGGAACTGCGGTCCTCTACCATTTCCGAGGTGGAATAGAAGCGGATGGCCTGG
>CAXZAJ010000262.1:0-5935 GCA_964293355.1 uncultured bacterium
GCATGGAGAGGATATGGCTGACTTGCCCCTGGGAACATTAGATGCCGGACATGATCAGATGAACCCAGAGGATCCTCCCGTCACTGGCCTTGTTGACGACCTCGCCCTCCCAGCGCGCAAGATCAGGATCCAGTACCTCCCTCCACATACCCGAGAACAACTCGTCGTATGCCTGATCCGAGTATCCAAGGTTACGGTAGACCTCCCTGCCCGGGTTGAGGACGTTCGGGAACAGTCCTCTGACTTCGTCTATGGAATACCCGTACAGCTGCTCGAAGGCTTTGTTGAGGTGCAGTATGGCACCGGTGCGATCAGTTATGAGCATGGGCCGCGACGAGCTTTGCATGGCCTCGGAGAAGAGCGCGCGCTCCTGGGTTACATGGGTAAGGTCGGTTACATCGGCTATGGTGATCATGCATCGATTCTGGTCCGTAAATGGATGGACGGTAAGCCGGTAGTGCCGGTCTTCAAATTGATACGTGCTCTGTCGCTCGGATCGTCTCGTACAGCTACCGCATTCGTGGATATGAAAATCTGGAGGAAGAATAGTGAATATGGCTTTATCATCGCCATAATTACGTCTTTCAAGCCAGGCCCGTGCCTTGGGATTGAGGTACAGGAGGCTTGAACCGCAATCCATGAATATGACCATGTCCGGATTTGCTTCCGGCAGGGTTGAAAGCAGCCGCAGCTTTTCGTCGGTGGAGCGGATGGAGGTGAGGTCATCCACCGCCATGAGCACATGATCAGATTCCGAATCCGCCTCAGAAGCATCGGAGAACAGATGCATCCTCACGTCCAGGCGCTTGCCGCTGAAGGTGCGGTTCCAGGTCTCCGTGGTAAACGCCCCCTCCGGACCAAAGAGAGCTTTGGTACCCTCCATCAAAGCGTACATGGCTTCTTCCGGAACGAGTACATGAAAATTTGCAAGGAGCGCTTGCTGGTCAGGCGCTTCGTAGAGCGCAAGGGTCGCGTCGTTCACCTCAACCAGCTTGACCTTGGACAACAAGGCGCGCATGGTTTCATGCTCCGGCTGCCTTCCAGTCGCCTCCGGGCAACTCCCCGCGAGGTACTCCAGATCTGCGCGTACTGCGGACATGTCAAAGTGCCAGAGCGAGATGGGTATCTTGTCAAAGGAGAGGCGGCAAAAATCGCTTTTGCCGCTATCGTGTTGATGCATCTCCGTTCATCCTTTAAGGCATTACACCTTGTTTGAGAGCTCAACAATTAATAAATATCAAAACGCGGGCATTGTTGCATGAATTATAATTCCACGCAATAGAGAGGTTACTGAATAACCAGGGATTGCAGGAGTATAAAAAACAGCAGGTACTATGGCAACCATGCAGCGCGGGTCTGGGCTGGAACATTCAGCCTTTCAGTCCGCCTCGTCCACCCTGAGCGTTATGACGGTGACGTTGTCCTGGCTGCCGGCCGCTATGGCAAGCGCCACAAGATCCTCGGCGCTGGAGCCGGACTGCAGGGCATCCTGCAGCATCGTGTCGGTGAGGCCGTCGTACAGGCCGTCCGAGACCATGACGAGCAGGTCGTCCGAGGAGCCCATGGGCGGCAGGTTGTTCATCACCACCTTGAAGTCCAGGCTGCCGCCGCCCACGCAGTTGTACAGGACGTTGCGGTTGTACGCGCCGCCGTAGCGGGCCTGCATGGTGTGGTCGGTGGTGAGCTGCGTAAGCCTGCCCTGGCGCAGGCGGTAGAGCCGCGAATCTCCGGCGTGGAAGCAGAAGAAATCATCGCCGTCATGGTAGATGCCCACGACCGTGGAGCCGGGGCTCCTGCTTTCCCCGGTACCCATCGCGCAGAGCGACAGGTGGGCTGACTCCAGCTCCTTGCGTATCCTGTTCGATGGCGATGGTTCCGAGGCCCAGACGGTGTGGTCAAGGCAACGGACGACCATGGCGCTCGCCAACTCGCCGTGTTCGTGCCCGCCCATGCCATCGGCCACCGCGGCGACGAAGGGGTGGCCGTACCGTGCGCGGCCGCTGACGGCGCCGTCCCGACCCTCGCAGACCAGCTCAGGCCCCACGCGGAACGAATCCTCGTTCAGGCCACGGACCGGGCCGCAGGTCGTGGCTCCTTCATAGACCCAATGCACAAGGCAGCCTCCTTGGGAGCGGAAACTCCACAATGCTACAACCTGAATTCTATCGTATCGTCAGCGTTTAACAAGTCCCGCAGGCAAACCCCAGCGCGCACCGCGTACCGCCCGAATCGCCTTCCATGGTAAAGGCCCCGCCAATCTGAACGGCAAGCCCCTGCACGAGGCTCAGGCCCTTGCCGGCTATGTCGGGCAATCCGGAACCCGGCGGCAAACCTACGCCGTCATCCCTGATTTCAAGGCGGGCGCCGGTTGCGGTGCAGGTGAGCGCCATTGAAACCGTGCCCGGCCTGTTGTCCGGAAAGGCGTATTTCATGGCATTGGTAATGAGCTCCACGACGATGAGGCCGATGGGCGCTGCCACCTTGGCCGGCAGCGTCAGGCTTTCCATTTCATGCCTCAGGCTGATGTTGGACAGCCCCACCAGCGGCGCGGCTATCCTGCCGCAGTAATCATCAAGAGGAACTTCCGCCAGGGACCCCGCTGAATACAGCAGGTCATACAGGGTGGAAATGGCCCTGACCCTGTTGCCCAGCTCGATGAAGGCGGCCTTGTTGCCCGATTCGCCGTAGGCATTGGTGGCCAGGTCTATCATGCTGAACACCATGTTGAAGCTGTTCTTGGCCCGGTGCTGCAGTTCACTGAGCAGTATCTGGTTCTCCTTGAGGGCCGTTGCCAGGCTTTGCTCCATGCCCCTGCGGACTTCGTTCTCAGATTTGAGGTCTTCCATGAGATTGAGCATCGCGGTGTGGCTCCGCTCCAGCTCGAGTGTCCGTTCATGAACGAGCCGTTCCAGCCTGGCGTGTTCATCGCGCTGGCGCCGCTCGGCCGCCTTGATCTTGACCATGGCCTTGATCTGGGCGGTGAGCTCCACTGAATCTATGGGCTTGGAGAGGAACGCGTCGCCCCCAGCCTCCAGGGCCTGCACCCGGCTCGTCCTGTCGGCCTTTATCGCGGTCAGGAACACCACGGGCGTATCGGCTGAACGCCCGTCCGCCTTGAGGGCGCGGCAGACCTCGAAGCCATCCATCTCCGGCATCACGATGTCCAGCAGGATGACATCGGGATCCTCCGAGGCTGCCAGCACGATGCCCTGCCTGCCGCTCTGGGTGGTCAGCACCCTGGCATCGCTGAAGCTCTCGCCGATGAGTGCCCGCAGGGTTATGAGGTTGTCGCCATTGTCGTCTATGGCAAGTATCGTCATCACCGGGATGCCTCGCTGTGGGGAACAAGCATGCGGGCCACGGCATCCAGCAGTTGGCTCTTGTTGATGTCGCCCTTCTGTATCAGCTGCTGCACGCTGTTGTGCTTGAGGAAGACGAGTTCTTCCTTGGTTACGTACTTGGCGGTCAGGATGACGACGGGCAGCCGCTCTGATTTCTCCTGTTCCCGTATCCGCTTGAGTACCTGAAAACCGTCCACGCGCGGCATCATCAGATCCAGTATCATGCCGTCAGGCAACTGCTGCTCTATCTTCTGCAGGGCCTCGC
Source organism: uncultured bacterium (assembly GCA_964293355.1). Classification (GTDB taxonomy): domain Bacteria; phylum Spirochaetota; class Spirochaetia; order Treponematales; family UBA12059; genus SZUA-370. The sequence continues at coordinate 3,607 of CAXZAJ010000262.1, forward strand.
AGCCATCCCGGGCAACCATGATGGTATAACCCTGGGCGGTCAGCATGTCCTGTAGCTGGACGACGATCGCGGGAGTATCCTCCACGATCAGGATGGTCTTGCGCCTTGCCGTCTGCGGCTGGACGAGCGGCGCGGATAGCGGGACTCCAGCTGGCCGGAACGAGAGGTCGATGCCCTCACGCAGGTGGCCTGATTCAACATACAATGGCAAAGATACGGTAAAACGTGAGCCTGAGCCCATGACGCTGTTCACCGAGATGCCGCCGCCCAAGAGTTCAGCATACTTTCTGGCTATGGCGAGTCCGAGCCCCGTGCCGCCAAACTTGCGTGAAGCGGAGTCGTCCGCCTGCCTGAACTCCTCGAATATCAGGGCCAGGTTTTTCTCTTCTATGCCTATGCCGGTATCTGCAACGGTTATGTGGAGCCTGCCGCCGTCGGCCACGGCGCTGACGGTAACGCTGCCCTGCTCGGTGAATTTTACGGCATTGGCCACCAGGTTCTGCAGGATGTGGCGGCACTTTTCGTGATCGCTGAGCATTTCAGGCAGTGCCGTACCTGCAGCAAATTCCAGGGATATGCCCTTCTGTTCCGCCAGCGGGCCGACAAGCTCTACCACCTCACTGATGAGGGCTCCCGCTTCAAACCGTTCCAGCGCGATTTCCTCGCGTCCCGCCTCTATTTTAGAGAGGTCGAGTATGTCGTTGATCAGCTCCAGCAGGTGCTTGCCGTTGCGCTCTATCACATCGAGGTAGCTGTACTCCTCCGCCGGCACCATACCTTCAAGCCTGCGGCCGAGCACCCCGGAGAGCGCGATGACCGAGTTGAGCGGTGTGCGCAGCTCGTGGCTCATGGTGGAGAGGAAGCTGCTCTTGAGCCTGTTGGCCTCGTCCAGCTGTCGCTTCTGCACTTCAAGCTCGATGTTCTGTTCCGTAAGTTCCCTGGTCTGGGTAGAAAGCTCGTTCGTCTGGGCTTCCAGCTCGCGGTTCTGGTTCTCCAGCCGGTGCGAGAACTCCTCCAGCCTGTTGTACGCAAGGATGCCGTCCATCCGCGCGCTCAGGACGCCAGAAATGGTATCGAGCAGCCTGAGGCTGCCTTCGCTGAACGCGCTTACGCTCGCGAGCGAGAGCATGGCCTGGATTTCCCCGCCCACGGCGAGGGGCATCGTAACGATGCCCCGTGGCGCAAGCAAGCCCGACGGTGTTTTCAAGGCCCAGCGGGTATCCTCCGGAATGTCCGTGATATGATGAATCGTTCCTGTCGCCAGGGCGGGGCCAAACTCGCCTTCAGACTGCAGGGTGGAGAAGGACCCGTGGCGATCGGTGTCCATGCCGATGCTCTCAAAATGCTCAAACGCCGTCTTCTGGTCATTGAGCAGGTACACCGCGCCAAGCTGGGCTCCGGTATGCTCAAAGAGCGCCACCAGCAGGCTGCGGCAGAAATGCCGCGCATCGTCGGCGCTGAGCATCACGGACGCCAGTGCCGCGGAGCGCGCCCCCAGGTCCAGCTCGGACTGCACGGTGCCGGCCAGTTCGTTGAAGGAATCGGCGAGCTGGCCGAATTCATCTGCCGCGTCATACCCGCAGCGGGCATCGTGGTTGCCCTTGAGATACTCCTGCGTGGCCGCGGTGAGTTCACGGAGGGGGCGGCGGATGTTCCTGAACAGAACCAGTATGATGACGAGGCTCAGGAGCAGCGTACCCGTAACGAGCAGGCCCAGCTGCAAGAAGAGTTCCCGGTTCAAGGAAGCGGAGTCGGTATAGAACTGATCCCCCTTCTGCCTGGAAAAATCATCAACCCGCCGTATGTGGTCCAGCAGGACAGCTACATGGTTACCGCCCTCCCCAGTGGACCTGGTACGGTTCATCGCCTCGTTCCGGCTGCCTTCGCGGAGCAGACGAATCGTCTCCGCCCGGATGACATCCCAGCGGGCAAAATCATCGGAGGCGCTATCAAGATCAGCCTGATCGCCGAGGAACCGCTCAAAGAGCACATCAAATTGCCGCAGGGCATCCCGCCTGGAACCTTCTATGGATTGCAGGATACGGGAAATTTCCTCTTCACCCTCAACCAGGAACAGGTCCTTCATGTCGCGGTGCATCATGAGGATGTCAGCCTTGAGTTCTCCAAGAGCCCGGCGGACCGCCAGCGGGTGGTTGTACAGGTCATCGGTCTGCCGGGCAATCCGGTTTCCAGCTTCATGACCTTTGTACTGTAACTTTTTTGCAATCCGGCAACATACGCAGCCTGAAACATGGCATAGTCGCCGGTGTTTGGACTAATTGAAACTGCTTTGTTGTAGTAGGTTTCTGCCTTGCTGAAATCTCTGTTG
>CAXZAJ010000263.1:0-5909 GCA_964293355.1 uncultured bacterium
TCGGGATAGTTGAAGGCGGCCTCTATCGCCTGGCAGAGCCTGAGCACCTCATCGGTCTTGCCTGCCGTAGCCGCCGCGGCTGCGCCGTCAAGCAGGGATGCCAGTTCCGGAGCCGGCTTGTAGCTGGTAAGGTCGATCTCGGGCGGCAGGCGCTTGTACTGGTCGAACTTGGCCAGCTCGCCGCGTATGCCTTTGAGTTCACGGTTAATGGCCGCCACCGAGGCCTTGTCCACGCCGGTATCGATGCCCAGGCGGTCGGCCAGCAACTGGATGATCTCCCAGGCGGGGGCGGCGGGGCCGCCGGAGAAGTTCATGATGACGGTGTCGACGATGTCCACGCCGTTGACCATGGCCATGAGCAGGCTCGCGGTGCCGTAACCTGGAGTGCAGTGGGTGTGCAGGTCTATGGGAACGCCCACTTCAGACTTGAGTGCCTTGATGAGCTTGGCGCTCGTCTCCGGGTCAACGAGGCCGGCCATGTCCTTGATCGTTATCATGTCGGCGCCTGCCGCGGCCAGTTCCTTGGCCTTGCGGACGAAGTAGGGTATGCCAAAAAGGGTGCCGGGTATCTTCTTGCCCTTGAAGAAGGCCTGCACGCGGTCGCCTGTGGTGAATTTCGGATCGACCGTATAGCAGACGGCGCAGTCTGCCATGCCGCCGTTTTCCTTGACGAAGCGTATGGTGCTCTTCATGTTGTCTATGTCGTTGAGCGCGTCGAACACGCGCATGATGTCTATGCCGGATTTGACCGAGTTCCTGCAGAATCCCTCTATGACGGAGTCAGGATAGGGGTTGTAGCCAAACAGGTTGCGGCCGCGGGAGAGTGCCGTAAGCTTGGAAACGCCTGCGACACCGTCACGGATGCTTTCCAGCCTTGTCCAGGGGTTTTCGTTGAGGAAGCGCATCACGGAGTCGGGCACGGCGCCGCCCCAGACTTCCATCGCATAGAAATGCGCTTTTCTATAAAAGGGCAGTACCCGGTCCACCTGGGCCTGGGTCATGCGGGTTGCAAACTGGGATTGTTGTCCATCACGCAGGGTAAGGTCGCGGATCATCAGACGCTGGGCCATATTTCTCTCCACGGAAAACGAGCTAGCCACGGAATTCAGGGTGTGGCCATTGGACAAGTATATAAGAACATATCGAAGTTAGCCAAGACGAATGGCCTCATCTCCCGAGGGCCTTGGATATGAGCTCCGCCGTTTTTTTTAACTTGGCTATCTTGTCGGAGAAGCCCGAACCCTCGAACCGCACTGAAGGGCCCGACATGGACAAGGCCGCCACCACTTCGCACCGGGCATCCTGGATGGGAGCCGCTATCGAGGTAACGCCTTCCTCGCGTTCACCCAGGCTTACGGTATAACCGCCATGCCTCAGTTCATCCAGTGAATCCTCGGTGGTGAAGGGATCCTTGGCCAGCAACTCGGCCCGCCGTTCTTTGGGCAGATACGCGAGCAATACCCGGCCGGCGGCTCCACGGGTGAGCGGGTGCCGGTCTCCCACATTGATGACGCGCCTGAGCGGCAGGGTGCTCTCAACGCGCTCAACGCAGATCCTGTCGTCCTCCCGGATTACATAGAGGCTCACGCCTTCATTATACAAGGCGTTCAGGTCTCGCATGAACGGCAATGCTACTTTGCGGAGTTCCATGTTGGAGAGGCCCAGCGCTCCAATCTGGGATATCCGTGGCCCGAGCGAGTACCGTTGTGTATCCAGGTTGCGTGAGAGGTACTTTCGTTTTTCAAGTGTCGCCACGATGCGCGAGGTGGTGCTCCTCGCGAGGTCAATGCGGGTGGCGATGTCGGTCAGGGTCAGTTCCAGCTTGCCTGGTTCAAAGCAATCCAGTATATCCAGCGCCCGTTCAATGGCCCGGACGGGTGTTTCTTTCACAGCCATGCGAAGAGGTCTCCTTGCAACTGTTCCATGTGTTCCATGGAGTTCTGTAGAATGGAAGCCAGTGTCATCTAATGGGAATAATATGGCGATACTTGGTTTGTCAAGCATATAAAGTATCCTTGACAATACCTGTATGGCTGTATATTCTCTGAAAACGGTAAAATGTGGTATCGATTCCATCAGATGGAATCGATACTATGTCAGCCCTTCGTGTCGATGCTTCTATTGAAATGCACCAGCGATCACGTACCTGGAACGATGTTCTTTGACACCGTGCCGACTCCGGGGTATCCTTGGCTGCATACTCCAGAAACTGTCAATCCGACCCGCCGAAAACGGCATATCAACATGCGAGAGTAGGTTATGAGCGAACAAACGAAACGAACTTTCGAACACGTCATCCGCGAACGCTGGTGCAAGGGATGCAACGTATGCGTCGCATTCTGCCCCAAGCAGGTGCTTGTCCTGCGCGACGGCAAGGTTCACGCGGCCCACCCCGAGTTGTGCATTGGCTGCAGGCTCTGTGAAATGCGCTGCCCTGATTTTGCCATAGAGACCAGGGAAACGGGGCTGGAGACACCGGCCGGAAAAGACGCCGCCCATGCCGACTACTCAATACCCCCGGAGGCCGATCATGCCTAATGCAAAGCTCATGCAGGGCAACGAGGCCTGTACCCTCGGTGCCCTCGCTGCCGGACTCGACTTCTACGCCGGTTATCCCATAACCCCGTCCACTGAAATAGCCGAACTCTGCGCCGAAGAACTGCCCAAGATAGGTGGCAAGTTCATCCAGATGGAAGACGAGATTGGCTCCATAGCCGCCATCATCGGTGCCTCGCTGACAGGCCGCAAGGCGATGACCGCTACGAGCGGCCCCGGTTTCTCCCTGATGCAGGAACTGGTAGGCTACTCGTCCATCACCGAAGTTCCCATCGTCATCATCAATGTCCAGCGCGTCGGACCTTCCACCGGCATGCCCACCTCCCTGGCTCAGGGCGACGTGATGCAGGCCCGCTGGGGTACCCATGGCGACCATCCTGTGGTCGTGCTGGCTCCTGGCAACGTCAAGGAATGCTTTGAACTGACCATCAAGGCCTTCAATATCGCCGAGGACCTTCGGGTTCCCGTCATTGTCCTAACCGATGAAGTGATAGGCCATATGCGCGAAAAGGTCGTGTTGCCTGATCCCGGAACGATAAAGGTTACAAACCGCAAGGCACCTAAAGCGCCTGCCGGCTATGTACCATACCAGGCTGACCAGGACGGCGGAGTACCGCTGATGGCTCCGTTCGGCAAGGGGTACCGCTGGCACGTTACCGGCCTTTCCCACGACGAGACAGGCTTTCCCACCAATAAGGGCGATGTCGCGGGAGCGCTGATTACCAGGCTCATGCGCAAGGTCGAAAAGGCCGAGCCGGTGATACGCGACTATGCGACCGATTCCATTGAGGACTGCGAAATTCTCGTTGTCGCTTTTGGATCCTCCGCAATGTCGGCGACTTCTGCCGTCAGGCAGGCCCGGGCGAAGGGCATCAAGGCTGGCCTCTTCAGGCCAAAGACCATCTGGCCGTTCCCCGAGGAACCGCTGCGCGAGCTCGTCTCACGCTGCAAACGCGTCATCGTGCCCGAGATGAACCTCGGCCAGCTTGTTTTCGAGATAGAGCGCGTGGTGGCGGGCAAGGTGCCCGTCGAGAAACTCAGCAAAGTAAACTGCGAGCTGTTCAGGCCTGAAGAGGTGCTGGCGGCCATCATGGGAGGTTCAAAATGAACCCTGGCATGGATTATTTCAGACAGAACAGGTTGCCGCACATCTGGTGTCCCGGCTGCGGACACGGTACCATAACCGGCGCGCTCACGCGGGCGCTGGCCAAGCTTGGCATCGACAAGAACAATGTCGTCGTCGTTTCCGGTATCGGTTGCTCCAGCCGCGCTCCTGGCTATCTGGACTTTGACACGCTGCATACTGCCCACGGACGCGCTTTGGCCTTCGCCACCGGCATCAAGCTGTCCAGGCCGGAACTCAAGGTCATCGTGATGACCGGAGACGGTGACTGCACCGCGATCGGCGGCAACCACTTCATCCACGCCGCCAGGCGCAATATCGACATCACCACCATCGTTATGAACAACAGCATCTACGGCATGACGAGCGGCCAGTACTCCCCGATGACCCCGACCGGCATGCTCGGCACCACCGCCCCGTACGGTAACGTTGAGCGCCCCTTTGACCTGACCAAGCTGGCTATAGCCTCCGGGGTCACCTACGTCGGCCGCGCCACTGCCTACCATGTACAGCTCCTCGGCGAACTCATCGAGAAGGCCATTCTTCACAAGGGTTTTTCCATGATAGAGGCAATCAGCGGTTGCCCCACGTACTACGGTCGCAAGAACAAGCTCGGCGGTGCCGTTGAACTGTTCAACTGGCAGAAAGACCACGCGGTCAACGTCAAGGCCGCAGCCGTCATGACGCCGGACAAGCTCGAAGGCAAGTTCCTCATAGGCGAGTTGCACAATGAGGAAGCGCCCGAGTTTACGGCCTCGTATGCCGCGCTCACCCAGAGCGTCAGGCGCAAGTTCGACAATTTCCAGGGAGGAGTACGCGAATGCGCACAGAATTCAGACTAAGCGGTTCTGGCGGCCAGGGACTCCTCCTCGCCGGCATCGTACTCGCGGAGGCGGCCATACTTGACGACAAATACGCCGTGCAGACCCAGAGCTATGGTCCCGAGGCCCGCGGCGGCTCGGGCAAGGCAGAAGTCGTGCTCTCCGAGGAAGAAATTTTCTATCCAAAAGCCATCGATCCGGATTACCTGCTTGCGCTCACCGCCGACGCTTACAGGACTTACGGCAAGCTGCAGGGCAAGGGCATGATCATCGTTGATTCGTCGGTTACCCTCGATCCCGCGATCAAGGCAAGAACGGTATCGCTGCCCATCCTTGAAACCGCTGGCAAAGTCCTGGGCAAGATGGTCGTGGCCAATATCGTGGCGCTTGGAGTTCTGGGTGGTATTTCAGGTATAGTCAAGCCCGAGACTCTGGAGAGGGCTGTCCTCAACCGCGTGCCCAAGGGCACCGAGGAGCTCAATACCAAGGCGCTGCGCGCCGGTCTTGAACTTGCGGCCAACGCGAAGAAATCGCAGGAGAAGCAGGCATGAGCGACAACGAAAGCATCAAGAAGGGTTTTGAAGTCTATGACACGGGCGTAGAAAAATCCCTGGCCAAGTTTCCTGAGCGGAAGAAGGCCTTTTCCACGGGCTCCAAATCCCCGGTCAAGCGCCTCTACACGCCGCTTGACGCCGCCGGGCGCGACTACGTCAGGGACATCGGCTTTCCTGGCGAGTTTCCGTACACCCGCGGCGTGCAGAATACCATGTACCGCGGCCGTTTCTGGACCATGCGGCAGTACGCCGGCTTCTCCACCGCCGAGGAGTCCAACAAGCGCTACAAGTTCCTGCTGGCTCAGGGTACCACCGGTCTGTCGGTAGCCTTTGACCTGCCCACGCAGATCGGCTACGACTCAGACCACCCGCTGTCTCAGGGCGAGGTCGGCAAGGTCGGCGTCGCCATCGATTCACTGGCGGACATGGAAATACTCTTTGACGGCATACCGCTGGACAAAGTGTCCACGTCGATGACCATCAACGCGCCTGCGTCGGTGTTGCTCGCGATGTACATAGCCGTGGCCGAGAAGATGGGCATAACGCCGGACAAGCTCGAAGGCACCATCCAGAACGACATCCTCAAGGAATACGTGGCCCGCGGCACCTACATCTTTCCGCCGGAACCGTCGATGCGGCTCATCACCGACATATTCGCGTACTGCTCCAAGAGTGTGCCCAACTGGAACACCATCTCGATTTCCGGCTACCACATCCGCGAAGCCGGCTCCACCGCCGCTCAGGAAGTGGCGTTCACGATAGCCGACGGCATCGCGTACGTCGACGCCGCCGTCAAGGCCGGCCTCGATGTAGGCGCCTTTGCGCCGCGCCTGTCGTTCTTCTTCAACGCGCACA
>CAXZAJ010000264.1:0-5903 GCA_964293355.1 uncultured bacterium
TGAGCGTTCCAGAGCTCGAGGGGCTGTTGCAGCACTGAAACCGGAGCGCGACTCAGGCCGTAGCCGTAGCCTCTTCCGCCATTTCCACCAGAGTCTGGGCAATATGGTACACATGCCTGTTGATGCGGTGCAGGTCGTTGAGCAGATCCATGTGGATTTCAGTCGTTTCAACTGATACCTTGAGGCCGTCGTTCAGGCGCTTGAAGTGCTTGCGCCTGAGTTCGCGCTGAAACTGCCAGCTCCGGTCCGATTCGCCCAGCACGTGCCTGGCCTTGCCGACATCGTCTGTTTCCAGCGCCGTCATCACGTGCCTGAAATTGTTTGACACCATGGTGCACAGCGACAGCACGTCGTCGAGTCCCTCATCGGAGAAACGCAGGTCCTTGTTGATGAGCTTCTTGCCGCGCTCGAGCACGTTCTGGTCTATGACATCCGCCAGGTTTTCCAGTTCGTTGGCAATGAACAGGTAGGACACCTGTTGCCTGCCTTCACCCTCGGTCAGGCTTTTCCTGGCTACCTTCGTCAGGTAGACGACGATTTCCCTCCTTAGGGTATCGATGCGGTCGTCGTCCTCGCGTATCTCCTTCTTGGCTCCCTGGTCGCGTCCCGAGATCAGGCGAACAGCCGCGCCGAGCATGCGGTCTATTATGGGACCCGTTCGTTGCAGTTCCCGCTTCACCTGGTAAAGCGCCACCGATGGTTCTGCCAGCATCGCCTCGCTGAGGAATTCAGTGCCGAAGGTTTCCTTGACGGGTTCGGGCGGGAATGCCCTGTTGAAGGCTGCGGTAATCAGGGGCAGGAGCGGAATGATGATCAGGTGGTTGAGGATCGGCATAAGCGTGTGAGCCATGGCGATCTGTCTGGGCAGGTCTTCCCCGGGTCCGGAGACGAGCGAGGCCATCCACTTGGCGATGCCGATGTAGAGGCGTCCGTCTCCCAGCGGTATCGAAAGAAGCACGAAGGCTAAGGCTACGCCGATGGTCTGGAATACCACGTGGATGTAGGCGCTGCGTTTGGCTTCGCGGTTGAGCGACATGCTGCCGATTATGGCCGTGATGCAGGTTCCTATCGAAGCGCCCAGGTTGATGGGCACGGCCTGTTCCAGGTTTATCGTTCCCGCCAGGGCCATGGCTATGACGAGTCCGATGGTGGCCCCTGACGATTGCACGACCATCGTGAACAAAAGTCCGACGAGTATGCCCAGGAGCGGTTCTTCGATCCTTGCCATCGCGTCCAGGAAGAGGGCCGATCCGCGCAGCGGTTCGAGCGAGCCTGACATCATGTCCATGCCAAGGAACAGGAGTCCGAAACCCAGGATGGCATTGGCTATGGCCTTGCGCCGCTTGTTCTTGGCCAGGAGGAAGGTAAAGAAGCCGAGTGCTACGAAGAGCGTTGCGAACTGGGTAATCTTTGGAAAGGCGAACAGCTGGCCGAGGAAGGTGGAACCCAGTTCCGCTCCCAGGGTTACCGCGAGGCTCTGCTGGAAGGTCATGAGGCCCGCGCCGACGAGGACCGCTTCCAGCACCGTCGTAGCTGACGATGACTGGTTGACGATGGTGATGCCGAGGCCGGTCAGATAACCTCTGAACTTGTTTTTGGTTAGGAGCAGCATGATGCTCCTGAGTTTGTCGCCAGCCAGCGCCGTCAGGTTGTTGTTCATCCTGAGCATGCCAAAAAGGAAGAGCGCCAGACCTCCAGCCAGATTGAAAACATTGAAGATCGACACGGGAACGGCTCCTTGGAAGCTTATCTTGCTGAAAAGCAACAATGCGGTGCGCAGCCTGTTCTGTCAAGTTTGACGTGCAAGCTTGCCCGCCCGCGTAACCCCCGGTATACTCCCCTCCATGTTCGATCGCAGTATTGTTCCCAGGCATCCCCGACGAGTCTGCATCATAGGTGGCGGCGGTACCGGCGCCGCGCTGGCTTACGATCTCTCGCTGCGCGGCTTTTCCGTTACGCTGCTCGAGAAGGGCGAGCTGACCTCCGGTACCACCGGCAGGCACCACGGGCAGCTTCATTCCGGCGCCCGGTATGCAGTCGGCGACCGGGACATAGCCCGCGAATGCATGGAAGAGACGCTGGTGCTCCGCCGCATCGTGTCCGATGCCATCGAGTACAACGGTGGTGTGTTTGCGGCGCTGAACGACGACGAGGCGGATTACGCGACGGCTTTTATCGAGGCGTGCAATGAAGCCGGAATCCCGGCGCGCGAGGTGCCGGTTGCGGAGGCCTGTTCCTGGGAGCCGGCCATCAATCCCGCCGCAAGGCGGACCGTGTGGGTACCGGACGGCAGCTTCGACGCATTCAGGCTGCCGCTTTCGTTCTTCGCGGCGGCCCGGCGGCTCGGTGCGGTAATCAGGCCCTTCACCGAGGCGGTGGCCATCGAGACAGCCGCGGGCAGGGTACGCGCCGTGCTTGCCAGGCAGGCAGGTTCCACCAGGGACGAGCGTATCGAGTGCGACTACATCGTGAGCGCCACGGGCGCCTGGGCCGGAGCCGTCGGCAAGCTGGCCGGGCTGGACGTGCCGGTAACGCCGGCGCCGGGCACCATGGTGGCTGTACGCGGCCGCATTTCAGATATGGTCATCTCCAGGCTTGCGCCTCCCGGCGACGGTGATATCATCGTTCCGCAGCGCGGCCTTTCCATAATCGGCACCACGCAGCGCATCGTGGACAACCCCGACGGCATACTGCCCGTGGACGAGGACGTTGCCTTCATGCTGGCGCGGGCTGACGAACTGGCGCCCGGTTTCTCGTCACGGTCGGTACACGCGGTGTGGGCCGCCGCGCGTCCGCTGGCTGGCCGGACGAGCGGTGATGGCCGCAACATCAGCCGCGACTTCATGGTGCTGGACCACGCTCCTGAAGGCGTCTCCGGCATGGCCACGCTGATCGGCGGCAAGGCTACCGTCCTCCGCGCGATGGCCGAGAAGGCCGCTGACCATGTGTGCCGTGCCTTCGGCGTGGTGGAGCCCTGCACGACCAGGGATTCCATGCTGCCCTCGTGGCGAGAGTGGTACGCGGAGGTTTCCCTGTGATGTCCGAATCGACAAAACCTGAAGCTTCGGTTTCACTCGTCCTTAATATACGCGATGGTGACTCGCACGCCTCGTTCAGGCTCGACGCGGAGCCGCAGCGAACGGTGCTGGACCTGCTGGAGCGGCTGCGCTCGGGCGGAGAAACCGTGCCCGCGTACCGGCATTCCTGCCACCACGGTTCCTGCGGCACCTGCGGAGCGGTCATCAACGGCCTGGAGGCGCTCCTGTGCCTGACGACCGCTGCTGACCTGGCCGCACCGCGCCCTCGCCTGCCTGGCGGCCCGGCGGTGGGGCCAGAGCTTGATGAACAAGGCGCGGTGATGGTAACGCTCGAGCCGCTGGTCCGTATGGGGGTGATTTCAGGAATAGCGGTGGTTCCGGGGCGCGCCTTCGCCGGGATTCCGTCCGGGGCCGCTTACCTGGCGGCCGTGGAAAACGATGGACGATCGCCGCTGCCTGTCGATCCTGATGGAGCCCGCAGTGGAAGCGCCTTCGCTGATGGTAGCCGCGGACCAGAACCTGCTGCGTGGCAGCCAGCCGGCCGGGTACGCTTCGAGGCTTGCATCGAGTGCGGCCTCTGCGTTTCAGCCTGCCCGGTGGCCGTGCCGTTCATCGGGCCCGCGGCGCTGGCCGCCGTCAACCGGGAACGCGAAAAGCGGCCGGAGAAAGCGGCTGCGATGCTCGCGATCGCTGCCGCTCCGGACGGTGTCGGGCCCTGCGGTCGCCATCTTGCCTGCTCGCGGGTCTGTCCCCAGGCTGTTTACCCCGGCAAGCACATACAACTGCTGCGGAATGCACTCGCCGCGGCGGATCGGGTCGGGGCTTCAGCCGATGGTGGCAGGTAGGTAGACGGTAAAAGTAGATCCCTCGCCTGGTCTGGATTCGGCCTCGACGAAGCCGCCGTGCTGGCGCGCGATCAGGTGCACCATGGAGAGCCCGAGGCCACTGCCCTGTTCAGTTTCCTTTGTGGTAAAGAACGGATCGAAAGCGCGGGCGAGGTTTTTTTCATCCATGCCGACTCCTTCGTCCGAGACTGCCACCGCCCAGTATCTGCCTGGAGGCTGCACTGGCCCGGGTTGTCCGGAGTGCGCTTCAGCATCACGCTCAAGCGAGCGGAGTGACAGGGTTATTACTCCGCCCTTGACCTCGCCGCTTTGCCGCATGATGGTCATGGCGTGCCCTGCGTTTAAGACCAGATTCAGCAGCAGCTGTTCCACCTGCGGCGCGTCTCCGGTGACAAACGCATCCTCGGGCAGGTCGCCCGTCACGATCGTCAAGGCTCGGTCCATGGTCCTGCCCGCGAGTGCGGTTACATGGCGGATCGACTCGTCGAGCCTGAACGGTTCATGCCTTTGTGGTGCGTTGACGGTAAAGGACATGAGACCGCGTACTGAACCAGCAGCCCGCTGTATCGACTTGCTTATTACGGCGAGTTCCTTTGATATGTCGGCGGGTTGTCCTGATCCGGCATCTTCTGTTTTGGCTTGTATCAGTGACACGGCCCCGACCATTCCGCCAAGGACATTGTTGAAGTCATGCGCGATGCCGCCAGCCAGCGAGCCGAGCGCTTCCATTTTCTGTGCGTGGCTCTGACGTCGCAGCCGCTCCAGGGCTTCTTCGGCTGCCAACCGCTCGCGGGTTACATCGCGCAGTATGAACGCCAGGATGTCCCCTGTAGAGCTTGGTATGGTGAACGCGCTCGTCTGCAGCCAGCGTGCCGTGCCATCCGCATGCTGTATTTCGAATTCGACCAATTCTGGAGTCGTAGCCATGTTTCCGTGCATGGGCCGGTATACCGCGTCCACGAGGCTCTCCCTGGACTTTCCGCGCGGCACCAGAGATCCCTGAAGGCGTAGCAGTGATTCGCCCACGGCCTGTCCGGCCTTGATGCCCGTCATCTCTTCCAGCGGCTCGTTCCAGTAGATTACCTTGCCTTTGGAATCGCTGACGACGATGCCATCCATCGACCGCTCGATGAAGCCGTCCATCAGGAGGCCCGTGTCGCGCGGAGAGAACGGCGCCATGAATCCGAATCGCTCCATGGCTACGTTGAGGCCTACCGCCCAGACGCTGGCCCAGAGCACTCCTACTTTCGGAAAATCCACGCCAAGTGCTTCCAGGATGGTATCAGTGGTAAAGCCTCCGAAGAGCGCCGCGGCGTGCGTCACGACGATGATGCCGAGCCTTGCCCGCTCATTGTCTGTCGTGGAGACATGCCAGGCACGCGCCACAAGGACTATCGCAGCCAGATTGAGCAACAGGTAGAATGCTGAAAACGCGGTGTAACCGAGCCCCGGCATGATGTCTACTGACCAGTAACCTGCCCGCCGGACCGCCCCCCTGAGCAAGGGGCCTGCGAGCAGGTAGTAGAAAAACGCGGCCGCAGCATAGACCGCGGTGACCACGACGATGCGGCGCGGACGCCTGACTTTCTTCCATCCCGTGCTGAGTTCGAGCGCAAAATGAAAGGCCAGGGCCGCGAAGCATGGCCAACTCCAGCTCATCGCCTTTGAAAGCCAAACCGTAATGGCAGGATCATCCGCCGCATAGGATATGCTCGCCTGCAATGCCCAGACCGCCAGATCGAAGCACAGGAGGGCGGCCAGCCGGTTCGCGGTCACCTCAGGTGCCAGGCGCCAGAGTTTTAAAGCGGAGTATATATAGATGACCAGCGCGACTATGGCCATCCTTGATAGCCAGAAGGAAGCGAACGATTCTTGCATGGGCGTTACTATAGAACACTGCCAGCTATTTGGGAATGCGTAATTGTTATAATAAATTACATTGAAAGAATGCGGCATTTCCTGCATAGTGGTACAAACTGTTCAGAGGAGTACCGATGAAGTCCGCCAACTCTACCATAAG
>CAXZAJ010000265.1:0-5881 GCA_964293355.1 uncultured bacterium
TTCCTTTCCGCCGAGGCGCTGGCCGCCGACGTGCGCCTTGCCGCCCAGCGGCTGCTGGGTAACGAGCGAGTACGGGCGGGTGGAGCGCGCGTGCATCTTGTCGTCGACGAGATGGTGCAGCTTCATGAAGTAGATGATGCCGACGGTTACCGGGTTCTGGAAATGCTCTCCGGTGCGGCCGTCGCGGACGGGCGTCTTGCACGCGGCGGGCAGTCCCGCTTCCTTGAGCTTGGCTTCTATCTGCTCCTGGTCGGGCGACTGGAATACGGGTGAACTGAACCATTCGTTCATGGTCGAACCGACCCAGCCCAGTTCCGTTTCCATGAGCTGGCCGATGTTCATGCGGCTCGGTACGCCCAGCGGGTTGAGGCAGATGTCCAGCGGAGTTCCGTTGTCCAGGTACGGCATGTCTTCCACGGGCAGCACGCGGGCTACGATGCCCTTGTTTCCGTGGCGGCCGGCCATCTTGTCGCCTTCCTTGAGCTTGCGCTTGGCGGCGATCAGGACCTTTACCACTTCTTCAACACCGGGGGACAGGTCATCGTTGGCGGAGCGCTTGAGGCGCTGCACGTCTATGATGGTGCCCTCGATGCCGTGGGGCACGCGGAGCGAGGTGTCGCGGACATCCTTGGCCTTCTCGCCGAAGATGGAGTTGAGCAGCTTGAATTCCGGGGTCGTCTCGGTCTCGCTCTTGGGCGTTACCTTGCCGACGAGGATGTCGCCGGACTTGACCTTGGCGCCGGTGCGTATGATGCCCTCGGCGTCCAGGTTGTCCAGGCTCTTCTCGCTGGTGTTGGGAATGTCGCGGGTAATGCGCTCCGGCCCTAGTTTGGTCTCGCGGACCTCGGTCTGGAATTCCTTGATGTGCACGGAGGTGAAGAGGTCTTCCTTGACGACGCGCTCGGAGATGAGGATGGCGTCTTCATAGTTGTACCCGTTCCACGGCACGAAACCGACCAGGATGTTGCGGCCGAGCGCGAGCTCGCCGTCTTTGGTGGCCGGTCCGTCCGCTATCACCTGGCCCTTGAGGATCTTCTCGCCGTACTTGACGATGGGCCGCTGGTTGTAGCAGGTATCCTGGTTGGTGCGCTGGTACTTGATGAGCAGGTACTCGTCCTTGGCCCTGGGGTCGTCATCCGGCTGGATGATGACCTTCATGGCGTCCACCCAGACCACGGAACCGGCCCGCTTGGCCTTGATGAGCACGCCCGAGTCGTAGGCGCACTTCTTCTCCATGCCGGTGCCGACGCGCGGCGGATCAGTAAAGAGGAGGGGTACGGCCTGGCGCTGCATGTTCGAGCCCATGAGGGCGCGGTTGGCGTCGTCATGCTCCAGGAAGGGAATCAAGGCGGCTGAAACGGAGATGATCTGCTTGGGAGACACGTCCATGTACTGCAACTCGGCTGAGGTTCTGGTGGTATAGTCGCCCTGATGGCGGCAGGATACCTGCGTCTCGAGGAAGTTGCCGTCGTTGTCGATCTTGGCGCTGGCCTGGGCGACGTAGTACTTGTCCTCGTCCATGGCGGACAGGAACTCGATCTCGTCGGTGACCTTGCCGGCGCGGACCTTGCGGTACGGGGTCTCGAGGAAGCCGTACTCGTTGACGGTGGTATATGTGGCGAGCGATACGATGAGGCCGATGTTCGGACCTTCCGGCGTCTCGATCGGGCACATGCGGCCGTAGTGGGTGTAGTGCACGTCGCGCACTTCAAAGCCGGCGCGGTCACGGGACAGACCGCCCGGGCCGAGAGCGTTGAGGCGGCGCTTGTGGGTCAGCTCCGCGAGCGGGTTGACCTGGTCCATGAACTGCGACAACTGGCTGGAACCGAAGAATTCCTTGATCGCGGCCACGACGGGCTTGATGGATATCAGGTCCTGCGGCCGGATGGTATCGGTTTCCTTGAGCGACATGCGCTCCTTGGCGATGCGCTCCATGCGGCTGAAGGCGCTCTTCATGACGTTGGCGAGCAATTCTCCGACAGACCTGACGCGGCGGTTGCCGAGATGGTCGATATCGTCAAGGTTGTTTTCGCCATAGTACACGGTCATCAGGTACTTCATCGTCGCGATGATGTCATCGCGGGTCAGCGTGAAGTCCTTGACCGGCACGAGATAGTCGAATTTCTTGTTGAGCTTGTAGCGGCCTACCTTGCCGAGGTCGTAGCGCCTGCTCGTGAAGAAAAGCGAGTGCAGGTCGCGCTCGGCGTTCTCTACGGTTATGGGCTCGCCGGGCATAAGCGTGGAATACACCGCCGCGAGGGCGTCGGCCTTGGTGGGCTCGTCCTGGGTGGGGTCTTCCTTGATGAGCTTGATGTCCTCGCGCTCAAGGCAGTTGAGGATCATGTTCCAGTGCAGGCCTTCTTCACCCTCGAAGTCCACGACTTCAAGTTTGGTAACGCCCTGGGCGACGAGATCGTCCACATCATGGAGGTGAATCTTTTCGCCGGCTCGGTAGAGCTTCTTCTGCGCGCCTTCCTGTTCGATATAAATTGAACGGGCGAGCACGCGATTGACGGCGCCATCACGATCGGCCCTGGCTTCGGATATCTGCAGGGTCTTCGTTTTGTAGAACGCGGCGATGATGTCTTCACGATTCTCTATGCCGATCGCACGGAGGAACATGGAGCCGAGGATGCGCTTCTTGCGGTCGATCTTGGCGTAAATCAGTTCCTTTTTCTGGTCGATTTCAAATTCGAGCCAGGAACCGCGATACGGTATGATGCGCGCGCTGTAGATGCCCTTTTCATGGCAGAAGATGACGCCCGGCGAACGGTGGATCTGGGAAACGACGACGCGTTCTGCACCGTTGATGATGAAGGTTCCCCGATCGGTCATAAGGGGAATGTCGCCGAGGTATATATCCTTCTGGCGAATTTCTCCCGTCTTCTGGAACACGAGGTTGATGCGGGCCTTGAGGGGAACAGCGTAGGTGAGACCTTTCTGCTTGCACTCGTATTCCGAGTACTTCATGGCCTCTTCGTCGAGCGCATAGTGCTCGTACTCGAGGAGCATGTCGCCGTTGGGGCTTTCTATCGGAAAGGTCGCTTTGAAGACTTCTTCGAGTCCTTGCTCGTCCGGCAGGGATCCCTTGAGCACTTTGTCGCGCTGAAGGAAACGCTCGTAGCTGGACAACTGGATGTCTATCAAATCAGGAAGCTCTATTGCTTCCTTGTAATCCTTGCCTACGTAGGTACGGGAGATCTTGTTTTCAGTGTAAGCCATCGTTACCCCCTCTCGTGGTTCCGGTGTACGTTTTTAACTTTATCTATAGTAAACACGTCGCTTCCATCCGGTAAGCGGCGCGACGGCGTGCAGTGCAGATTGCACCTTGCTGTACCAGTACACGCAAGGCGCGAAAAGGTACCGGACGCGCAGTGCGCCCGGTACCTCTAACCGCGGTTCGATGCCGCGGCGGGAGCAGCGTTGTTTCGACGCTTGATTCCGGATCCTTACTTTATGTCGACGGCGCCGCCGGCATCGGCGATCGCTTTCTTGATCTTCTCGGCTTCGGCCTTGGGGATACCTTCCTTGAGGGGCTTCTCGCCGGCTTCGACGAGATCCTTGGCTTCCTTGAGTCCGAGTCCGGTGATCGTGCGGACTTCCTTGATGATGGCGATCTTCTTGTCGGCCGGAACGTTACCCTTGAGGATGACGGTGAACTCGGTCTGCTCTTCGACAGCGGCGGCGGGAGCTCCACCTGCGGCGGCCATGGCTACGGGAGCGGCGGCGGTGACGCCGAACTTCTCTTCCATGGCCTTTACGAGAGCGGAAACTTCGAGAACGGTCATCGAAGCGATGGCGTCCAGGATCTGGTCGGTGGTAAGTGCTGCCATATTATCTTCTCCTTATGGCTGAAAACGATTGCTCTTCCTACGGAAAAGCGCCCGCCCGCGAGGGCAGGCATCAAGGCGAACAGGTACGGCAGCTACCGAAGCCTGAACGCCGCGAATTGATTACTCGGCGCTCTCCGCAGGGCTCTCCGCGGAACCCTTCTGGTCGGCTACGGCCTGAAGCGTACGCACGAGCTTCGTGGGTATGCCGTTGAGGGCATACACGAGGTTCTGCATCGGCGCGTTCATGGCGCTCATCAACATGGACAGGAGCTGGCTCTTGCCGGGAAGCTTGGAGAACGCTTCCATCTGCACCTTGTCGTAGAAAGCCTTGTCTACGAGGCCACCCTTGAGCTTGACGGAGGTTTCCTTGCCGAAATCGAGGATGATCTTGGCAACCTCGTTGGAATCAGCCTGGGTAAACGCAACCGCCGTGGGGCCCACGAGAAGTCCGCTGACGTTGGGAAACTGCTTCTGCTCGAATGCTATACGGGCGAAGTTGTTCTTTACGATGTGGTATTCAGCGTTCTTGGCACGGAGCTGGCCGCGGAGGGCAGTTATCTGCTCCACGGTCAAGCCGCGGTAATCGGTGAAGATGAAGTCGGTCGAGGAGGCGATCTTGGCGCCAACAGCCTCGATGGCCTCGACCTTTCCGGGCTGGGTCTTTTTCGCACGCAGTGCCATATCTTACCTCTCTGCTTTCGCCATAGCGACCTTGACGCTCGGCGTCATGGTCCCGGCCAGGTATACAGACTGGATATACTCGCCTTTTACGTCCGAGGGGCGCTTGCGGACTACTTCGACGAGCAGGGTCTCCAGATTGGATGCGATGTGAGGCGCTTCCATGGAGAGCTTGCCTACGGCGATGTGGATGATGTTGGACTTGTCGGTCCTGAACTCGGTACGGCCCTTCTTGAGCTCACCGATGGCGGCCTTGACGTCAAAGGTAACGGTTCCGGTCTTTGGATTGGGCATGAGTCCGCGGCGGCCGAGGATCATACCGAGCTTGCCGACGTCCTTCATCATATCGGGCGTTGCCACCGCGATATCGAAGTCCATCCAGCCGCCCTTGATCTTCTCTATCAGGACATCGCTGCCGGCATAGGTCGCGCCGGCCTCGAGGGCTTCAGCTTCCTTTTCGGACTTGCAGAATACGAGCACTTTCTTCTCGGCGCGGAACTGGTGCGGCAGCACGACCGTGTCGCGTACCGACTGGCTCTTCTTGAGGTTGAGCCTGATGTGCACTTCGACGGTCTCGTCGAACTTGGCTACCTTGAGTTCCTTGAGCAGCGCGCAGGCTTCGGCGAGGTCATAAGACTTCTCGGCATCGACCTTCTTGACTACTTCCCTGTATTTCTTACCGTGCTTCATGGCTTACCACTCCACTTCGACGCCCATGGCGCGGGCAGTTCCGGCTATGATGCGCTCGGCGGCGGCAACATCATTGGCGGAGAGATCCTTGAGCTTGAGCGTGGCGATTTCCGTGATCTTGGCATGGGAAATCTTGCCTACCTTCTGCTTGTGGGGAATCGCGGAACCCTTGTCGAGGCCGATAGCCTTCTTGATCAGGACGGACGCCGGCGGCGTCTTGGTGATGAAGGTAAAGGACTTGTCCTTGTAGACCGTGATGACGCAGGGAATGGTGAGGCCCTGCTCCATGGACTTGGTCCGGTCATTGAACTGCTGACAGAACTGCGGGGCGCTGACGCCGTGGGGACCGAGGGCCGGTCCGACGGGCGGCGCGGGCGTAGCCTTGCCTGCGGGGCACTGCAACTTTACGATCGCGGTGACCACTTTCTTAGCCATGATTGACTCCTTTCGTGGTGTCCCGTAACACCATCTGGTGCCCGGGCCCCGGTCCGCCCCTCATGCGAGGAGGCCGGTAGCCGGGGATAGCGCCTTCCGTCGGGTAAGACGAAAGGCTCCCATCATGCGGAGCGAAAATCCGGTTTCCCGAATCCGCGCCTTCCGGCGCGAGGCGCTTGCAACCCATGCCGCACCCTACCGGGTGCAACGCGTTTTTATATACGTGCCGCGCCTACCGGCGCGAC
>CAXZAJ010000266.1:0-5858 GCA_964293355.1 uncultured bacterium
TTTGCTACCTCAAAGCTGTAAAATATTCTCCTTTTGCGATTGACAGCACTGTGGGATATGGTACTATATATTTTGAGTACGTTGTTTCCCTATAGGAAACTTAAACGGCCATCAGCCAAGCAAGATCTATCGTATGCACATATAACGATGAGGAGATGACAGCATGGATCTGGATCAAGTCGAGAAGTTCAACACTGGAATCGCGGCCCAACGGGCACAGCGCGACAAGGATTACGAGGAGTATGATAAAGCGGGCCGTATCTGGGGCCTGGTCCCGCGCGAAAGGATAAGCAGGATCAGATTCCCACGAGTCAGTAAAGAAATCATCGATGGCTACCTTTCAATGGAAGATATGACTACGACGGTCTCCGATGTCCTCGATACCATGGGCCTCGACGGGGCTATACCGTCAGCCTATCTGGCGCCAGTCATCCCGGGCTCGAAAATTGCAGGGCCCGCTGTAACAATCCGGAACATCCCCGTCAGAAAGACTCCCACGCAAGGCGCCATCGATCATGATTTCATCGCCATGTCTACGCGCGACATATATTATATCGGTGAACCCGGAGATGTACTCGTTTCGGACTTTGGAGGCGAACTGAGTGTCTCCAATATGGGGGGACAAAGCTGCACGGTTGGCAAGAGTTGCGGATTCGCCGGCAACATCGTAAACGGCAGTTGCCGGGACGTAGGGTCAATCCGGGAGATGCAGTATCCGGTCTTCAGCTGCGGGACTACCCAGATAACAGGCAAGTACCGCATCGAGTGCGTCGAAATGAATGGCCCCGTCACCTTGTGCGGAAAATTGGTCATGCCCGGAGACCTTATGCTCGCCGATGATTCTGGCGTCTGCATCGTACCGTACGAGTACACGAAAACCGTACTCGAACAATGCCTGCCGATAGCGGCGTCTGAAGAAAAAATGCGCCAGCTCATAGAATCCAGGGTTCCGCTGGGCGGGCTGCGCCCTTTGTTCCGCGCCCGCTATAAATAGCTTGCTACTACAAGGAGGTACTTTTCATGATGGATCCCAAAGTCGAAGCGGAATATGAAGAATACAAGCGGCAGGGACGCATATGGGGCGTCATCGACAAGGAAAACATCAAGCTGATCAAATTCCCCCGCATCCCCAAGGAAATAATAGACGGGTTCAAGGCGCTGGAAGAAGACTTGACGGGAACCGTCAGCGATATCCTTGACGCCCTCGGTTACGACAAGGTGATCCCCTGCTCCTACCTGAAACCCGTAGAACCGGGCCACCTCATCGTCGGCACCGCGATAACCCTGCGCAGCATTCCCGTGGAGAAAACTACGACCCAGGGCCTGCACGACCATGACTTCATCAAGATGGCTTCCCGCGATGTGAATTACCTGGCAGAGCCCGGCGATGTACTGGTCGGCGACGCCGGCGGGATGGTGGACATGAGCAGCATGGGCGGACAGTCGTTCGTATCGGCAAAGATCCGCGGTCTCGAAGGCGTCGTTATCGACGGTGCAGTTCGCGATGTAGGTGAAATCAGGAAATACCGGATGCCCACGTGGTGCCGGGGCATAACGCCGAAGACCGGCAAATGCCGCATCCAGGCCATCGAAGTAAACGGACCCGTCGTCATCAACCGGGTGCTGATACAGCCGGGCGACCTCATAATCGCGGATGATTCCGGAATTTGCGCCATACCGCCGCAACACGCGGAATATGTGCTGAAAAAGTGCCAGCAGATCCTTCCGGATGAAGAGATCATGAGGAAATTGATCGAAGCTGACGCCCCGATCACCGAAGTAAAGAAACTGTTCCGAAAACGCTACGAAGATTAAGAGTCGACATACCGCGACTCGAATTACCATCAGGAGGATACTACCATGAAACGTGCTTACATGATCGCGCTGGCCTTCCTTGCCTTGACAGTAGCCGCCAGCTGTACTGCTGGTTCTTCAGCAAAAGCGAAGGCTCCGGAAGCCCCGAAATATCCCACACAGACCATCTCGGTCATCGTACCTTTCAATGCCGGCAGCAACACTGACCGGCAAATCCGCTTTATCCAGCCGTATATTGAAAAGGCTCTGGGCGGCAATATCGTGGTTATCAACAAGGGAGGCGCGTCGGGCATCATCGGAGTCACCGAGTTCCTGGCGCAGAAGCCAGACGGCTACACGGTGCTGTTTACCCTGCCGACTCCGACCGTCTACAAGCCGACCGCCGGCGATACTGAATACAAGACCGATGACCTGATACCAGTCTCGCGCATCTCGACTGCGGCGATGTTTCTTGCCGTCAGCGCGGAGTCTGAATTCAAGACCGGCAAGGATGTTCTCGGCTACATTCAGAAAAACCCGGGAGATTTCACTTATGCGAACGCAGGCAATGGTGGCATAGCCCATCTCGCATTCGCCTCCTTCCTCGTCAAGGAGGGTTTCAACGCGCTCAGCATCCCCTTTACAGGCGGTACGGCTGATGGCTATACCGCGGTGATGGGCGGGCACGTCAAATCCTATGTTCCCGGCGAACAAGACCTTGTCGGCCGCACCGACGTCCGTCCGGTCATCAACCTGGGCAGCAAATCTACCACCGAAGGATTTACCGATATCCCGACTTTGGAAGAGCTAGGCTACAAAGGATACGAGATCAACAACTTCTCCGGTTTCTATTTCATGAAAGGCGTCGACGAAGCGATAATCAAGGCATTCGACAAAGCCGTCGCCGCGGCCCTTTCCAATGAAGAGTTCCTTGCTTCCGCGAAGACCTCCCAGTTCAGCCACGCCTACGCCAACGCCGCGGATTTTACGGCGCAGATCAAGGCTACGGTCGCCTTGATCACACCCGTTTTCGCATCCTTGGCCGCGTCTAAGTAAAGACTTCAATGGTTGCCCTCGCGATTCGTGAAGGCAATCATTTCATGAAATCCTATCCCTTCGCGAGGTGAGCAGCTTGAATAAGAGGAACTTCATTACCAGTTGGATCATGATGGCGTGTTTTCTTTTTTTCCATTTCTATAGCGTCAGGCTCGCCAGCAGCGCGGCATACTGGCCAAAACTGATCTGCACGATCGGCATCGCACTTTCTTCCCTGTCAGCTCTCGTCAGTGGATTGAAATGGAGGACCGAGAAGAATGCTGAAAAATTATTCCCTCTAACTTCAGCGCAAGCAAAACGGGCGCTGCTGATCATCGCCGTCATGATCGTATGGATGTTCGCGATGTCATGGATAGGGTATCTACTTTCATCCATCCTTGCAACCGGAGTGATCATTCTGGCTTTCGAGCCGGTCAAGAATAAAAAGAATATCATTATCGACGGTTTGGTGACGCTCGCCTTCTCCATAACCATGTACCTGACATTCACTTTGCTCGGAGTACGTTTCCCCGAACAACTTCTGCGTTGAAAGAGGCACCCTGAATGACAGAAATAATGTCCTATATCATAGCGGCAGTGAGTCCGGTCAATTTGATATTTTCCCTCATGGGTACCGTCATCGGAATAATCGTCGGGGCTCTTCCAGGCTTTACCCCAACCATGGGCATCGCGGTCCTTATCCCTCTGACATACAAACTCGATCCCACGACCGGCCTCGTTTTCCTTGGAGCCGTATATTGCGGTTCGATGTTCGGAGGTTCAATCACAGCCATCCTCATCAATACGCCGGGAACCTCCGCCGCTGCAGCGACCGCGATGGACGGGTACGCCATGACCCTCAAGGGCAAATCCCATGAAGCGCTCGTCGAGGCGACGGTAGCATCATTCTGGGGTGGCATACTCAGCGTATTCGCGTTGATATTCCTGGCTCCTCCATTAGCCAGGTTCGCTTTCAGATTCGGCCCCCAGGAAAGATTCGTCATGGCCCTCTTCGGGCTGACCATCATCGCATCGCTTTCCACGAAAGATGTTCTCAAGGGCCTGCTCATGGGTTGCGTCGGCTTGATACTGGCAAGCATCGGGATGGATCCCATGCTCGGTAAGGCCAGGTTTACCTTCGGGAACTCGTTCCTGATGGGCGGCGTTCAGATGATACCGGCCATCATCGGCCTGTTCAGCGTTTCGCAGGTTTTCTCGTCGTTCAAGAATCCCGTCAAGAACGTCGACAAAAGCATGATCGCCCAGTTCAAGTCAGCGAAGCCGCACTGGATAGATCTGGTCCGTTATCCGTTCATATACCTGCGCGCGTCAATTATAGGAATCGTAGTCGGAATCATACCGGGAACCGGCGGAGACGTTGCTTCGTATGTTTCCCACAACATCGGAAAAATGGCGAGCAAGGACAAGGACTACGGCCACGGCTCCCGCGAAGGCGTCGCAAATTGCGAGGCAGCCAACAACGCCGTCACCGGCGGCACCTTGATCCCGACGCTCACCCTTGGCGTTCCAGGCAACGCGACTACGGCCGTCATGCTCAGCGCCCTTACCATCCACGGGCTTACGCCAGGGTACGGATTGTTCACCACCGAGCGCAACGTCATTTACCCGTTCATCTTCGCCCTCTTCATCGCCAACGTGCTGATGCTCGCTATCGGCGTTTTCGGCGCTAAGCACTTCGCAAAAGTCACGCTGACCCCCAACAACATCCTCGGCGCGTGCGTCATGGCGCTCAGCGTCATGGGCACCTACGCCGTTCATGGAAACGCAAAAGATATCGTGGTCATGTTTGTCTTCGGCGGAGTCGGTTATCTTTTGAAACTGTACGGTTACAGCGTCGTTCCGATCGTTCTCGGACTGATCCTCGGCCCGATCGCGGAAGCGGGGTTCTTGCAAGCGCTACTCCTGAATAAAAACTCGCTCTCCCTTACCATCGGTTCGCTATTTACGCGTCCGATCTGCATCGTCCTTATCATGTTGATGATTTTTTCAGTCTCGTATCCGTACATCAAAGATTTCAGGGAGACTAAAAGGCGGAAAACCATGCACGAGTAATCCATGATATCATCGAGGTTCGCGCTCAATAGATTTCATTGTGAAGGATTGGTATGAATTCATCCGAGAAGCTGATCGCGTTGCTGAAAATTCTTTCTCTGCCGCCCTATGAGTATGGCGTTACGGAATTGGGCGAAAAAATCGAGTGCGGAAAGAGCGGTACCTTCAAATTACTGAGCGTTCTGCAAAAGAACGGATTCGCAACCCAGAACAATAATTCCAAGTACACGCTCGGCATTTCAACGTACCTCATCGGCCGGACCTATGAAGAGTTTATCGGAATCACCAGTTTCATCAAACCCTATATGATAGAATTGCGAGACCTGATCAACGAAAACGTCAACCTGGGCATGATCGTTGACGGTAAGGCCACGATAATCTGCCGCGTAGAAAGCAACCAGCTATTGCGTATCTCAGGCAGCATCGGAGCAACGAGACCGTTCTATACGAGCGCGATGGGCAAGGTGCTGGCTGCCTTCGAGGATTCAAAAGTTATAGAAAAAAGGCTCGCCAGCGAGCCGGTACAATCGTTCACGGAAAAGACGATCACGGCCCCAGACAGGATCCAGGAAGAACTGGCCAGAATCAGGCTTGCCGGATACGCGATCAGCGATGAGGAATACGCACATGAAGCATTCGGCATCGGAGCGCCGATACGTGACACGCATGGCGCCGTCCTGGCCGCGATTTCCATCGGCGTGCCCAAAACCCGGATTGATCCGGAACGAGCCGCGCGATATATCGCCCTGTTGCTCGAGACGGCTGCCCGCGTTCATGAAGGGCTATGCTGTAGCGACATATAGAAGGTTGCCTGATGAGGAATCAAGGTTCCCCGTACTGATCCGATTCAGTCCCGGCTTACCCGCGCCGGGGTTGAAGCCCATCAGCACCAGAGCCTGTCATGCCGGAAACTCCAGAATGAACTTCGTTCCATGGCCTCGCTGTATACGAATCGT
>CAXZAJ010000267.1:0-5820 GCA_964293355.1 uncultured bacterium
TATGATGTATTATCATACCGAGGAGAGGAAAGCCTATGCCAACAGCAAAAATCGCGATTACCATCTCGGAGCCCACACTTCTCAAGCTTGACAGGCTCGTCAAGGAACACAAGTACCCCAATCGGAGCCGAGCCATCCAGGAAGCATTGGACGAGAAACTGTCCAGGGTAGAACAGACTCGTCTTGCCGAAGCACTCCAGCGTATCGACCCTGTGGCTGAACGAATGGAAGCCGAAGCAGGAATGCAGCATGAGGTCGATTCATGGCCGACATATTGAGAGGAGAAATCCGATGGGCTGACCTCAATCCGACAATCGGCCATGAACAGGCAGGTTACAGACCCATATTAATCCTCAGCGTAGACCTGTTCAATAAAAAATCAGGCACCGTCATCGCAATGGCGCTTACGAGTCAGAAACCCCGGGCTGGATTTCCCCTGACTATGGAACTGACCAGCCCTGAGTTGCCTAAGCGATCCTGGGTAAAAATCAGCCAGATTCGAACGCTTTCAACCGAACGCATCGGAGACCGTATTGCACATGTAGAAACCTCGACACTCTCCCAGATTCTTGAAGGGCTGGCAGATTTGCTGGGGCAATAAAGCCAGCAAGCCTGGCCACGTTACGGCTACAATCCAGCCCGAGTCCCCACGACCGCATCCAGCGACACCAGCGCGCCGCGATACTCGGCGAGGGTACCATAAGCTTCCGCGAGTCCGCCGAGCGCCTCCATCATTTTTGACAGGTACTCCGCTTCCGAACCAGCGCCAGCCTGTATGGTCGCACGCATCTGCGCGAGGTCGGCTGCCCAGCCATCCTGCTTCAACGCCGCGTATTCCAGCCGCGCCTTGCCGAGGTCGATGCCCAGGTAGGTCTCCCGCACGAAGGCCCGCACCGAGCGCTCCGCGTCGGCCTGCTGGGCCAGAGCCTCGGACAGCTGGGCCCGTGCCTTGGCAGCCTCGCCTGCCTTTACCGCGCTCCCGAAGATGTTGCCCGACGTGCCAAGGCTCACCGTCAGCTGGTAGTCGTCCTGCCCGAACCAGTCAGTCTCCAGAAACGGAAAGCGCGATCCGCCGTACGACAGCTTCACGTGCAGCCCGATGTCCGGCAGCCCCCTGGCCTCCTTCTCGGCCAGGTCCCTGAGCCCGCGCTTGGCCTCGAGCAGGGTGCCCAGCAGCGCCAGGTCGTAGCTGCCGTCCAGTGCCAGTTCATAGGCCTCGTTTTCTGTCCAGCGCGGAGATCCTGCGGCCAGCGCCTCAAGCCGTAGCTGCCCCGGGGACAGACCCTCAAGCCCAGCCATGGAAGACAGATCCGAGAGCAGACGATCCCGCTTCTCGTCCAGCCTCGCGGTCGCGATGTCTATTTCCTTGAGCTTGATCCTTGCGCTCGCCAGGTCAGCCTTCGTCAGGAAACCCGCGGCTTCGCTCTTTGCTGACAGTTCGACGAGCCTCGTACCTATGCTGGCCTGCAATGCGACCACGCCGGCGGCCTTCTCGATGTAAGCCAGAGCATCCCAGCTGCCGCGCATCCTCACCGCCAGCTCGTGTTCCGCCTTGCGCCGCTGCAGCGACGCCGCATCCAGCCCCGTGCGCGCCAGGTCTATGCCCAGGGAAATCTTGCCCCACGTATAGAGCGGCAGGTCCCCAACGAGCGCAAAGTCGTAGTTGGAACTCTCCATGCCCTTGTAGATGATGGTATCCCGCGGCGGAAGCGCCACGCCGTTCAGGTCCCCGAGCTGCCCCGCCGTCAGCGTAATCGGCGCCAGCGGGTTGCCTATGAAGCTGCCCGAGGTCTCCGCCTTGATCGTCGGCAATCGCCTCGCCCTGGCCCCCGCCAGATCCGCCTGCGCCGCCAACTCCGACTCCGCCGCAGCTTTAAGCCCCGGATTGCCTGCCGCCGCCATCGCCAGCAGGTCCCCAAGCGAATACGGCGCACCCGGCAAACCCGACGGGGACAGACCTCCGGTCGCCATTTTGGTTACTGCCGCTGAAAAGTCGATCGTGGCCCGGTAATCAGCCACGGCTGCTTCATACGCAAGAGCGAAAGGGTCGGCGGGCAGACCGGTGGGGACAGACTCCGAGGGCGTCTGGGCAAAAGCGGTGGAGGAGAGTAGGGCTAATAAAATAATTGGTATTTGCCTCATCATGGTGTTGCATCTACGATGAGGGTTAGATTTCGCTGTGTATCCGGCAACAAAGAACTCGCACTTCCATTCGCACCGAGTATTAGATCAAGTGAGTCTGTATCCATAGTCACAGTTACTTCGCCAGATTTCTTATCTATGGTGTCTTCAATAAACCATACAATTGTCCCAAGATTGAAACCTCCATCGACCGTTGTATCTCCAGTAGTCTGTTGCTCTGAATACGCAGTAAAAACCTCACCACTACTGGTAATCGTTAATTTTACAGTAATGTTATTTAGGTAGTTGGAAGTCGGCGTGGTATCATCCTTCACTCGCCCCCGTACCTCTGCCGTGAACCGCCAGCGTTGCATCTTCACATTGGGAACGGTTGCGAGCTTTGCTTCTCCAGTTGTCAGGTTATATTCAGCAGTAGCGTACAGAAAGGCATCCTCATAATCGCCGTCGTCTGCGTCGGCTCCATCCTTATCAAGGTCAACTGTTGTTACAAGTCCAGAATTCGAAAACGCCGGTGAATATGTTGCAGTGTCGGATGCTGGCTGATTAGCCCGGTAATTGCCGAGCACATACGATATACGTACCGGCACCTTACCAACGTCACCATCGCGGCCAGGCATCTTGCGGAAACGGAAGGTGGTAGCCCAGCGGCCATCTGCATCGGCAGTTGTCGTGACGGTTGGCGTTCCTGGGTATGTCGCATCGGCAGAAACAGGACCGCCCGCGGCATCGAAGGTCCATGATTCAGCTACATACAGATTCACGGTGACGCCTGCCAGAGCCTCGTCGTCCTTCCAGTCCAGCACCGTCCCCGCGAGCCTTCCCTGGTTCCACAGGTCCTCTATGGTTATCTGGGGCAGCTGGTTGGTTACGTCGGAAACGACGTAGAGCGGCACGGGATTCTTCCACAGGCCATAGTCGGGGTGGTAGATCAGGAGATGGACTTCGGCGCGGTCGGCGGTCTTGCCGTATTCGGAGAAGAGTTTTTCCCAGATGAAGCCGGTAAAGTCGTAACCGCCATCCGCATCGGCGACGGTGCTCTGGAAGTACCCGTACTCGGCTTTGGCGGCTCCATCGGGCAGACTCGTCTCGTCTCCGTCCGCATACGCATCGTAGTCGGCGTTCCGCGCCGCGACATCGGTATACAGGAACACCTTGGCGTCGGCTACGCCGGTCGTCGTGCCGGCGGCCCAATCTTCCCGGTCGATGACCGTGCCCTGGATGGACGAGCGGAACACGATGGAGCAGGAGGCAAAAAGGACGAGAAAAAGCACGAGGGACAGACCTCGGACGATGAAAGTGGCCTTGAAAGCCGGTTTTGGTCGAATCTGGTTACTCATTGATGACTATCTCCGTTGCGGCGTCTGCCGCGGATCTGATGAAGGTCGTGCCCTTTTCGAGCATCTCGTAGAGGACGGGTATGAGCACGAGGGTTATGACGGTGGATGACAACAGACCGCCAAAGATGGCCTGTCCGAGCGGGGCGTACACTTCGGAACCGTTGCCGTGGGCCAGCGCCATGGGCAGGACGCCGAACAGGGTCGTCATCGACGTCATCAGGATGGGGCGCAGGCGGTTCGACGGGCCTTCGATGATGGCCGTCCGCAGGTTCATGCCGTAGTTCTTGCGGAGCTGGTTCACGTAGTCCACCAGCACGATGGCGTTGTTGACCACGGTGCCGCCCAGCGTTATGAGCGCGAGCATGGCGATGATCGACAGCGCGGAGCCGAAGGCGTACAAGCCGAGCACCACGCCGATGAGGCAGAACGGGATCGACGCCATGATGATCAGGGGCTGCATGAAGCGCTCGAACTGGATGACCATCACCGCGTACACCAGGAACACGCTGATCGCCAGCATCAGGAGGAGGCTGTCGAGCGAGTCTCCTATCAGCTGGCTCGTTCCGGTAGCGCTGTACTTTACGCCAAAGGGCAGCGAGAGGGCGGCCATGCCCGCTTCCATACGCTCGGACACGCCCGACTGGTCGTCGCCCCTGAGGTAGCCCGTGACCACCACCGAGAAGTTACGGTCCTTGCGGTCTATCCTGGTCAGGGCCGGCCTCGACTCTACCGTGGAGAACGCAGCGAAGCTGACCATCCTGCCGTCCTGGGTCTTCAGCGCAATCCGGTTCAGGATGTCGTCGTTGATGCCGCCGGTGGCGACGTCGGACGAGATGCGGATCGAGTAGTCATCGCCGCCGACCCGGAGCTTGCCCGCGTTCATGCCGCCGAACAGTATCCGGCTCGTTACGCCCGCCTCGTACGGGGTCACGCCGAGCGTGCCCATGTACGCCTGGCTCAGGTCGGCATACAGCTGCTCGGAGTCCATCCTCACCGAGAGGTCGGTCTTGAACACGTCCGGGTCCATGGACAGGATATCCTTGGCGGCGCGAGCCGTAGCGGAAACGGCGTCGAGGTCAGTGCCGTAGACCTCCAGCCTGTAGCCCTGGCCGCCGGTGCCCATCGCCAGCAGCGAATCGAAGCCGCCGTTGAGTACGGTGGAATCGCAGTCCGGCAGGTTGTCGGCCAGCGCTTCCTGCACGAGCGGCATGATTTCCTGGATGGTGCGGACCCGGTCCTCGCTGGGCACCAGCCGGATGCGCCCGAAGGCCCGGTTGGGAGAACCAGCCATGGCGAGCGCGCTGCTGGATCCCACGTAGTACACCGACGCCTCGATCTCGGGCACCAGCGCTGCCACGATGGCATCCAGTTCGTCGACCTTGGCCATCGTCCGCTCCAGCGAATAGCCCGCGGGCGTCTCTACATGGATCTCGAATTCACCCGTGTCCGTGGGCGGCAAAAAGTTGATTTTGAGTATCGTGAGCATAAAGACGCTCGCCACCAGCAGGGACAGGGCCAGGGCCACGGTGAAGAACTTGTTGTTCAGCGCGAGCGTGAGCAGACGCCGGTATCCCCGCTCGAGTTTTTCTATCGACCTGTCTATGCCGGCTTCAACCGCGATGAGCAGCCGGGGCCGCTTCTTCTGGTCTTCACGTTTGAGTATCAGCGACGAGAGCCACGGCACGATGATTACGGCGACCAGGGCGGAGGCGGCCAGAGCGAACACGATGGTCAGCGACAGGTCGTTCATGATGACGCCTATCATCCCGGTAAGGAACAGGAGCGGCGCGAAGACGCACACGCTCGTCGTCGTGGAGGCGAGCACCGCACCTCCGACCTCGCCGGCCCCCTCGAGCGCCGCGAGCCGTTTGTCGCCATTCTTCTTGAATTTGTTGTACGTGTTCTCCAGCACGACGATGGAGTTGTCCACGATCATGCCGATGGCAACCGTCAGGCCCGACAGCGACAGCAGGTTGAGCGAGCGGCCTGTGCCGTACAGGCCCAGGAGCGCGAACAGTATGGACAGCGGTATCGAAAGGCTGATAATGACGGTTGCCCTGAAATCGTGCAGTACCAGGATGATCACCAGGATCGTCAGCGCCAGTCCGGTCAGCGCCGAGGTGAGGACGGTCTGGAGCGATCTGGTCGTCGTCTCGCTCTGGTTGGTAATCACCGCGTATTCGAGGACGCCGCCGCTCTCCAGCCTCGCCTCCTCGAGCGCTTCCAGGGCACCGGCAACAATCTCTATGGTGTCGCCTTCATCGCGCTTCATCACGTCGGCCATGACCTAATCCCTGCCCCCGGAGCGAATCCGTATGTCACGCGGCTCGGGTTCCAGTGT
>CAXZAJ010000268.1:0-5785 GCA_964293355.1 uncultured bacterium
AAGGTGAAAATTCCATCCCGGTGCAGGACGAGATCGCGCATGTAAAAAATTATCTGACGATACAGACCATCCGCTACCAGGACAAGTTCACGTACCAAATAGAGCTTGAGCCGGGCATGGCTGACATGAAAGTGATGAAACTCATCCTCCAGCCCCTGGTCGAGAATGCCATCCAGCATGGTGTAGGAGACGATGACGGCCATATAACGATTTCAGGAACGATTGAAGGTGATTCCCTGGTGTTCCGGGTCAGTAATACGGGGTACGGCATACCCGACAGCAAGATAGCGGAAATGTACGAAACCATGCGGGGCGGAGCCGAACACCCGAGCGTGGGCATGCGCAACGTGTACCAACGGCTCAAGCTGTACTATGGTGAGCAATCCGGTATAACGATATCAAGCATACAGGATGAAAGCACCACGATGACGATTTTCATTCCGCTCGACAGCCGCGAAGGGAGAATACCATGACAAGATCCCGCGCACTGGCGAGGGCACTGCTCGTTGCCGCAAGTATTGCCACAGTGTCCCTGACCGCCTGCGACCGTGAAGTGCCGGCCATAGGGCTATTCCTGTACAACGAAGCGGACCCGTACATAAGGGAATTCGCCAAGCAGATCATGGAAGAATCGGGCAACACAATTACGCCAGTACAATATGACGCCGGCAACTCGCAACTGATACAGAACGAGCAATTGGACAGCATGCTCTCAAGGCATCCGGCACTGGTGATGATCAATCCGGTGGACCGGCTCAGTTCGCATTCGATTGTCCGCAAGCTGCAGGCAGAGGGTATCCCCGGCATATTCTTCAACCGCGAACCGCTCTCCGCGGATCTGGCTCTCTGGGATAAAACGTACTATGTCGGAGCGAAGGCAGAGCAGTCAGGCCAACTGCAGGCGCAACTCGTGATGCAGCTGTTCGGAAACGACCCGGAACACCTCAATGGCTACGACCGGAATGGCGACGGCAGGATACAGGCCATCATCCTCAAGGGCGAGCAGGGCCATCAGGACGCGGAAATACGGACGCGGGAAGTCCTGCGTAGTTTTGAAGCTGCAGGCTTCATGATGGAAGTGCTGGCGCTCGAGATCGCCAACTGGAACCGCGATGAAGCCTATGCAAAAATGGACTACCTGCTGCGCGACTACCAGCGCCGCGTCGAACTGGTCGTGTCCAACAACGACGCCATGGCCCTCGGCGCGATCAGCATGATGCGTCAGGCCGGGATGTTCCAGGACACGAACCGGAACGGCCGTATCGATCGCGCTGACGAACTCTGGATTCCCGTCGTCGGCATAGACGGCCTTCAGGAAGCCGAGGAATCCATCGCCGAGGGGTACCTCTATGGTACCGTCAAGAACGACTCCCTGAGTATGGCCAAGGCCATGGTGGAACTCTCCGGAGTCCTGTTGGGTCGTATTGATCCTTCTACAACCCAATACCCGCTCGAGGACGGTGCGTACATCTGGATCGATTACCGTCCATTCGTCTCGAGGGAATGACCGGTTGCGAGGCCGAGAGGATTGCGGAAAAAAACAAATTCTACGCTGATTTTTATATTGTGGCCTTGCGGTAATGGCCGTACCGTGAATACACCAAGAAACGTCATCATGACGTTCACAAATCACAAGGAGTGCACAATGAAAAGCAAGATCGGCCTTCTCGTACTCGCCGTTCTCCTGGCCCTCTCGGTTGCCAGCGTTTCAGCCAATGGCCAGAAAGAAGGCGGCCAGATCGTCATCGGCGCCAACATCTACAGCTTCGCCGACAATTTCATGAACGGCGTCATGAAGCCCGAATTCGAGCGCTATGCCACCACCCTCGGCGCCAAGCTCGAGATGGTAGACTCTGAAGGCCAGCAGGCCAAGCTCAACGACCAGATCGACGTGTTCATCACCAAGAAGGTGAGCGTACTGGCCATCAACCTCGTAGACCCCGCCGCTGCCAAGGCAGTAATCGCCAAGGCGAAGGCCGCCGGCATCCCCCTCATCCTGTTCAACAAGGAACCCACCGAGGCCGGCGCCATGGCTTCCTATGACAAAGTCTGGTATGTAGGCACCAACTCAGCCGAATCCGGCATCATCCAGGGCCAGATGATGGTCGCTGACTGGAAAGCCAATCCCAAGTGGGACCTGAATGGCGACGGCGTCGTCCAGTACGTGCTGCTCAAGGGCGAGCCGGGACATCCCGACGCTGAAGCCCGCACCAAGGAATCGGTCAAGGCTTTCGTAGACGCCGGCATCAAGGTCCAGCAGCTCGCCCTCGAGGCCGATCCCAACTGGTCTACACAGCATGGCAACGACAAGATGGCCGGCTGGCTGACCTCAAGCTTCGGCAAGAGCATCGAGCTCGTCATCTGCAACAACGACGGTATGGCTTTCGGCGCTATCAATGCCCTCAAGGCTGCCGGCGTCAAGCTTCCCCTGTACGGTGTTGATGCCCTTGATCAGGCCCTGACCCACATCGCCGATGGCGAAATGAACGGCACCGTCCTCAACGACGGCGTCAACCAGGCCCGCGCCACCCTCGACCTGGCCGTCCGCGCCGCGATGGGCAAGCCCGTCACCGAAGGCACGACCTGGAAGCTCAGCACCGATGGCACCAAGGCCGTCCGCGTTGCTTACCTGCCCGTTACCCCGAAGAATTATCAGGACTTCCGCAAGAAGTAGTAGTATGCTGTCTTGACGCGAAGGTTCCCTGAGGAACCGGATGTCGCGGGGGGGATACTTCCCCTCCGCGACGATTTTTTGCGGAGGAGGTGGTGATTGGGCAAGACTATCTACTGCGCATCAAAGGTGTGAACAAATCGTTCTCCGGTGTCCAGGTTCTCAAGGACGTCCATCTGGAAGTCAAGGCTGGCACCGTCCACTCGTTGATGGGTGAAAACGGCGCGGGTAAATCTACCTTGATGAAGTGCCTGTTTGGCATATACCGGCAGGACTCCGGCGAGTTTGAGCTGGCTGGAAAGACCTTCAATTTTACCGATCCAAAGCATGCGCTCGAGAATGGCGTGTCCATGGTCCACCAGGAGCTCAACCAGGTAGTCCAGCGTTCAATCAGCGACAACATCTGGCTTGGCCGCTATCCAAAAAAAGGCCTGTTCATAGACGAGAAAAAGATGCGCGCGGACACGCTCGCGCTGTTCAAGAAAATAAACATCCATCTTGACCCGGATACTCCGCTGAACCGCCTCTCTGTGTCGCAACGGCAAATGGTCGAGATAGCAAAGGCGATTTCCTACGAAGCCAAGATCATAGTGCTCGACGAACCTACTTCGTCGCTGACTGACAATGAAGTGAATACCCTGTTTGACATCATCGGCGTCCTCAAGACCCAGGGTGTCGGGGTTATCTATATATCCCACAAGATGGACGAGATCTTCAGGATTTCCGATTACGTGACCGTGCTGCGGGACGGCAAGTACGTGGGTACGGAAGGCGTCAAGGACCTGACGATGGAAAAGGTCGTCAACATGATGGTGGGCAGGGATCTTGATGACCGCTTCCCGCCAAAGACCAACGTACCCGGCGAAGTTCACATGTCGGTG
Source organism: uncultured bacterium (assembly GCA_964293355.1). Taxonomy (GTDB): domain Bacteria; phylum Spirochaetota; class Spirochaetia; order Treponematales; family UBA12059; genus SZUA-370. The sequence continues at coordinate 3,553 of CAXZAJ010000268.1, forward strand.
CGGGGGCTCACAACCAAATACCCGCCTGTAATCCACGATGTCAGCTTTGACCTGCGTCGCGGCGAGATCCTGGGCGTGGCCGGACTGGTCGGCGCGGGACGCACCGAGCTGATGGAATCGCTGTTCGGCGTCAGGACTCTGGCAGCCGGCGAGATACTCGTAGACGGCAAACCCATAGCCAACGCAAACCCCAACAAGGCGATACGAAACCGCTTTGCCTACCTTACCGAAGAGCGACGCGAGACCGGCATTTATCCGCTGTCGGACATAACGTTCAATTCCACCATCGCCAACATCGAGTCATACAAGAACAAGCTCGGTTTCCTGGTCGATGCAAAGATGGAAAAGGATGCGGACACCCAGATCGCCGCCATGCACATCAAGACCCCGAGCAAGCGCGAACCCATACGCTCGCTCTCCGGCGGCAACCAGCAGAAGGTGATCATCGGCCGCTGGCTTCTCACCAATCCGGACGTGCTGCTACTCGACGAGCCAACGCGGGGCATCGACGTAGGTGCCAAATACGAGATCTACCAGCTGATCATCAACCTGGCCAAGAGCGGAAAATCGGTCATCGTGGTGTCATCAGAAATGCCTGAACTTATCGGTATAACGAACAGGATCCTCGTCATGAGCAACGGCTACATGGCCGGCATCGTAGAGACTGCTACCGCAACACAGACCGACATTTTCAACCTTGCCATGAAATACCTTAACAACTCGAGGGAGGCCGAAGTATGAGCGGCACTGGAACATTCAAACTCAAGGCGATGACCAAGGAACAGTGGAAAGAACTGTTCGTAAAGAACGCCATCTACATCGTCATCTTCATGATCATCATGTTCATCATCATCAAGGAACCGGCGTTCCTGTCTTTGCCGGTGCTGCGCAACATACTTACCCAGAGTTCAGTGCGGCTGATACTCGCGTTCGGCGTAGGCGGCATCATCATCCTGCAAGGTACAGACCTTTCACTGGGACGGTCTGTGGGCTTTGCGGCCGTAATCGCGGGCTCACTGCTGCAGCGTGCTGATTACGCTTCACGCTTCTACCCGGATATGGCAGCTTTGCCTCTCGTGGTGCCGCTGCTCGCTGCCTGCGCCGTCAGTGCGTTCTTCAGCGCCATAAACGGCTGGGTAGTGGCCAAGTTCAAGATCCACCCCTTCCTCGCTACCCTGGGCATGATGATTACCCTGTACGGGATCCTGTCCATCTACTTCGCATCAGGTGCGCCCGGTCCCCAGCCGATCGGCGGCTTTGACCCGCGGTATGTCGAGTTCGTCATCGGCACTTCGCTCGGCATACCGAACCTGGTCATCTACGCGGCCATCATCAGCGTGATAGTCTGGGTGCTGTGGAACAAGACGACCTTCGGCAAGAACCTCTACGCTGTGGGCGGCAATCCCGAGGCAGCCAAGGTTTCTGGAGTCAACGTCGGCAAGACCATCATACTCGTGTACATCATGGCCGGTATCCTGTACGGCATAGGCGGCTTCCTGGTAGCGGCCCGCATCGGCAGGGGCAACAACGGGACAGGCTTCGGCTACGAGCTTGACGCGATCGCGGCGTGCGTCGTGGGCGGTATATCGTTCTCCGGCGGCATCGGCAAGGTATCCGGCGCGGTTGCCGGCGTGCTCATGTTCACGGTAATAAGTTATGGCATGACCTTCATAGGCATGGACCAGTACTTCCAGTACATCATCAAGGGTGTGATCATCGTCGCGGCCGTAGCGCTGGATGCCAAGAAGTACGTCAAGAAGACCTGATCCTCCTGGCAGGCTCCAGCAACCTGCGCTATCGTGAAAAGCCCGCCCGGCAAGTCCGGACGGGCTTTTTAATTGTCACCATACCCTGGCCGCTATTTTTCTCCGAAAGTCGTTACGCCATCCCAGCCGGCGGCGGGCGGCTGGCGCAGGTAGCGGAAGCATCGGTTGCGGAACAGGCGGGCGGCGCTGTCAGCCGGATTCCACGCGAGCAGATCGTCGTAGACTACCTGAGCCTCGCGGAACTTTCCGGCGCTGTAATCCGCAAACGCGGCATCCCAGGCCTTGATGAAAGCGGCGGACAAGCCAGGCCCGTTCCGGTCCAGCAACTCGTGTATCCTGACTACTTCCCGTCGGCCCTTGACCCTTACGGCATCAAGGAAACGGCTTGGATAACGGTCCCGTACACCGGGCGGACCAAGGCTGGTCTCGCTGACTATGGCGCGGACTCCGTAATACTTGGTCAGGCT
>CAXZAJ010000269.1:0-5769 GCA_964293355.1 uncultured bacterium
ACTGTACCAGCGAATCGCCACCGCGTACAATGTTGTTTGAACAGCCGACGCGCGGAGGAACACAGCATGGCAAAGGGCGACGAACACTGGAAAGAGACCGCATGGCGGCAGCTGGCCGACCACCACATATTCAAGGCCTATGAGCGTACCAGCCTGGGCCCGCACGGCAAGGCCGGCCGCTTCATAGTCCTCGACGCACCAGACTGGGCCGTCGTCATACCCGTGCTGGAACAAGACGGCAAGCGATCCATCCTGGCCGTACGGCAGTTCCGCCACGGCGCCGGCATCAGCATGACCGAGTTCCCCGGCGGCGTCGTGGAACCCGGCGAGGCCCCCGCGGCTGCCGCCGCCCGCGAACTGCTCGAGGAGACCGGCTACCGGGCCGCGCGCATCGTCCCCCTGGGCTCCTGCAACCCAAACCCGGCCTTCATGGCCAACACCTTTCACGTCTTCGCGGCCACCGGCCTGACCCTCGTCGCCGCGCAGTCGCTGGACGAGCATGAAATCGTGGAAGTCGAGGAGATACCTGAAGAAGAGCTTTTAGCTGGAGTCGGCGACCCGCCCTGGAGCCACGCGCTGATGGTAACGGCGGCCTGGTATTACAGGCGGTGGAGGGAAAGAGAAATGGGGACAGGAAATTTTAGCACAGAGCCACAGAGAAGATGAGGGAAGAGGATAAGAAAAGGATGGCGAAGAGGATACGAGGATAAGAGGGAAGAAAGAGAAGGGGGCGATAGGCGCAGTCTGAGGGCACTACGACATCAAGCGGTACCGTTGGCAAGTCGATGCTTGATATTTATTGCAATTTTGCCAGAAATGTGCAAATATGCAGTATATTTACGCATGGAGGCGAATATGCTGCTTGAGTTCCGGGTTTCCAACTTCCGCTCCATCCGTGATGAGCAATGCCTGAGCCTCGTGCCCGTCACTAGCGACCGTAGTCTTGAGGATTCCAATGTGTTCAAGACGGGCAGTTCGCTCGTACCCGCGGCCCTCAAGGGGGCAGCCATCTATGGCGCCAACGCGAGCGGCAAGTCGACGGTCCTCAATGCCATGGCCATTATGCAGGCCCTTGTACGAGATTCCGCGACATCAGTCCAGTCTGGCCAGGTCCTCAATGTGCAGGGCTTCGCCTTTGACGATAAACTCCGCTCGGGAGCCACGGCCTTCGAGTTGACAGCCCTCATAGATGGGATACGATACCAGTACGGCTTCTCACTTACGCCTGAGCGCATCCGCGACGAGTGGCTCCTCGTCTACAAGTCCAATAAGCCCCAGGAGTGGTTCAGGCGCGAGTGGAATGAGGAGGCGAAGACCTACGACTTCGCCCCCTTCAGCTCCTACTTCTCGGGCCAGAAGGAGCTCTGGAAGAAGTCCACGAGGGACAACGCCCTCTTCCTGTCGACGGCCGTCCAGCTCAACTGCGAGCAATTGAAGCCCCTCTGGGACTGGATCGTGACCTCGTGGATGATCTTTCCTTCCATGGCTATACCCGTCCTCGACCCCACCCTGGACGCCATAGAGGCTGGCGGCGCCAAGGCCGTCCTCGGCTTCCTCAACTCCGCCGATCTGGGCATTGTCGATGTCGAGATAGATAGGCAGAAGGCCAAGCGGAATCAGTTCGTCTTCGACGGCGCGACCGGCACAGCCTCGTTTTCCGAGCCCATGGACGTCGAGCTCCGGATGCCAAAGTTCAGGCACGAGGCGGGCTCCCGGTCAGCCATCCTCGATTTCGCCTTCGAGTCGGAGGGCACCCAGCGCCTCTTCTCCCTCGCCGGCTTCATCCTGGCCGCCCTCGACAAGGGCAAGACCCTCGTCCTCGACGAGATGGAGAGCAGCCTCCATCCCCTCATCGTGCGGCACATCCTGGGCCTCTTCCTATCCCCTGCGACCAACCCCAAGGGCGCCCAGATCCTCTTCAGCACCCACAACACATCTCTCATGGACAAGGAGCTCTTGCGCCGCGACCAGATCTGGTTCACGGACAAGGGCTCCGATCAGGCTACCGTCCTCGCATCCCTGAGCGACTATAGTCCGCGGAAAAGCGAAGCCTTCGAGAAGGGCTATCTCGAGGGGCGCTACGGAGCCATACCCGTCCTCGAATCACTCGCGTGGGAGGGGGGCCGCGCATGAAAGAGAACAGCCCGAGGATGCGGCAGTCGCGGAAGCTCGAGCGCAAGGCCGGGGCAAAGCCTGCCTATCCCCGCGTCCTCATGGTCTGCGAGGGGAGCGAGACTGAGCCCAACTACCTCAAAGGCATACTGAGGCACGCGCGCATACCCACGGCCCACTGGAAGGTCCTGCCTTCGGCCCTGGGCACGGGCCCCGAGAAGGTGGTCGAGTACGCCGAAGGCCTCGCTCATTCCAAGGCAGGATGGGACGAGGTGTATTGCGTCTTCGATCGGGATGAACATGCGCATTACCGGGAAGCAGTAACGAGGGCGGCCAACCTGAACGGGAAGATACACACCAAAGGCGTGGCCGCTCCTGTCCGCTTCGTCGCCATACCCTCGGTGCCCTGCTTCGAGCTCTGGTTCCTTCTCCATTTCGAGGCGGTCACGCGCGGGCTCGAACGGAACGAAGCGGAGCGGAACTTGCGACGACAGATGCCCGATTATGACAAGAACCTCCCTGACATGTTTGCGAGGACCAAGGAACGACTTGAGTCGGCCTATGGAAACGCCGCCCGCGAACGCATACGAAGGGCCGATACCGGAAATGACAACCCGTCCACCGATGTGGACATCCTCGTAAAAAGACTTTTTGAGATAGCGGCGATGCGCGATTCGGGGCACCTCCTGCTTTCCGGCCCCGCTTGATCGTAAACAAGCCCCGTACCGGCCTTCCTTGACATCAACGCAATTCAGACTCAGAATCCCCGGCAGCCTGAATAAAAATCGAGGAAAAAATGTCAATTTCATGGAACGAGATACGCACGCGGGCCGCGGCCTTCGTCAACGAGTGGAACGACAAGGCGCCGGCCGCGCGCGAAGAGGCGGATGCCCAGTCATTCGAGAATGATTTCTTTCATATCTTTGGGGTGGAGCGCTCCCGGGTTGCCATATTCGAGCAGAAGGTGCGCCTGGACGACGACGCCAGGGGTTACATAGACCTGTTCTGGAAGGGCCACATCATCGTGGAGATGAAGAGTCCCGGCAGGGACATGGAGAAGGCGTACGAACAGGCCAAGGCCTACGCCAACGCCCTGCCGCCGGCGGACCTGCCCCCCTGCATACTCATCTGCGACTTCATCCCCTTCCATTCCTCCGCCCTCTTGGACCACGCCGCGCGCCACGACTTTACCCTGGCCGAGCTGCCGGCCCACGTGGAGCTCTTCAGCGACCTGGCCGGCTACAAGGACGTGGAGTACAAGAAGCAGGACGCCGTCAACGTCGAGGCAGCCGAGAAGATGGGCAAGATCCACGACGCCCTCAAGGCCATAGGCTACGAAGGACACCAGCTTGAGGTGTACCTGGTGCGCCTCCTCTTCTGCCTGTTCGCCGACGACACCGGCATCTTTGAACACGACTCCTTTATCCGGTATCTGATCCAGCGCACCAACGTGGACGGCTCCGATCTGGCGCTCCACCTGCAGTCCATCTTCGACGTGCTGGACAAGCCGAACGACAAGCGCCTCAAGAACATCGACGAGCAGCTGAACGCGTTTCCGTACATCAACGGTGGCCTCTTCAGTGAACGCCTGGACACCGCCAGTTTCGACTCAACGATGCGGGAGGGCCTGATAGCCTGCTGTTCGCTCGACTGGGGCAAGATATCGCCTGCCATCTTCGGCGCCATGTTCCAGAGCGTGATGAACGCGGACGAGCGCCGCAACCTGGGCGCCCATTACACCAGCGAGGAGAATATCCAGAAGCTCATCCACCCCCTGTTCCTGGACGAACTGTGGGAAGAGTTCGACAGGATCAAGGTTCTCAAATCCGACGCGCGCCTGGCCCGCCTCAACGCCTTTCATGACAAGCTGGCCGGCCTGACCTTCCTGGACCCCGCCTGCGGCTGCGGCAACTTCCTCGTCATCACCTACCGCGAGCTGCGCATCCTGGAACTGTCGGTGATAAAGGAATTGCTCGGACCCAACCGCCTCCTGGACGTGGACCACTACATCAAGGTCAACGTGGACCAGTTCTACGGCATAGAGATAGAAGAGTTCCCCGCGCAGATAGCCGAGGTGGCCATGTGGCTCATGGACCACCAGATGAACCTCCTCGTGCGCGACATGTTCGGCGAATACTACGTGCGCATACCGCTGCGCAAGTCAGCCACCATACTCTGCGCCAACGCCCTGACCACCGACTGGGAAACCGTCGTGCCCAAGACTAAGCTCTCGTATATTTTGGGCAACCCGCCATTCGTGGGGGCTCGGATGATGGGCGAGTCGCAGAAAAATGATTTGCTACACGTTTTTGGCGATCTCAAGAACTCAGGCAACTTGGACTTTGTCACCGCTTGGTACAAGAAGGCCGCAGTCTACATTCAGGGCACTGATATTGAGTGCGCCTTCGTCTCCACCAATTCAATATGTCAGGGCGAGCAAGTTCCAATTCTTTGGCCTGAGCTAATGAACCGACATGGAATGAAGATTAACTTTGCCCATACGACATTCCGGTGGAGTAACGAGGCAAGAGGACAAGCTGCTGTCTACTGTGTTATTGTTGGCTTCTCGCTTGAAGACCGGAAGATTAAAAAGCTGTTTCTCTACAGTTCTGTTACAAGTGATCCCATAGAAGCCAACGTTTCGCAGATTAACGCCTACCTGATAGACGCGCCTCTCGTGTTCATGGATTCGCGGAGAGAGCCACTATGCAAGGTGTCTCCGATGGTGTTTGGAAATATGCCCAATGAAGGCGGCCACCTGCTACTTACGCAAGCAGAAAAGGATAATCTCGTTCTAGTTGATCCTGTGCTCGCAGATATAATAAAGATGTTCTATGGAGCTGATAATTTTATCAATAATTCACCGCGTTACTGCTTCTGGCTTGATGGAGTTAATACAAGCAAATATAAAAGCAGCAAGGAACTCATTGCGCGGATCGAAAATGTCAGAAAAATGCGACTGGACAGTCCAAGAGCAGCAACAAAGGCATTGGCTAATACTCCGATGCTATTCGGCGAAATTCGTCAACCGACCACAGAGTACGTATTAGTTCCGCGGCACTCATCCGAACGACGTAAATACATTCCCATTGGCTTTATGTCAGCCGATATCATCGCTGGAGATTCAAATTTAATTATTCCCAATGCAACAAAATATGAGTTTGGAATTCTGACTTCATCTATGCACATGGCTTGGATGCGCTATGTCTGTGGTCGGTTGAAAAGCGATTACCGCTATTCCGCCTCCATCGTCTACAACAACTTCCCCTGGCCGGAGCCTACGGAGCCGCAGCGGGCGGCCATAGAGGCGGCGGCGCAGGGGGTGCTGGACGCGCGGGCCCGGTTTCCCGACTCCAGCCTGGCGGACCTCTACGACCCCAACACCATGCCGCCGGAATTGACCCGCGCGCACGACAAGCTGGACAGGCTGGTGGAGAAGGCCTACGGCAAGAGCTTCGACTCCGACGCCGGGCGGGTGGCGTTCCTCTTTGAGCGCTACCAGAAGCTGACGGGGGATTTGTTTACAGGGGAGAAGGTGAAGAAGGCCGGGGGCGGGAAGAGGAGGGGGGCATGATGGGGACGGGGCGCTCGGTCAAGCTGTATCATATTACCCATATCGATAACCTCGATTCGATACTCCAGGACGGAGTACTCTTG
>CAXZAJ010000270.1:0-5672 GCA_964293355.1 uncultured bacterium
ACATCCTGCTGGTGTCAGCCCTAATTTGTGATCAGGCATATTTACCGGTTTTTAAAATCGATTGTAAGTTCTTGGGATCTCTACCTCGTCCCTGGATACTCCCCCCGCCCCGGCACCACATGCCTGACTCCCCCTCGTGGCTTTGCGACGTCTCCTGTGTAGCGGGGAATCATGTGGACATGCAGGTGAAAGACGGTCTGGCCGGCGGCAGCGCCTATGTTGATGCCGATGTTGTAGCCGTCTGGGGTGTGGGTCGCCTCGATGGCGCTGCGGGCCTGCGCGGTGGCCGCGAGGAGTTCTGCCTGTTCGGATGGGGTGGCTTCAAACCACGTGGACACGTGGCGTTTGGGTATGAGGAGCGCGTGCCCGGGTGAGGCGGGGTGCGAGTCCCAGATGCCGAATACGAGGGGGCCGTCGTAGAAGCGCTGTTCCCTTGGAACTGAGCAGAACGGGCAACTTGATTTGGCTATGAGCAATTCTACGACAGGCAAATCCGCTGGTGCCCAGTCCAACGTGCGCAGTTCATCGATCCGCAACCAGCGTACGGCCTGGTGTTCATTGCAGTGTGGCTCGCCGGACAGGATGGTGGCCTGGTAGGCGTGCAAGCTGATGGAGTAGGCGGCGTAGCGGTGCTCCACGGCGATGATGTGCTCGCCTGCCTGAATGCCCAGGCCCAGTTCCTCGTCGATCTCGCGTTCAAGCGCCTGACTATGGCTTTCGCCGGTTTCTACCTTGCCGCCGGGGAATTCCCACTTCAGGGACAGTTCTCCGCCCGCCTTGCGCTGGGCGCAGAGTATGGTGTCGTCCCGCATGATGACGGCGGCTACGACTTCGAGGTGGGTGAATGGTCCGGCAGGCACTTGCACGATCGTTTCTGACATGAGTACCAGAGTAAACGATACATGCTGCCACGTCCATGAGGATGTTGCTTGTCTTACTGGACACATTACCCGTGTGGTAGTATAGTTTTCTTGGTGGGATATCCCACCAAGAGAGGAGCGCACCATGAGCACGGTTAAGGAATATGATGCCAGGATCGACTTGAAGAAGCGTGTAACGATCAGGGGAGCCCACTACGAACACTACCACGTCACCGAGTTCTCCGATGGCAAGATCGTGCTCGAGCCACGGGAACTGGTAGCGCCTTTTGAAGTTTTCCAGCGCACTCTAGCATCGATGGATGCTGCGATGGCGGGCTACAAAGCTGGCGAGGTTTCTTTACCTGTGGATCTATCACCGTTCGTCGATACGGAATAAGAGTCTGGCAGTCATATCTGGAGAATAAGACTCCCTCAGCCGGCAGGTTGTTCTGGGTCTATGGGCCAGGCCGGCAGGAAATTACCGTCATAGGCATTGAGCCACATCCCGAAGATCAGAAAAAAGATGGGTATGCCAAGGTGCGATTGTCTTCTCTAGGTAAAGAAGTAGAATGACTATACTGGGCGCAGATATAAACGATGCAAGCTGCCGCGTCCATGAGGAACCAGGATTCCTTCGGTCTGCGACTCTTCGTTGACTCCTTTGGCTGAAAAGGCCTAAAATATGTGCATGACATCCCTGAAACTACCCATCGGAATCCAGAGCTTTGTGACCATCCGCACTGAAGGCTACGTGTATATCGACAAGACGCCTTTCATTGCCCGCATGGCCAGCATGGGTAAGCCGTACTTTCTTTCGCGTCCGCGGCGCTTTGGCAAGAGCCTGCTCGTGGATACGATGGAACAGGCATTTTCCGGCAAGCGTGAACTGTTTGAAGGTCTCTTTCTGGACAGCCCGGAATCCGGCTGGGATTGGACAAAAAAGCATCCGGTGGTCAAGATCAGCTTTGGTACCGGCAGCCATAAAAACCTGGAAGAGCTGCATGCCAGCATTTTGTTCCAGATAGGGGAGCTTCATCAAAAGCTGGGACTACCCGGGCCTGTGGATACGCTTCCGTCCCTGGCTCTCAGAAGGTTGATCAAACTGGCCTTTGATGCGTCCAAAACCACGGTTGTGGTTCTTGTCGACGAATATGACAAACCAATTCTGGACGCATTGCCGGATATCGCCCTTTCCGCGCTCATGCGCGCTGAATTGCGCAGTTTCTACGGCAACCTCAAAGACGCGGACGAGTATTTACGTTTTGTCTTTCTTACCGGGGTGAGCAAGTTCAGCAAGGCTGGCGTATTCTCAGGCCTTAACCAGCTCAATGATTTGACCCTGGATCTCCGGTATGGAGCCGTCTGCGGCTACACCCAGGAGGATGTGGACACCATCTTTGCGCCTCTCCTGGTAAAGTTCAAGCCAGAAACCGTGCGCAGCTGGTATAACGGCTACAACTGGGGTGCTGAAGGCGTTTATAATCCTATTGACATTTTGCTCCTGTGCGACAAGCAGGAATTGCGTCCCTGGTGGTTCGAGACAGGCACCCCCAGTTTCCTTATCAAGATGATGAAGGAGCAGCCGAGGTCACTGCCAGAACTGGACTCCCTGCAGATAGGCGCGGAACTGTCTGACAGTTTCGAGCCGGAGACCATGAGCCTGCCGGTGATGCTTTTTCAGACTGGGTATTTGACGATAAAGGATCGAATCAACGACCCTGGCGAAGGCACCCGTTACCGTTTGGGCTTTCCCAATCTAGAGGTGCGTTCTGCTTTTTCCCGGCTTACCCTGGATACGTCCACCGGTGACAATACCAATCCGACCACCAACCGTAACCGCTTGCGGGATATCCTTGATGCCGGGGACAGCGATGCTCTCCGCGATCTGTTTACGGCATTTTTCGCGTCCATTCCGTTGGACAATTATCGCAAGAATACTATTTCAAGTTACGAGGGGGTCTATGCCAGCGTGGTGTACGCCTACTTTGCAAGCCTGGGGCTTACGGTGATTCCGGAGGACGTGATGAACCGCGGGCGCATCGACTTGACGGTAATTGGCCCCAAGGGCGTCTGGATATTCGAGTTTAAGGTACAGGGGCTGGACAAGAGCGGCAACGAAGCCCCGCTGGCCCAGATTCTGCGTAAAAACTACGCCGCCAAGTACCGTGGCCTGAAAGATTCCGCTGGGCAGGTCATGCCGCTCTACCAGATAGGCATCGTGTTTGATGAAATCGAGCGCAACGTCGTAGGCTGGGACGTGATTGTCGAGCCCGCGCTCGTATAAGCCTATTCCTTCGATTTTTTCCTGAAATTTGACGCAGGTCAAAGACGCCTCACCTTCTGTTCGCTAGATTTGACCCAACGAGGGAAACCTTGAGGAGGTCAATCATGACGACGAAGACGTATCAGCTTGAAACGGTTACGTGCCCCAGCTGCATAGCCAAGATAGAGGGCATGCTCAAGAAGACAGCCGGCATCCAGAGTTCCGAGGTGCTGTTCAATACCTCGCGGGTCAGGGTTGCCTTTGACGAAGCTGCGCTGGCTTCCGAAGACATCAAGGGCCGGATAGCCGGGCTTGGCTTTACGGTCTTGAGCGAGAAATGAAACCGGACGATGGGGTAGCGGCATGAAGGCGTTCAGGATGACGAAAGGGCTGCGCATTACGGTCTCTGGCGCTCTGGCGGCGGTATCTTTTCTGCTCTTGAAAACGACTGGTTACGGGCCGCTCACGGTCGCCGTGATGCTCGCTGCCACCGTCATCGCCGGTACGCCCATTTTCATGAAGGCGGCGGGCGCGCTGCGCTACCGCATCGTCGGCATCGATGCGCTCGTTACCATCGCCGTGGGCGGTGCGCTGGTTATAGGTGAATATTGGGAGGCAACCGCGGTTACCTTCCTGTTCATGTTCGGCGACTGGCTTGAAGCCAGGACGCTTGAAAAGACCCGCTCGTCGATTCGGAGTCTGCTGGACCTTGCGCCGGTAACGGCTCGGGTCAGGCGCGATGGTGCTGATCTGGAAATAAATCCCGCGCTTGTGGTGGCGGGTGATATTGTTGTAATAAAACCGGGTGAGCGGATTCCGGTTGACGGCACGGTGCTTGAAGGCGACGCGTACATCAACCAGGCTGCCATCACGGGCGAGTCATTGCCGGTAAGCCGCGGACCGGACGGCCAAGTATTCTCTGGCACCGTCGTGGAGTCTGGCTATCTGGTGGTAAGGGCCGACCGGATAGGCGATGACACGACCTTTGCCCGCATCCTGCAGCTGGTTGAAGACGCGCAGGACAAGAAGGCGAAGACCCAGAAATTCCTCGAGAAGTTCTCCCGGTATTACACGCCCGCGGTCATCGTGATGTCGGTACTGCTGTACCTGTTCACGCGGGATCTTGTTTCCGCTCTGACCCTGCTGGTCATAGCCTGCCCCGGAGCCCTGGTGATTTCAGCGCCGGTGTCCATCGTGGCCGGCATCGGTAATGGCGCCGGGCACGGCGTGCTCATCAAGGGCGGCGACATCATGGAAAAACTGGGCACCGCGCGGGTGGTCGCCTTTGACAAGACCGGCACCCTGACCGAGGGGCGACCGGCCGTGGTCCGCATCGAGGCATTCGGCATTACTGAGGAAGAGCTGCTGCTGATCGCGGCCACCGGGGAGTCGTATTCCGAGCATCCGCTGGCTCGGGCGATCATTCGGGAAACTGCCGGACGGCCCGGGCTGGTCATCGGGACGGCACGGAATGCTCAGATGCTGCCAGGCCGCGGCGTGCGCTTCAACATTGAAAAAAAGACCTTTCTGGTTGGTAATCGCTCGCTGTTTGCGGAGAATTCTGTTCCTCTGGGCGAGGTTGAAGCGCTGCTGCGCACTGAAGAGGACAAGGGCCGGACCGCGGTGCTCGTCGGCGATGCCGAACGGGTGCTGGGCGTGCTGTCCATCGCCGACGTGGTGCGCAAGGATGCCAAGGCGCTCATCGTCAATCTGAGGAAACTCGGGGTGCGCCACCTCGTGATGCTGACCGGAGACAACGAGCGCGCCGCCGCCGCCATCGCTGCGGAATTGGGTCTGGATGACTACTTTGCGGAACTGCTGCCCGCGGACAAGGTACGGGTACTCAAGGAACTGCAAGCCGCGCATGGCCGCACCGCCATGGTCGGGGATGGCGTCAATGACGCGCCTGCACTGGCATCGGCTGACCTCGGCATAGCCGTGGGCGGAGCCGGCAGCGATGTGGCCATAGAAACGGCCGACGTGGTGCTCATGTCCGCTGAACTGGGCAGGCTCGCCTACGCCATGGGCCTGAGTCGCGCTACGGTGGCCAACATGAAACAGAATATCGTCTTTGCGCTGCTCGTGGCAGGCTTGCTGCTTGCGGGTGTCCTTGTCAAAACGGTAAACTTGTCCTTTGGAATGCTCGTGCACGAGGTTTCAGTGCTGCTCGTCATCATCAACGCCGTGCGCTTGCTCGGATACGGCAGGAAGGCTGATCGCGCGGACAGGAGGCGGACGCTTGAACTGCAATTGCCAGAATCGCGCGGAACACAGCTGCATCGGGATAGTACCGATATTCAGCGGCTTGACGCCTGAGGAAAAAGATGAAATAGCCGCCATCACCAGTGAAAAGCGTTACGCCAAGGGTGAAACGATCTACCATGCCGGCAAGGAAGGCAAGAAGCTCTTCGTCATCCATGCTGGCCACGTCAAGATTTCACGCATAAGCCCGACCGGCAAATCGCAGGTGCTGCGGGTGCTCGGCCCCGGTGATTTCATGGGCGAACTGACGCTTTTAAGCGACGCCCCGCTCTCCGACCACGCTGAAG
>CAXZAJ010000271.1:0-5653 GCA_964293355.1 uncultured bacterium
GAATCATCCGCGTCCGGGGTTTTGCTCACCTCGACGAACACGTCCTCCTCGGCATAGAGAAACGAGACGCCATAATATTCGTTCTCCTTGTCATCGAAGCGCCTCGCGCCCCGTCCTTTGAATTCCACTGAGGCTTCCGAGTCGGCTCTCGAGACAGAAATATCAAGGACGGACCCAAGCTTGAGCTTGACCTTGAACACAGATTTTGGCATCAGTAGCAGGCACCCCCCGGCGGAAAGGTCGACGACCTGGGGTTTGTATGGATCCGGCCTGAAATTTTCGTCCAGCTTGAAATAGTTGTTTGACTTCAGGCTGTGTGCCAGAATACGTGAGAATTCCCATGCAAAATCCACCGCCCGGTAATCCAGGCAGGTTTTACGCTGGTCATCATTCATAAGATAAATGTAGCCTACCACATATTGATAATATAAAACCGGGCAGTACAGTTCTGACATGATACCTTGGACGATTTTTTCCGCCCTGTTGCGTTCCAGGGCGGAACCCTCCAGAAATACTGACGGCCCCTCGAAGGCATCTGCCATAGCCTGTGTTACGATGCGCCCATCAGGATAAGGATCGACGGCGGGCAGGGTACTCTGCATGCTCGGCACGAGCAAGGTTCGGCCAAAATCCGCGATGAGGCGCTCCTCGATGCTCTCAGGTTTTCGTCCCTTGTTGAACATGACGATGCCGCTTCTGGAGTACATCGTCGCGGTAAGTTCCTTGAAACTCTGAAGCAAACCGTTTATCGATGCCGTGTCAAAACCTATACTGAGGGCTGGCATCTCGAGTTCGGAATACTCGCTTGATTCAGGGCAATCTATCCTGATTTTTTCATTCTGCATGAAAAATTCCAGCCGGAGGTCTTTGGGCGGCGGTACCCTGACAGCCTTGCGCTGCGGCGCTTTTATCAATTTTTCAGGCAGGAGAATGACGAGCTCGCCACCGTTGGTTTTTTTTATCTTTCCAGGAAAGGTGACACGCTGACTCTGATATGACAGAAAAACAGATATTTCATCCCAGGGTTTGAACGGCGCGGCGGCTTCTGGTTTGGTACTGAGGACCAGAATTTCCTTGTCGAACGATTTGAGCTTGCCATCAAGGCTCTTGCCAGAACCGTACACGACGACCCTGCTGCCTGACTTCATGACCTGAGTGAGCAAGAACTCCTTCTCGATGAACGTGACAAGTTTTGCCATACGATCCCCTGCATTGTCGATTTTTTACGATTCAGGACAAGCTGCACGCAAAGTATACCTGAATGTCTCTTTTTCGTATACAAAGTGCTTCAGGGCACCGTCCATATTGAAAAATCAAGGCGCTGAGCATACTATAAGCGTAGCGAAACGAAACACAGAAGCCTGGTCCAGCCCGGCAGCATCAGATGGGAGGATACCGCAATGAAACAATGGAAACGCATCGATGAGCTAGAGTCCTGGCGATCACTTCAGGGCCGAAAGGCAGAAATCCTGGCGCACGTCCTGACTCCAGCCCGGGTGGCCGAGCGGATCATACCTGCGGGCGGCGGCCTGACCTACTCCTATGCTGCCATGGATGCCGATGATGCCACAGTGGCCGAACTCGGTGCGGCGGCAGCCACTCTGGATCTCATGGGTCAGTACCGGGCCGTCGCCACGGGCGAGATAATGAACACCGGCGAGAACCGCATGGTACTGCATCACATCGCGCGCGGCACCCCCTGCGGACCGGTGGTAAAAGCTGGTCGCGACTATCGGGCTTTCTACGCAGCAGAGCAGGCGCGTGCCGATTCGTTTGCCGAAAAAATCCGCTCTGGTGCCATCAAGGGGGCCACGGGCAAGCGTTTCGAGCGGGTCGTACAGATAGGCATCGGCGGCTCGGATCTCGGTCCGCGTGCACTCTATCTGGCGCTGGAGCAGTGGGCGCGCGAACGTGGGCGTCTGTCGCTCAGGGCATCGTTCATCAGCAATGTTGATCCCGATGATGCCAACGGCGTACTATCCGGTCTCGTTCCGGAAACCAGCCTGTTCATTCTTGTATCCAAGAGTGGCACGACCCAGGAAACGCTGGCCAATGAATCACTGGTCAAGACCTGGCTTTCCAACGCCGGTTTGAATCCATCAAAACATCTCGTCGCGGTAACGAGCGAAACAAGCCCTCTGGCCAGGAATCCTGGCTATCTTGATTCATTCTATATCGACGATTACATAGGCGGCCGGTACAGCGCCACGAGTGCGGTCGGAGGGGTCATCCTGTCCATCGCGCTGGGTGCGGAGACCTTCAAAGCCATCCTTGATGGCGCGGCTGAAGCCGACAGGCTGGCGCTGGAATCCGACCTGCGCAAGAACGCGGCTATGATGGATGCGATGCTGGGCATCTTTGAGCGGGACATTCTTGGAAGGCCGACTGTGGCGGTACTGCCCTACTCCCAGGCGCTTTCGCGCTTTCCGGCCCATTTACAGCAACTGGATATGGAATCAAACGGCAAGCGGATGGACAGGCAAGGAAATGATGTTCAGGTACCAAGCGGTCCGGCCGTGTTCGGCGAGCCCGGTACAAACGGCCAGCATTCGTTCTTCCAGCTGCTCCACCAGAGCACGGACATCATACCGTTGCAGTTCATCGGCTTCAGAAACAACCAGACCGGTTTCGACCCTGAGTTCGAAGGCTCGACGGCTCGCCGCAAGCTCAATGCCAACCTGACCGCGCAGATCGTCGCGTTTGCCGTGGGCAAAGATGATGCCGATCCGAACAAGCGGTTCCCCGGAGGAAGGCCTTCTACCCTGCTGGTGGCAGACGAACTGGATCCGGCGGCGCTCGGCGCACTGCTGGCGCATTATGAAAACAAGGTGATGTTCCAGGGCTTTGCCTGGAATCTCAATTCATTTGACCAGGAAGGCGTGCAGCTGGGCAAGAAACTGACCAGTACGGTACTGGCCAAGGGCGGGCCGTCTGATCCGGTGCTGGGTGCATACGCAAGGCTCCTCGGCGCTTTATGAGCGAACCTTGCATCGCGTTTACGGGAGGCGGTACGGGCGGACACGTATACCCCGGTCTCGCCGTGATAGAACGCCTCCGCGAACGCTGGACTGGGCGCATCGTATGGATAGGCTCCGGAAAAGAAGTGGAACGGACCGCTGTTGAAGCCGCCGGTGTAGAATTTTTCTCGATTCCATCCGGCAAACTCAGGCGCTCGCTTTCTTTCAGAAACCTGACCGATGTGTTCAGGATAATCGCGGGATATGTTGCCGCCAGAAAACTATTGGTTGAGCTGGAACCGTTGCTCATGTTTTCAAAGGGTGGTTATGTCAGCGTACCGCCCTGCATGGCGGCCGCGTCGCTGGGCATTCCGGTGTTCACGCATGAATCGGACCTTACTCCGGGGCTGGCTACCAGGCTCAACGCCAGGCGGGCAGATAGAATACTGGTCAGCTGGGAGAAGACGCGTGCCTATCTGCCTGAGGCTCAACGCGGAAAAGTTGCCGTAGTCGGCAATCCGGTCAGGGCTGCCATCGGCAACGGCAACCGGAACCATGGTCTGGCCTGGCTTGGATTTGGCACGGAGTTGCCCGTAGTACTGGTGCTGGGTGGAAGCCAGGGAGCCAGGCAGGTAAACGAGTTGATAGAGGCGATCTTGCCCTCGCTGAACGGTCTGGCCTGCGTCGCGCACCAGACGGGACCAGGCCATGAACCATGCAGGCCAGCGGACGCCGGTTACAAGGGCTTTGAATTCGTGCGCGGCGAGATGGCGGATGTTCTGGCTGCCGCCGACATCATAGTGGGCAGGGCTGGAGCGGGCACGCTGTGGGAAGGTGCCGCCGCCGGCAAGCCGATGATTTTCGTGCCGCTCGCGGGTTCAGGCAGCCGCGGCGATCAGGTGGACAACGCCAGGATGCTTGCAGAAGCCGGGGCAGCCGTCTGCCTGACGGGAGCCGCCGCGAGTCCGGAAGTTTTGCGCTCGTCTCTCATGCCGCTGATAACCTCGCCAGAGAAAAGGCAGGCGATGGCGGAAGCCGCTCGAAAAACAGCACGGCCGGACGCCGCAGCCACAGTCGCCGATTTGATACTCGCGCGCATACAGAAGGAAGCAACACCATGAACACACTGGATTACGTACTCTTGGGAGTTATCTTGCTGGCTGCGCTGCGCTGCTGGTTCAGGGGCATCATCACCGAGGTCTTGACCATGGCCGCCGTGGTAGGGGGGCTCCTCGCGGGAATTTTCTTCTACCGGCCCGTTGGATCCTGGATATCCAGGCTGTATCCGTTGGGTGGTTTCGAGATCGTAGCGGGTTTTGTGGCGGCGTTCGCGGTGGTGTTCATAATCGTCAAGATAATCGAACGATCCCTCCGCAGCGTTCTGGAAAACTTGAACCTTGATGTACTGGACAGGATTTTCGGTCTGGTTTTTGGTGCTGTTGAAGGGCTCATCATCGCAACGATCATAATCATGATACTCCGGTACCAACCGCTCATCGATACAGCTTCCTTGCTTGATGGAAGCCTCATGGCGCGTTGGCTCATACCGTTGGTGGCTGAACGATTGCCGGCAGCCACGCAGGCCACTCTTAATATGTTGACTTCGAGCAAGGCTTAACGGACGTGTTCGAGAATATTCTGGGCCAGAACGAAGCCTGCACGCTTATCCGCTCCGATCTGGCTCGCAAGGAACTGCCAGGGTCACTCCTCTTCGACGGGCCACCACTCTCGGCAAAGCTCAGTTCCGCACTTGAACTGGCTCGCGCTCTTTCATGCGAGCGCGATGCCGCGTGGAACTGCTCCTGCGCACAATGCATCAGGCACAGGACCCTCGTGCATCAGGATATACTGCTGCTGGGGCCAAAATCATTCCGCGAGGAACTCGCCATCGGGGCAGCGATGATGGAACGCGCGCCAGGTGCGGCTTCCCGTTATTTTTTTGTTCGGGCTGCCAGAAAACTGGCGCGGCGCTTTGACCGGGAGCTCTATGCAGGCGAGGAAGGCAGACTTGCAAAGGCACTGCCGCTCGTCAGGACTGTTCTCGAAGGAATCGATGCGTGCTCGCCGCCCGGTTCATCTTCAGCTTCAATTTCAGGCTCGCCAGCAGGGCTGGATGACGCGGCAGCCGCAAAAGAAGCAGCAAAGCTGCTGGACGTCTGCGTAAAGCTGGAAGATCTGTTGCCTGCCACCACGCCGGTGTTCCAGATCCGCTCCATGGAATTCTGGGCGCGCCTCGCTCCGTACGGCAAACGAAAAACCATCATCGTGGAACACGCCGACAGGATGCTGGACTCGTCGCGCAATGCACTGCTCAAAATTCTTGAAGAGCCTCCGGCGCACGCTGTCTTTGTACTGACAACCAGCCGGCGGCAAGCAATGATACCTACAATCCTGTCGCGCGTGCGACGGTACCGCTTTGGCCAGCGGACCGGCGAGGATGCGCGCATGGTGCTGGAGCGGATATTCAAGGAAAAGGAATCAGGGGTATCGAATATAGACGACTACATATCGCGTTTCAGATCTTCTTCGGCAAACCAGCTGGATACGCTCGCCCGCGATTTCGCGGCGGCTTTGGCCTCGGCTGTGGAGCGGAAACGCGGATCCTTCACGGAAGCTCCGCTCGCCGCATTCGCGTCGTCCGGGGGTGACAGGGTGGCTGCCATCTCCGCCGCCCCCGCTGCTACTGCCAATTTTGG
>CAXZAJ010000272.1:0-5628 GCA_964293355.1 uncultured bacterium
TCCCCCGCCCCCCACGCCCCGGTGGCGGGGGTCCGACCCCCGGCGGCCCCTAGACAACAAAACGCCGGCTTGCGGGGTTTTTCCTGTCTATAGGCGCCGAGGGGAGTCGAACCGAGGGGCGCGCCGAGCGATAGCGAGGAAGAGTGGCCATGGATGGCCGCGAAAGCGCTCCGAGGCGGCCTGGAAGCGCGACACACGAAGTGGCGCGCTGGAAGGGACTCCCGTCGGTCGCTATACAGCAGCCCGTCATTCGGCGGGTTTTTCATTTATAATGCAGTTTTTAGGGGTCTGTACCCTCTTGTAAATTATTCGACGGTAAAACTCGGGTATTTGCCTTTGGGAATGCGTTCTGTTATATCAAGAGAATCTACCTGGGCGCCTGGGGGACCTTGGTTGAGCCACTGTACATAGCGGTCGATTGCTGCATCGGGGCCCTCGGCATAGGTTTCAACGCCGCCGTCTGGCAGGTTGGTGATCCATCCGAGGATGCCGAGAGATCTGGCAACCGATCGGGCCTCGTACCTGAACCCCACGCCCTGGACTCGACCCCGAACCAGGGCCAGTATTGCCTTTCGGTGGGGTTCCTTCGGTTCAGGCATCGTCTGCCGTGCCGGAGAGGATGTTCCTGACCTTGAGTTCCAGTTCCGAGTAGTCGAAGGGCTTGTAGACAACCTCGTAGGGGATGTCAAAATCGGGCCTGAGGAATCCGGAGGTGATGATTACTTCCTTCTCAGGACAGTACTTACGGAGGAATTTTATCCAGTAATCACCGCCCAGGATATCCATGCGGTAGTCGGTCAATATGATATCGATGTTGTAGTCAAGGAGGAGCTTGATGGCGCCAACGCCGTCCGAGGCGACAAGTACTTCGTAGCCTTTCCGCCTGAGGTAGTCACGCAGCGTGAGCCGTATGGCATCTTCATCCTCTACAATGAGAATGGTCTTTTCATTTTTACCTTCCATGTTCAGCGAACCTTTCCTGCAAAATCAGCCATGATGGAGCCGAGCAGATCAAAGTCCAGGGGTTTGGGCAGGAATGCATCGGAACCAGCCTGCAGGGAACTTTCCTTCGTGCCGGGCATGTCGAGGCCAGTAATTGTTATGACAAAGGGCTTGCCGAAAACCGGTTCTGTCTTAATGCGCCTGCAGATCTGGTTGCCGTCCAGGCCGGGCAGGTCAATGTCAAGGATGATGAATCCGGGCCTTTTCTCGGTCAGGAGCGCACCTGCTTCGAATCCGTCGTATGCCTGCAGTATGGTGAACGGCGTGTCTTTTTTCTCGAAGAATGTCTTGATGATGTCGTTGAGGACCTTGTCGTCGTCGATGATGGCAAGGCAGGACCAGTCGACATCGCTTTTGCTTCCACCCTCAAGTTCCGCGGGTATCCGCATGTTTCGCTGTTCCAGGAAGGCTATGAGGTCTTCCAGGTACACCCGATATTGTCCTCCGGGAGTCATGAAGGCCTTGAGATAGCCATTTCTGATCCAGTTGATGGCTGTCTGGTTGACGACGCCGCACAGATTGGCGACTTCGAGCGCTGAGAAGATCCTGATTTTCCGGGCTGATTTTGCCATTGCTCCACCTTCTTCTTCAGAGAGAAGAACCAACATTGAAATAATTAGCAGAGTAAGATTGAATTGTAGTTAAAATATCCATAATGTCAATAAAAAGTCAAAAATATCGTCGAATTTGACGATATTAAAAAGTGGAATTTCTTAGGGGACAGACCTCAGTGATATTGGTGCATTCATATTCTATACGTTGACCAAAGTATACGGAAAGTCTATAATCCGGCGGCTATAGTTACGAGAAAAGCTCTCGGGCGGTGTTTACCGTCCGTGGGGATATATTCCGAGGAGACATCGTCATGAAGCGAACGTATCAGCCCAGCAGGACCCGCCGCGTCAGGAAATTCGGATTCAGGGCCCGCATGAAGACCAAGGGCGGCCAGGCCATCCTGAAAAGGCGCCGCGCCAAGGGGCGCATCAAGCTCAGCACATCCGACGAGAAGAAGAAGTACTGATTTCCGTGTCGGACGACGAACGGGGCGCATCCGGTTTCCGTTTCAGGAAGTCTGAGCGCATCCGTACGCGACGCGACATATCCAGGGTGTTCGACGAAGGGGTCCGCTGGTCCGGCAAGGGCCTGCGCCTGAATGTCAGGCCTAATGGCGGCGCGGAAACCCGCGCCGTTTTCGTTACCGTGCGCAAGTACGGCAATGCTGTAGCCAGGAACAGGGCGCGACGCGTCATGTCCGAATGCTGGCGCCTGATGAAACCATCGATTGTGCCCGGTATGGACGTCGTCGTTCTCATTTTCCCCGGCGATGACCGCTTCGAGCCCCGCAATGGTCAGCTCGCGGCGGTGCTGCGTCGAGCTTCGCTGGCGGTATAGATCAATGAACCGGATCATCTCGGTCTTCGTGCAAGCACCGATACGATTCTACCGGGTAGCTCTGTCCCCGCTCAAGCCTCGTTCGTGCCGCTATCATCCCACCTGTTCTGCCTATGCTCTCGAGGCCATCGAGCGGCACGGTGCCGTGGTCGGCACCGCCATGGCGATGAAGAGAATCCTGCGCTGCAATCCATTTCATCCGGGAGGTTTCGATCCGGTCCTATGAGCATAAACAACGACGACAACAACAAGGCGTTTGACGCCAAGACGATGATTGCCATCGTACTGATGGTAATTGTCATTACGGTCGGCATGGCCGTACAGAACTACTTCTTTCCGAAGCCCGGCCTGCCGGTAGAGCCCCAGGTTACGCAGGCTCCTGCAACAACCCAGGCGCAGCCCGTTGCGGTAGCCCAGTCTGGATCAGCGGCTGGTACCGCCTCCTCCCTGGCCCTCGCCGAAGCGCCCGATGCGCCTGCGAGCGAAGCCACGTATGTGCTGAACACCAACCTGTTCAAGGCCCAGTTCTCCAACAGGGGCGGTGAACTTGTTTCCCTGAAGCTCAAGGAACACAAGGAAAAGGGTGAACCCGTCGAACTGCTCCTCGCCAGGGGCGGCAGGATCGAGGGCTTCTCGCTGGCTTTTGGCGGCGCGGGGTCTGTCCCCCTGGATGCGCTCTTCACGGCAACCCAGCCTGCACCCGGCGTCATCGTGTTCTCCCGCTCGTTCCTGGCCCCGAATGCTTCCGGCGTCCAGGTGCCCTTCACGCTGAGCAAGCGTTACGAGTTCAACGAAGGCGACTACATGTTCAAGCTCGCCGTGACTGTAGAAAGTTCCGACGGGTCTGTCCCCCGACTGGGCAACGGCGAGTACGCGTATACAATCAAGATCGGTCCCCAGATCGGTCCTGGCTACGATGAACTGCCGAAGAACGCAGATTTCCGCAAGATCGTCACGTACGAGAATGACAAGCGCAAGGTGATCAAGGCCGGCACGCAGGTGGTTCCGTCGAGCAAGGCGACCTGGTCGGCCATAGCCGGCAAGTACTTTGCCCTCGTCGTGCTTCCCGATGCCACATCTTATTCGGCCACGTACACGAACCTGATGGTCGACGGCAAGCCCGAGACGGCCTCCATGTCGTTCAGCCGGCCCGTCCTCGGGGCAAGCACCCAGACTGATGTCTTCCATATATATGCTGGCCCGAAACAGGCAGCAGAACTGGCACGCTACGACGACGTCACAGCGAACGCATACATGCGTTCCGGTGATGACCTCGAGGCCATTCTCGAAGGCAACAATATCCTGGGCTGGCTGGAGTCTGCCCTCAAGTGGAGCCTGAACCTGTTCTATGGCATGGTACGCAACTACGGTATCGCCATCATCCTCGTGACGATCCTGGTCCGCGTCATCATGTTCCCCCTGACCTTCAAGGGCAGCCAGTCCACCGCCAGAATGGCCGAGCTGCAGCCCAGGATCAAGGAACTGCAGGACAAGTACAAGGGCAATCCGCAGAAGCTCAACGCCGAGATGGCCGAGTTCTACAAGAAGGAAGGCTACAACCCGCTTTCCGGCTGCCTGCCGATGCTCATCCAGTTTCCGATCTTCATTGCCATGTACTCGCTTTTCAACAACCACTTCGACCTGCGCGGCGCGTCGTTCATAGTAGGCTGGATCAATGACCTGTCGCTGCCTGAGTCCGTGTACGACTTCAACACGATCAACCTGGTCATCTGGAAGGTTTCCGCCATCCGAATCCTGCCGGTGATCTACGTGCTCAGCCAGCTGGCTTACGGACGCTTCATGCAGCAGCCGACGAGCGGGGGCCAGAGCGCGGGGCAGATGAAGTTCATGATGTACGGCATGCCGATCATGTTCTTTTTCATCCTGTACGACGTGCCCTCCGGCCTGCTCGTGTACTGGATCGCCTCGAACGTCCTTACGACGCTCCAGCAGTTGGTCATCAACAGGGTCATCCACAAGAAGCGCCTCGCCACAGCGGCGGCCGCTCCCGCTCCTTCGCCGGCAGCCAGACCCAAGATCGTTCCCATAAAGAACGGCAAGGGCGGCGGCAAGAAGGGGCGCAGCTAAAACGAACACTTCTCTCTGATAGGAGACCTATATGGAATACGAGTTCGAAGGCCGCACCGAGGAAGAGGCCATCGAGATCGCCGCCCGCGAGCTGGGCGTTGCCCGCGACGAGTTCGACGTGGAGATCATGGAATCGCAGCGCGGTGGCTTCCTCAAGAAGGGCAAGACGAGGATCCGGGTCCAGGTACGGAGCTCCGTACCTCCGAGTCCCGCTCCCAGGAGGCGTCCCGAGAAGCCTTCTTCCGTGGAAGCTGCTCCGGAGCGCAAGCCACGGGCACCCGTGGATGCCATGGCCGCCGGTGAATTCGAGGAAAAGCTCCTCGCGTTCGTCAGGACAGCCGTGGAGAAGATGGGCTACAGCTGCAAGGCCAGTATCCTGTTCCGCGAGGACCTGAAGCTGGGCATAAGGCTGGAGAGCGAGAGCGCCGCCATCCTGATCGGCAAGAAGGGCAAGAACCTGGATGCGCTCCAGCTGTTGGCCAACGTCTATGCCGGCAAGCTGGGCAGGGAAGACCTGCGGATCATCCTCGATTCGGAGAACTACCGGATCAGGCGCGAGGAATCCATCGTCAAGATGGCCTACGAGGTAGCCGAGCGGGTGCGCAGCACGAGGAATTCGGTTCTGCTCGAGCCGATGAACCCGTTCGAGCGCCGCATCGTGCACACCACACTCAACGATATCGTCGATATCGAGACCAAGAGCGAGGGCGAAGGCCTGTACAAGCAGGTCCGCGTGACCTTCCGCGGACACCGGTAAGCGGAAAATTCAAAAGCATGATGGCCGCCCTCCGGGGCGGCTGTTTTTATTTCAAGGGGACAGTCCCGACTAAAAAATCAAGAATCCTCGAAACTACGTAAACCAAAAAGCATATTTCATGGTTAACCAAAGCGGTACGTTGTACTTGAGTTCTTTCGGGTCTGTCCCCTCAAATAGCCTCACTTGCTGGAATACCTGAGTAATTTGAGCTATCTTGTATTCTCAGTATAAATCTGGAGGTCTATATATGGCTAAGCGCCTGATGTTTCTAAGTCTCGTACTTGTGCTGGCCGTGGCGGCGGCGGGGGCAGATGAAGGGTCCCTTGCCGGGACTGGGTACCAGGAGGATCCGTCCTCCCTTGGCTTCTACACCAACACGACGGGCGGGG
>CAXZAJ010000273.1:0-5624 GCA_964293355.1 uncultured bacterium
ACGTTGGAGTACCAACGTTCTCACCCCTGCGATCCTGCGCACTGCTCGGATCGCACCCAGTCTGAATCAGGCCGGGGTATGACTTAAAAACCGTTCCTACGGCCTGATTCAGGCGTGATATAGAACAGACCTGAATTGCCTGGGCGATGTCCGTATATAATTATACTTGTTTTTCCATATTTTTTATTGTATGTTTTTACCATGAAGAACCTGCAGATCACTATAGATGACACCATGGTCTCATATCTCGACAGGGTGGCTGAGCTTCAACAAAAAACGAGAACTGCCTTGATCAGGGAAGCGATAGCTTACTGGATACGCCGCAGAACTATCGAGCAATTCGAGAGCCAATGGATATGTGCGCTCAAAAGTGGCAAAAACGAGTATCAGGACGAGGATGAAGTCTGGATGGCAGCCGAAGCCTGGGGCGAGCCATGAACAGGGGAGACATCTGGCACGTTGACCTTGGTGGAAAAGCGGGGATGAGGCCGGTGTTAGTCGTTACCCGTCAAGCGGTACTTGAGTACCTCGACAAAGTCGTCGTCGTGGAGATTACCTCCAAAGGCAAAGGATACCCGACAGAGGTGTTCATTGACAGGGCAGGAAATCTGCCACTGCCCTCGTTTGTGCAGGCAGACAACCTGCACACGATACCCAAGAACAGAATGACCAAATTCTCTGGTTCCCTCGACAACGCTACCATGCTACAAGTGTCGCGAATGATAACGCTGGTGCTTGGACTGGAAGGCGCCGTGGAGGGGTTTTAAGCGCAGACTTGGGGTGACTAATTCGGCATGCCTTCTATCGCAACCTGTCCTAAGCGATCCGTACTTCCAGACGTTTTCCAAAAGCGCGGGCCACACGCTCAAGGGTTTTTACGGTAGGATTACCCTTAGCTGGGTTCTCCAATCGCTGATACGCCTGATATGAAAGACCCAGCCGGCTGGCGATCTCGGATTGGGATCGGTCGCCACGAATTTTACGGATATCCCAGGCTATTACTATATGCGGAGAGACTTCTATGGGGTACAAGCCCTCGGCAGGGCCAGTAACGGGTTCCGGGAGTGATAAACCGCGGGCAACATCGGTTTCCAGCGCTGAATTCAAGGCCTCGGTAGCCATGGCCACAGCCTCTTCATGGGTTGCCCCCACAGTGATTATGTTTGGAATATCGGGAAATTCAACACCAAAGAGTCCGTCTTTTTGTTTGATCACGCAATGATATTTCACAACTCAACTCCTGATTTCAGCTTCTTTAAGGATTTTCTGAGCCCAGATTCCGAGGTCTCTGTTCCCATGCATGGGCACAGGTATGGATCTATATCCATCCTTGACCATGACATGATGAGAACCGGATATCCGATCCAGAACCCAACCATTTGTTTTCATTATTTCAATTACTTGTTTGCCGGTCACTACTAAAATATACAACATATAATCTGTATTAACAAGCAAAGTCGCAGTAACCAAGCAGTCCTGAAACCTGGCAGCCGTTTGATCGCTGTTTTAGTGCAAATGGGCACTGAGGTTAGCAATGAGATACGAGGTATCTAGTCATAACTCTAAGTCCGGCAACCCCTAGCTTTTTATTCGGGTACGACCCGCCGCGCGCGTTCAACAATGTAATTCTCCCCCTGCAAACGGATACGCCCAGCGCGCGATAAACATGGCTGATCGGCTCTACATCCGGTCTGGATCAGGCCGGGATATGACTTGAAAGCCTACACATCCGGACCGCTATGTTCAAAGAGGCCTTACAGAAAGGCTCTACATGAATTTGCGCGGGGGCCCGCCTCGTGAATGCAAGGGGGTCGCTTATCGCTCACCCCTTGATTCACGGTCGCCCCGCGCCCCTTTCATGCGCTGGCCGTACTGAAACCTTGTTGATGCGGTCCGGATGTGCTTTCTCTGCATTGTCGGAACCATAAGATTAGTCAACTGGGATGCTGTTGACCTGGAGGCTCCTACCTGCAAACGGATACGACCTTCGCGCGATAAACCTGGCTGATCTGCCTTATATCCTCGCCCGAGCCAGGCCGGGGTGTGACTTAAAAAGCCAACTCATGGAAAGTTGCATTGGGCGCCAGTAAAACACCTGCCGCGCGCGTTAGCGCGGCTGGTGTTTTACTAAGGCGGGACCCAATGCAAAATTCATGGTATGCCTTTATTAAGAAGAAACCGTTCCTACGGCCTGACTCGGGCGTGGTAAAGAGCTGGATCTTCAGGCCAGCACGCGATTGCGTCCCGCCTCCTTGGCGCGATACAAGGCCGCATCGGCAAGGTCCAGCAAGGCGGAAGGGTTAACGCCCGGTTCAGGAACGACGGAAGCATAGCCGACGCTCACGGTTACGACTGGCGACACGGTTGAGGAGGCATGTTCCAGCGCGAGCGCTTCAACCGCAATGCGCACCCGTTCGGCCACTTTCAAGGCACCTGCATCACTGGTTCCCGGCATTATCGCGGCGAATTCCTCGCCGCCGTATCTGGCTACTGAGTCCTGCGGGCGTTCAAGAGCATTCTTGATGGCGGCCGATACGGCTATGAGGCACTCATCCCCGGCCTGGTGGCCGTAGCGATCGTTGTAGGCCTTGAAGTAGTCGATGTCTATCATGAGCACGGCTACCGGCTCTGAAAGCCGGGCCGCAGCCTGACAGCGGCGGGACAGTTCAGCGTCAAGGGCGCGGCGGTTGAGCAGCCCCGTAAGGCCATCGTGAGCTGCCAGTACTTCAAGGCGCACGTTGGCGGTCTCAAGCTGGCTCTTCAGTATGGAGAGCTCGTCGACCCGGCCTTTCAGCAAGGCGCGGCTCCGGAAGACGCTGATGCTCCAGGCGGCGGCGAAAACAAGCGCTACATATACGAGTATAGCCCACCAGCTGAACCAGGGGGGCTTGGAAGAAGCGACATGCAAATCTGCTGGGCTTTCCCCCCAGTCTCCCACACCATTGGCGGCCTTTACCTTGAAGACGTAGGTTTTGCCGCCGGGCAGATTGGTGTAGCTGGCATAGGAACGCGCACCGGAATAAATCCAGTCGTCGTCGAAACCTTCGAGTTTGTAGGCATATTGCACGCGTAGCGGATCGCCGTAATCGAGGGCCGCAAAGCTGAGCGACAGGTTCGCTTCGTGCCAATCGAGCTTGATCCGCTCCGTAAACCACGGAGCCAGACCGGAGTCGAATTCCTTGTTCAACACCTTGATGCTCGTCATCTTGACGGGCGGTATGGTGGAGGCATAGCTGACCAGCGCGGGATCGATGCGATACAGGGCGTTCAGGGCTCCAAAATACAGGATGCCCGTTGAAGTACGGAATCGACCGGAGGTGAATTCGCCAAAACGGAGCCTGCTCTGGTCGAAAAACGGTCTCCAGCGTCCGCTTTCCGGATCCATGACCGACAGACCGTTCGTGGTTGCCGCCCAGATCGCCCCGACGGTGCCCTCTACCAGTCCTAGTATCACATTCGACTGCAGTCCATCGCGTTTGGTCCAGTGCTCAAAGGAATCGGTTGCCTCGACATAGCGGGCCACTCCACCGCCGTTGGTGGCTATCCAGAGCCTGCCGGCCGAATCGACCATGAGGTCCCTGATATTCTTTGACGGCAGCCGACTGGTATCATCCTTAGAAGCCAGATAGCGCACGAAGGTGCCAGAACCCGCGTATCGGCTCAGTCCGGCGTTGGTACCGGCCCACAGCCTGCCCTTGCTGTCGTAAGCCAGGCTGTACACCAGGTTGTCGCTCGGCGTGGATGAGTCACCCTGTACGGATGGATAATGGATGAATTTATCTGCCGTTCGGTCCCAGTACTCCAGCCCCTTGGTGTACGTGGCAATCCAGAAATTGCCTGTACCCGGTTCTTCAACCATATCGTAGAGGACGTTGTCCGCGATTGAATCCGGATCCGCGGGATCGCGGGGAATGCGGGTAAAGTCATCCCTGGCTTCGTCGTAATACGCCAGGCCAAAATTCGTGAGTGTCCAGATGGTGCCGGCGCTGTCCTCATATATCTTTACGACTATGTCATTGG
Source organism: uncultured bacterium (assembly GCA_964293355.1). GTDB lineage: Bacteria > Spirochaetota > Spirochaetia > Treponematales > UBA12059 > SZUA-370. The sequence continues at coordinate 4,021 of CAXZAJ010000273.1, forward strand.
GCAGGCTACGGGGATTCTTGGGGTCATGGCGATAATGCCGGAACGAAGCGGCTCCGGGATCAAGGCGGTCGAGGCCTCCATTGTAGGTGCTGACCCAGAGCCTGCCCTTGCGGTCTTCAATGACAGCAATGGTCTTGCCGGAGGCGCGGCTGCCGGGGTCTGAGGGCGAGTGCTCATAAATGGAATAACCTTCGGAATCCCTTACCAGCAATGAAAAACCGCCGCCGTTCGTGCCTATCCACGAGTTGCCCAGTTTGTCTACGAGCATCGAATACATGGTATCATGGGGGAGCGACCATTGCCGGTCCGCATTGCTGCGGTAGCGCCTGATCGTGCTTGATCCGGTGTCAAGTTCAAAGAGTCCGCCGCCCCAGGTACCCGCGCGCACGAGGCCAGGAACCGCCGCGTTGACAAAATACACGCGGGTATCGTCAAGCGGGTAATTCACGAACGTACCGGCCTCGGGTTCAAAGCGGGCAATGCCGAAATTCCACAAGGCCAGCCACAGGAATCCCGCGGAATCCTCCTTGATGGAAAAGACATAATCTGAAGACAGGCCTGTAGTACCAAGAGGATCGTCACGGAACGCCTGGAACGTGTCGGTTTCTGGCAGGTAGCGGTACAGCCCGCCACCCGAGGTTCCCACCCAGAATAGGCCACGTGAATCACGGAACAGCGAGCGTATCAGGCCAACAGCGATCGCACCCTGCATCTTTGGATCGGCTTTGTAATGGATGAAGACGTCACCATCCATGCGGTCCAGTCCGTCGAGGGTACCGACCCACAGCCGGCCGGCCCCGTCGCGGGCGATGGAGACCACGACGTCGTTGGCCAGGGAGGCCGGATTCGCGGGATCGTGAGTCCAGGAGGAGAAGTTGCCGGTCTTTGTATCGAATTTTGCCAGTCCGCCATAGGTTCCCAGCCAGATCGTCACGCCGTCATCGTCCATGAAGAGGGTCTGGATAAGGTTGTGGGGCAAGGACGAAGCATCGAAGGGTTCGTTTTCGTAGAGCGTAAACGAGCGGCCGTCCCAGCGGTGGAGACCGCCCTGGGTGCCAATCCATATGAATCCCGCGGCATCCTGGACCATGGCCGAGACGCTGGCGTTGGCCAGGCCCTCGCGCATCCCGGTATTTATGAAACGCACCACCTCATCGGCGGCCCAGGCATGAGTGGTTATCATGATCGCTGCGATTGCTGCCACCACGGAACGGCCCGGAACCCGGCGACGGAAGGACTTCATGAGCGTGCATACTCCCGGGCGATGGCTGAAGCGAGCCGCGCGTTGTTCATGACGAGGGCTATATTGGATTCCAGGCTGTCGCCGCCAGTCAGTTCCTTTACTTTGGCGAGCATGAAAGGGGTCACGTCCTTGCCCCGGACACCAGCTACTCTGGCTTCCTCGAGGGCTTTCTCTATGACGGCTCCGATGACATCGGCTGGCATCTCGTATTCCACTGGTATGGGGTTGGCGATGACGACGCCTCCGGCGAGTCCGAGCGTCCACTTGGCCTTGAGCATGGCGGCTATTTCAGCGGCGCTGTCCATGCGGAGTTCGGCTTTGAGCCCGGATCGGCTGGTGTAGAAGGCCGGAAACTCGTCGC
>CAXZAJ010000274.1:0-5603 GCA_964293355.1 uncultured bacterium
TAGGAGGGGGTCCCGGCGGGTGCGAATGATGTCGTGGTAGTCACCTGAGATGCCGCGGGCCGGCGCGGAGAAGGCGCCGAGGGCAAGCGACGGAAACTGGGGCAGCTTCTTTGGAATTATGGTGCGCTGAATCTCCGCGGCTATGCCTGCCTGACGCTCCAGACCGCTCCGCTCGTTGGCTTCGAGGAAAGTGAAGAAGTTGCTGACGGCCAGGGTTCCAAAATTGGCCAGCAGCTTGAAGCGGTCAAAATTGGCCTCGTCGAACTGGGCTCCGGGGCGGGTCTTGGCCACCGCGGAGACGCCTATGGTCTTGTCTTCCACCATGAGCGGCACGGCCATGAACGACGTGAGCCGGAGAAAGTCCTCGTCGCCGTTGCCAGCAAAGCGGCCATCTGCGGAGACCGAAGGAGCAAAGATGTTCTTGCCGGTCTTGGCGACCTCACCCAGGATAGTCTCGCCAAGCCTGAACTGGGCGTGCTTCATGTACGATTCCACCCGGTTGGCCTTGCGAGGCAGGCTCTCGGGCAGGGCAAACGGAGGCGGAAAAAGGCCCGCGTAGGCCTTGGCCACGATGATGTCGTCAAACTCGTCGACGAGGTAGATGGTTCCGCCATCCGCGCCGGTTTCGGCGATCATGGCTTCGTTCATGCTGCCCAGTACATCCTCGGTGGAAAAACTGCCCTTGAACACGGTTCCAACGCGAAAGGACAGGTTGTACAGAGAGTCTATTGACTCTTCGTAGTAGGCTACGGCAGCGAGCGTTTCGTCGTCATGAATACGCAGTCCCACAAGAGCGGCTACGACGAGCCAGGCATACGAAAGCGGTGCCACGATCCGCAGGAAGCCTGTGCTGTCACGGCCAAGTATAACCATGGACAATAAATATGCGAACAGGGCCACGACGGTGGGCAACCAGGTTACGGAAACCAGGTGCCTGGCACTATCGTCCGTATCATCACGGTTGAGGAATCCGGTAATGGCTATGGCTGCGACATCGAGTACAAGCACGGGCATGAAGACCCATGGGGGCAGGAAGGCAGCAAAGCCTGCAAACGCCCACGCCGCGTACACCCCTGCAACTACCGCGTTGAAGGCGAGTACTCCTATGAGCCAGAACCTCAAGGCTCTTCCGAAGGGTGCCATGGTGAGGAACAGGACGAAGCTGAAATACAGGATGTCCAGCAGGAATACAAGAGAGGGATCCGGCACGATGGCGAGAAACAATTCCTTGGCACAGAGGAAACCGATGAGGGCGATGAACGAGCCGGCCTGGCCCTCTGTATCCTTGCGACGGAGCGTGAAAAACAGTGCCCCCGCACAGGCTAGCATGATGAGCAAGGAAAGGAGCGGTGATTCAATAACCTGACTCATTGTATTGATGATCATGGGATTCCCTTGAGGTTATGTTAGGACCTGTAAGCCGCGGAACCGCTCGCATCCGCTTATGTGCAAGTGTAGCATGGCCAAAAAAATAACGTCAAGGCAAAAAGGAAAACGTACCCCATGCGTACCCCATGCGCCTGGTCCCGCTTCCCGATCGGACGGGCATGCACTATACTCGGCCACACGCGGAATTGCGCGGAGGACGGACTGACTGATGCTGTATTGTTGCATAACCATCGATTACCTCTCCCAACTGGAACGATCCGGAGTGCTCGAAGCACGAGCTTTCATAGAGGAACTCCGGACCATTGCAGCCGCTTTTGGAGCGACGGCCGGTACCAAAAAGACTCCGCTCATATGCACCTTCCCTTCCGGTGGAATGTATGATGGCATCCAGACTGCTGAAGCGCTCAACAGGATGGTCAGCGCCTTTGCCAGGTATGAACCGTACCTGCGCGGTGGCAGCATGGCAGTTCACGATGCCCCTTCGGGAGAAGATGCGCTCGCCTTTGCATCGGGCATCCGCTACCGGGACTGCGCATCCTACACGTACGCGTTCAGTCCCCAGGCGCGCACGACCCTTGCCCGGTATTTTGACGCTGAAGATGACGAATGGACTCCGCCGGTTCACGAAGCAAACCTGGGTGACGCCGATGCAACAATACTGTTCGAACGCCCGTTGCTCGCGGCCACGCTTGCCAGGGCGATAGCCAAGTCAGAGCGCAAGGGACCCCGCCTGATACATCTTGAGGCCGGTCATGGCGTGCGCTCGATGGAGGCCCTGTCCAGAGCCGTGGGGCTCCCAGAAAGCAGGATACTCGTGCTTGACGGTGCCAAGACCAGGCCACTCCCGTTTTCACCCCTCGTCGAGGTTGTGGCGGCTCAAGAGGCCAGTGGCGGTGGACAAAAGGCGAGGCCGGGAAGCGAGGCCACCGCATTTGACTTCGTGGCGGCTTCATCGTTTTCCGGGGGAGCGCCCGAATCGGTGTCCAAGGGCTGCGCCGTGTACCTGAACAGCTGGCTGGATAGTTTCGGGAGCCAGGGCGGCATCGTCGCCTGTGACGATCCCGCACGTTTTTCCCCGGAAGCACTGGACCTGATTACCCGCAGGTTGTCGGAAGGCTGCGGATCTGAACGCTACGTTTCAATTGCTGACGAAGAACTCATGGACCGTTGGTCGGGAGCCTGGGCCGCCCGCGTTCCCGCGGGTCTCGCCGATGCTGACGACCGCGATGCGGCAGTCAAAAAAGCGCTCGGCTCGACGACAGGCAGGGTTCATGATGCCTTGTCTGCACGATTCGGATCGATTGCAGGGAACACGATTGATGTAGACAGCGTGAGTGGCCTTCAGACCCTGCTTCGGATTCTGCCCCACGAAGCTTCGCTCTATCTGTACACCCTGGCAATCATAGAAAACGAGCTGTCCACAGCTGAAATTTCAGATTTCGTCGGAAGCCTCGGGCTCCGGCCCCAGGGCGAGACGGTGCTCAGGGATATACTGTCACGGGCCGGCCTTGTCGAACCGCGGTCATCGCGGACACCCATACAACCCGTGGATCCTGCCTTGATTGCCAAAGAGATTGGTACTGAAGCGGCGGAAGTCATCCAGAGCCGCTTCTCGCGCTACCTCATCGAGTTGTATCGGGCCGGAAGGATACGCCCCAGCATAGGATTCCTCAACCGTGTAGGCGAGCAACCGACAGAAGAACGGCTCCTGTACGACTGCCTGTTCGAAGAAGTCATGAGGCCAGACCGCCCCAGGCTGGGCGAACCTACATTCCTCTCGACATCATCCGCGTGCGTGTACCGGTTCTGGTCCGCGCTCTCCGCACGGGATCGTCTGGCATGCGAGGCCGCGGCCCAGTCGGCTGAGGACAGGATAACGGGGCCGCGGGCAAAAACAGTCAGAGCGCTGGTCCATGCGGAACTCGCATATGCCCTCGGCGACCCCGAGCGAGCGTCAAAAGGTGCCAGGGAGGCGATGCTGGCCCTGGGTAGGGGCGCTCCTCCGAAACTCGAAGCCCGGTCCCAGCGCATGATGGGGCTCTCCGCGCTGGCCATGGACCGGCACGCGGAGGCTGCGGACTACCTGACGAATGCGCAGGAACTTTCTGAATCGGCCGGGGACGAATACGAGCGCATGATGGCCGCTTATTCAAAAGCCATCGTCGAATTCCTCTCGGGAGCACTCGTCCGGTCACTCAAGGCTCTTACGTGCGCCGAGGAATCGGCCGTAAGGCTGTTCAGGATGGACATCTGCGCCGCCATCGAGGCCTTGAGGGGCAGGATAGACCTGGAACTTGGATCCTATGATGAGGCCGCGAGCCGCTTTGCGTCATTAGTGGAACTTGCGGACCAGTATGCGATTCCGGGAACCGCCCGGCGGGCAGGAATCTGGCGCGCCCGTGCCCTGTCGTACGCAGGGGAATTCAACGAGGCGGCGTCCCTGCTCGGGGCGGAAGCAGAGGATGCAGGAGCCCGGGTCTTCCGCGGTGAGCTGGAGGTACTCCGGGGTAGGCCACGGGGTGCGCGCGCCTGGCTCGACGCACCGGAAATTCCGGTTGTCCGCGCCTTTGACCCGCCGGACTCAATCAGCTGGGACAGCCTGTTCTCAGAGTTTGAAGGCCGCTGCATCGGTTTTGACACAGCCAATACCCCGCTTGCCGTGTGCAGGACCGCCCTGGCGCTCTTCGCCCAGGGTCTCGACGAACGCAATCCAGCCTGCGCCGTAGACCTCCATGCTCTGACGCGAACTGAACATGGTTCAAAAAACGACCCGGGAATGGGCACCTACAGCTTTTTCTGCTACCTGCTCGAGGAGCGCTTGCAGGATCCACCAGTTGACAAACAGACCGTGTTGTCGCGCTCCTTCAAGATCCTGCAACAGCGGGCGGGACGCATAGAGAACAGGGCTCAGCGGGCCCTGTATATGGAAAAGAACGCCTGGAACAAACGCCTGATCGAGGCCGCGAGGACCCATAAATTCATATGAGCGATAACCTGAACTATCTCGACGCCGCCTGCTACCATGCGGTGCCTGGATTCATGGCCCATCTTGAAGGTGAACTGCCGGAACCCTACCGCCGCGACGATGAACTCCTGACGGTCATGGGCCCTTTGCGGCCCACGTACTGGACCAGGAACGTCTGGAAAAGACCTTTTACCGCAGAGTTCGGCTCCATCTCTGAAGCATCGAAGATTCTGCGTGGCATACAGCGCAACTGGGCACCCTACCCCGCCAAGCTTGCCCGGCGAACGACCTTGATAGCAGAATCGTTGCCATCCCTGCCCAACAAGCCCAAGACCTTTCCGTTTTCAGTGCCGGATTCGCCGATGGGAGCCTTTACCCTGCTGGCCGAGCATTCCCTGATGGCATCGGCTGAGTGCTCCTCACCGTGGCCTAACGGCGAATTCGAGTTCGTGGAGGACAAGGAAGGACCGCCCAGCCGTGCCTACCGCAAACTCTGGGAGGCCCTCGTGATGGCAGGCAGCCTGCCTGGACCCGGACAGCGTTGCGTCGATGCCGGAGCCTGCCCTGGCGGCTGGACCTGGGCGCTCGCAGGCCTCGGAGCAAACGTCGTAGCCATAGACCGCGCACCCATAGACGATAGGGTTGCGGCCATGCCCGGCGTAACCTTCATGAAGCACAATGCCTTTACCATCAAGCCCGAAGAGATTGGCCCCGTTGACTGGTTCTGCTCCGATGTAATCTGCTATCCGCCTGCCCTCTTTGACTGGGTAACGCTCTGGATGGAATCAGGCCTTGCCCGCAATTTCATCTGCACCATCAAGATGCAAGGCGCTGACTGGGACCGGCCAAGCGTGGAACGCTTTGCCGCGATACCAGGATCCAGGGTCCTGCACCTCTGGCACAACAAGCATGAACTGACCTGGATACTCGTCAGGGATGGAGCCGATCAAGCGTTGATGACATCCCAGCCGGTTGCTTGACGTTCTGAGGCGCCGGCGTTCGAAAGGAATGAATGGCAAAATCACGAGATACTGAGGTACCGGACGCAGGACTCGTTCCTCGCCCCCGCACGTTCACCTATCTGTCCGGCAAATTTAAACCACGCACTGGAGCAAGCATTTCTGTCGATCCAGCCTTCGCGGCCGAGGCCCTGTGGGCGCTGGCCGCGCTCGAAGCCGCTTTCACGGTCCGATTCACGCTGGAGGAGCCGGGGAAAGGCACTGTCCGCGTTACCAGGGTTGCCGGACTC
>CAXZAJ010000275.1:0-5548 GCA_964293355.1 uncultured bacterium
GCCGCCCCGGACGAAGGGAGAAAACTGTTCGATACCGACCGCTGCTCCGAAACCCAGACCGCCGATGCCACCAGGTCCAAGCATGGCTTTGTGGCCGGTGAACGCGAGAACGGCCTGACCGAGACGGTCCAGGCCAATTTCTTCAACACCCGCGGTCTGCGCCGCGTCAACAAGCAACACGGCCCCGGCTCGGGCCGCAATCGCGGCAATTTCCGGCAGAGGCGCCAGGGCACCGCAAACATTCGAACCATGGGTAACGACGATCATCCGCGCGGGTGATTTTGAGGGAGAGCCTGAGCCGGAAACCGCACCACGGGCAAGATCCTCAAGGTGCTGCAGGTCAAGCCGACCAGCTGAATCGGCCCGCGCCCAGTCGACAATCACCCCGCGTGAGGCCAACTCGGCAAGAGGGCGAGCCACCGCGTTATGGGCCATGCTGTCAGCCACCACGCGGTCTCCAGGCTTGAGGAACCCGAACAGTGCCGTGTTCAGGGCCATCGTCGCATTTGCCATGAACGCCACACGCAACGGATCCGCCAAACCGAGCACGGCCGCAACGGCATCACGCGCCTCTGAAACCACGCGACCCGCGGCGATTGAAAGCCGATGACCTGACCGCCCGGGATTGCCCCCCGAATCGCGAAGGAACGTCGCCATGGCCTCACCGACAGCCGGTGGCTTGGGCCAGCTCGTAGCCGCGTTGTCGAGATAAACGATCCGGTCACCGTTGTTCATATCAAACCTTCTTTGCGTGTATATGCACGATGAAGCCATCTCCATCGGCGCGGGCCTCGGCTTCGCGGCATTCACGCTTGGCCATGCGCAGGACATTGTCCCTCGCCGTAGCCGTGTCCACTGACACCTCCACCGGCTTGCCGCCCGCCTTTCCGAGCGCCGACCTGGCCATCATCACCGGCTCCGGACACGCCAGCCCCTTTGCATTCACTACAACACTATCATCACTGGACATATGAACTCCTTTAGAAAAATACAATCAGACCACAGAGAAGACGAGACAAGACAATAGAAAGAAGACAGAATCAGGATATTTGCACAGAGCCACAGAGAAGATGAGGCAAGAAACGGAAAAGAGAAAAGTAAAACCACTCTCGAACTGCACGCCGTGCTTTCGTGACTCATTGTCATCCTTATTTTCCTTCTCATCTTCCCCGTTGCTCTGTGCCCAAAACTCCTATCATCCTCATCTCTTTCTCATCTTCTCTGTGGCTCATTGCTAAAAATTCCTATCCTGCTTTTAGTATCTTCTCTGTGTCTGTGTGCTAAAAATTCCGATCTTCTTCAGCTGGATTTTTCGCGGAAGGCGAGGCCGATTACGGCTACCACCGCCAGGCCGATCAGGGTGGCGGCGGGTCCATACGGAGATGGGCCGGTGGTCGAGCTGGCGAGGTTGAAGTTGTGGGCAAACGCCGCGCCTACTATCATGCCGATAACGAAGATGCCTGCGTCGCCGTCGCCTTCTCCCGACAGGAACAGCTGCCGCCCCGGACAGCCGCCAGCCAGCGTAAAGGCCAGACCGGACAGCAGCATGCCCATGAAGTTCCACAGCCCGTCTGTATGCGCCACCGGTTGCCCCGTGAACCCGGGCTTGAACTGGCCGAGGACCAGATTGCTTCCCATAGCGAAGACGAACAGTGTGGCGATGCCGAGCATGAGGTGCGGATCACGGAACAGCACGAGGTCGCGGACCGCGCCAACGGTGCAGAAGCGGGAGCGCTGGGCCAGGAAGCCTATGAGAAGCCCTACGCCAATCGATACGAGTATCGGCGCGGCCATCGATCCCGGGCCTTTTTCGCTCCTGAAAATCGGGCCTATCGCCTGACCATCGGCGCCGCGGCCGAACAGGGGCACGGAGATGGCGAGGACGAGTAAGCCTACAGCCAGCAGCGGCATCACAAGCCCGAGCGCTTTTGGTGCTGGATGGTTGCGGCCCAGACTGAAGCCCCGCTTCAGGAACACGATGCCTACGAGAATGCCGGCGAACAGGCCAAGAAGCCCAAAAATGGCGTTCCAGTCACCTCCCGCCAGCCTGAGCCAGGCTCGCCACGGGCAACCAAGGAACACGAGGGCACCTATCATCGAAAAAGCTCCCAGGACAAAACGGACGATCGGAGAGGAGCCCGATCTGGCTTTCCACTCCTTGGCCAGTAATGAGGCGATGAAGCTGCCCAGTATGAAGGCGGGAATTTCCGGCCGCAGGTTCTGTACGATTGCCGCGCGGTGCAGGCCAAGGGCTCCGGCAATGTCACGCTCGAAGCAGGCCACGCAGATGCCCATGTTGGCCGGATTGCCCAGGAACACGAGGACCGGCGCGAGCACGCCGATGACGGCGCCGGTGATGACGATGCCCGGCTTTGTTGCCAGGAATCCAAGTATCTTCTTCATCAAAAATCTCCTTCCTTGCATGGGAGGCGCGGTATGTCCGACCGCGCCGTCCATTCAGGAAGGCGACGATCGGACTAGCCGGCGGTATCCAGGACTACCATGACCGGCCCCGGCCCCCGTTCTGTTACCATGCCCGCGATGGCTGCCACGAGGCCGGCCGACCGCAGTTCGGCGAGGCAGGTTTCAGCCTGCTCGCCAGGAATGGCGGCCAGAAGCCCGCCTGAAGTCTCCGGGATGAAGAACAGGCCCCTGGAGGCCTCGTTCAACCCGGCATCAAAGCCGATGTTCGCCGTATAGAACCGGCGGTTCCGTATCGCTCCACGCGGCAGGTGCCCGGCGGCCGCCAGTGCTGCGGCTCCGTCCAGATAGGGCAAGGCCTTTGCAAAGATGCGCAGCCCTACCCCGCTCTTGTCAGCCAGTTCCAGCGCATGCCCGGCAAACGAGAAGCCGGTCACGTCTGTGCAGGCCCGCACGCCGTGCCGCACAAGCACGCGCAGCGCATCGCGGTTGAGCCGCTTCATCGACGCGACGGCTCCAGCCAGTATGTCCGGCGGACAGGCTTCCTCTTTGGCCGCCGTTGTTATGGCACCCGTACCGAGAGCCTTGGTCAGCACCAGCGCGTCTCCGGGCCTTGCACCCGACTTGAGCAGCACCTGTTCCGGGTGCGCAAAACCTATGACCGCCATGCCGAACTTGGGCTCGGAATCCATGATCGTGTGCCCGCCTACAACGGCGCAGCCCGCCTCAGCGGCCTTCTCAGCCCCGCCGCGCACGATCTCGGCCATGGCTTCCACCGGTAGATCCGGAGGAAAAGCCGCGATATTGAGCGCGACGACGGGATCTCCGCCCGTTGCGTAGACGTCTGACAGCGCGTTTGCTGCCGCTATGGCACCAAAATCATATGGGTCATCGACTATGGGCGTAAAGAAATCCGCCGTGAATATGAGGCACTTGCCATCGTCGATGCGGTACACCGCGGCGTCGTCACCCTCTGCCAGACCGGCAATGAGGGAAGCGGCACGTTCCTGTGGTACCAAGCCAGCTAATGGACGCAGAACCTGCGCCAGGGCCTCGGGGCCCATTTTAGCCGCTCAACCAGCCGCTGAGCACAGCGCCGTGAGCCGTATCGGTTCTCGTTCAAATACCATTCGCTTCCCTCCTTTCAGCCAGCCGCACGCTTCAATCGGGCGTATGCCCAGCTCGTTTTAGGTTTCAAAGAATACCAGCCTATTCTAAAGGGCGCAAGCAGAACCGGAATCGCGCGTGTCGTTGACAGCTGGCCGAGCCCTCCCGTAGTATGAAGGCGCATCTGGAAGCTGATGGGGTCTGGTGGCTCCCGCGGTCTTCAAAACCGTAGGCCGCGCCTGCGCGGTGGTGGGTTCGATTCCCGCCTCTTCCGTTATGAACACCAATGAACGGCTCTCAGGTATTCCACAGGTCGAGCGCATACTCGCGGATCCAGAAATCGAGGCGTACTTCACGTGCGTTTCAAGAGCGCTGGCGACGAAGGCCGTAACGAAAGCGCTGGCCGCAGAGCGTGAGCGGGCCCTCTCCGACGTAACGTATGTTGCCGACGAGAAGGTGTGCCGGGCCGCCGCGCTGGCCGCGCTCAAGGTGCTGGACAGGAAACGTCAGCGCAAGGTCCTGAACGGTACCGGCATCGTGCTCAACACCAACCTTGGCCGCGCTCCGGTTTCCGGCTCGGCCTGGGAAGGCGCGCGCGATGCGATCACCGGCTACACCCCGGGAGAACTTGACCTGGAAGCCGGCAAACGCGGCAGGCGCGGCGCGCTGTGCAATGAACTCGCCGCGACCCTCGCTGGTGCCGAGGCGGCCCTCGTCGTCAACAACAATGCCGCCGCCGTGCTCCTCGCGTTGACTGCCCTGGGGCAGGGCAAAGAAATCATCGTGGCGCGGGGCGAACAGGTGCAGATAGGTGGCGGTTTCCGCGTGCCGGACATCCTGGAACTCGCCGGAGCGCGCTTCGTGGAGGTAGGCACGACCAACATCGTCGAGGCCGGCGACTACCCCGATGCCTGCGGCCCCGAAACGGCTTGCGCCCTCGTCGTGCATACCTCCAACTTCGCGCTCAGGGGCTTCACGTCAAAACCGACCCCGACCGAACTGGTAGCGGCCCTGCCCGCCTCCGTACCCGTGATCGTAGATCAGGGCTCCGGTTGCACCACCGAGCGCATAGCCGGCGAGACGCCCGTCCGGGCCTACATGGAAGCCGGCTGCGCGCTCGTCTGTTTCTCGGGCGACAAGCTGCTCGGCGGCCCCCAGTCCGGCATCATCGCGGGCAAGGCGGAACTGGTCGCGCGCCTGGCACGTCATCCGCTGTACCGCGCCTTCAGGCCCGGCAAGGCCGTCTACGCGCTGCTGGAACGCGTCCTCGTGGAACGGCTGAATGGCGAAGAGGGACCGGCGGGTGCCGCGATGGCGTTGCCGCTGGAGGAACTCAAAAAACTGGCTCGCAAGATCAGGGGCAAGCTGCCCAAGGGCATAGCCACCGTCATCGACACCAAGGCGGCGGCCGGCGGCGGCACGGGCCCAGACGAGGTTTTCGATTCCGTGGGACTCGAACTCGAGCCACCGTCGAGCGCCGGCGCCCTGCAGGCCGCGCTGCGCCGGGCACCCGTACCGCTGGTCGCCCTGGCGCGCGACGGCAAGGTCATCGTCGACATGGCCACCCTCCTGCACGAGGACGCCAACCTCGTGGCAGATACGCTGGCCTGGGGGCTCGACCACAGCGCATCGCTCCGCGTAAAGGCAGAACGCATCGTGGACGCTGGCCTGGCCGACGCCGCCAGATGAGGGTCATAGGTACCGCCGGCCACGTTGACCACGGCAAGACCGCACTCATACAGTCCATGACCGGCATCGACGCGGACAGGTTGCCCGAAGAAAAGGCGCGCGGCATGACCACTGACCTCGGCTTCGCCTGGTACGTGGGCGGCTCGGGCGAGGCCATCGGCGTAGTCGACGTGCCGGGCCACGAGCGCTACCTGCGCAACATGGTCGCCGGTGCCTGGGGTCTGGACCTCGCGGTGCTCGTCGTGGCGGCGGATGATGGCTGGATGCCCCAGTCAGCCTTGCACGCTTCCATAGTAGCCTCGCTGGCAGCCCCCGCCGTCGTCATCGGGGT
>CAXZAJ010000276.1:0-5539 GCA_964293355.1 uncultured bacterium
TAAGAGCGTCCATGACGTGCCAGCCCCTTGCGGGACTGGCATCTACAGCGTGCGCGGCCATCCATGGCGCGCGGATAAGAGCGTCCATGACGTGCCAGTCCTTTCAGGACTGGCATCCACAGCGTGCGCGGCCATCCATGGCGCGCGGATAAGAGCGTCCATGACGTGCCAGCCCCTTGCGGGACTGGCATTTTTTTTCGTGCGCTCCATCCTTGGCGCGGCGGCATCCGTGCCGTGCCAGTCCAGTAGGACTGGCATCTACAGCGTGCGCGGCCATCCTTGGCGCGCGGATGAATAGGCTGTGACGAAGTGCTGGAATGCTGGTACTATGCCTTCCATGAAAACACCCATGCGTACCACTACCATTTTATTGATGCTTTCATGCTTGATGGCGGGAACGATTGTTGCTCCTGTCTGTGCGGAGCCCGCCGCGGACTGGACCCTGGCGGTCTGGATGATGGGCGACAATGATCTTGAAGAATCTGCTGTAGACGATCTCGTTGAACTGGCGTCCGCGCGATTCGGGCCAAACGTGAATGTCGTGGCCATGGTGGACAGGGCGGAGGAGTACAGTGACGCTCCCGTGCCCGGCCTCAAGAACTGGACCTCGGCCCGCTACCTGAAGCTTCAGGGCGTATCATGGGCCGTGGAGCGGGAACTGGGCGAAATCGACTCAGGGGAGCGAAGCCACCTCGTCGAATTCGCTGCATGGGCCTTCAAGAAGTACCCGGCCAAGAGAACCGCGTTTGTATTCTGGGATCACGGCGGTGGCTGGGTGGGGTTTGGCAGCGACGATTCACATCCAGAATCAGAAGGACTGTCCATCGCCGACATCAGTACCGGCCTCGCGGAATCGCTTGCGGCGGCGGGTGCTCCACGGCTGGACCTGCTCGGATTCGATGCGTGCCTCATGGGCAACCTCGAGACGGTGCGGGCCATGCGTACGGTCACCCGCTACGTCCTCGCGTCGAGCGAGCTTGAGCCTGGGCATGGCTGGGACCACGCGGTATGGTCGATACTCAACACGAGCCTGGATCCGGTCGTTGCTGGAAAAGCCATAATGCAGGGATTCGGGGCTCAGGCAGTCGAGCAGGATACGGCCGACGAAATAACGCTCTCGCTCGTCGATACCGACCGGCTCGAACCGCTGGAGTCGGCCCTGTTCGAGCTGGGGCGTGTGGTGCAGGCAGAAGAAATCCGCAGGTCTCAAATAGGCCGGCTCAAACGCGCTACGCTGGGGTTCGGCAAATCACCCAATCCTGATGATGATTACAACCTGGTTGATCTGTCTGACCTTGTCACAAGGCTGCAGGGCGTGGATGATTCGCTGATACCCGTGGCCAAAGCTGTCAAGGATGCGCTCGTGCTGGCCGTCGTTGACCAGATCACCGGCAAGCAGACCAGGCTGGCCGGCGGCCTGCCGGTGTATTTCCCAAACCAGAAAAAGCTCCTGTACCCCAGCTACAGCGACATCGATGCCGGTGCGTGGAAGTATGTGCTCGACGTGTATTTTGAAGGCACGGCGGATCTCGGAAAAATTCCGGCTGCTTCCGGCACCACTCTGTCGGCCACACCTCCAGCACTACCTCCGGCCCTCAGCCCTGATGTGGTTGCTCCGTCCAGTTTTGTGTTCCTCGAGTCTGAAGAAGACCAGGTGCTGTACTACGATGAGGATGAAGATCTGTATACTTTCGAGGCTCGTCTGGCGGCAGGGCAGGGTGATCATGTATATGAAGCTTTGTTCTCGTTTGGCTACTACAGCGACGAGAGCATCATGTACATCGGCGATGCGCCGGCCGTGCTGGACGGCGACCTGGTGTCAGGTGACTGGGACGCGACGGTGCTTCGCATACGGCAGGGCCGCAAGGAGTCCTGGGCGTACCTTTCGGAGGACTGGAACGACGATGGTTCCTCGGAGTACACGGTACCCCTCTATTATTATCCGCGCGGCAAGGTCAAGGAAGAACCGCTGGATGTCGTGCTCAACCTGAGCCTCGATGCTGAAGGCGTCATCCAGAGTGAACAGTTCTGGCTGATCTCGGGAGATACCTGGAGCGAATTCACGCCGCGCAAGGGTTCGTTCCTGTCGCCCGCCCTGGCAAACCTCGCGGACGACGAGGACGAGCTGTTCTGGTTTCCCCTCGATGACACGCGCTTTGATCCCTTCAAGCCGCTGGAATACGAGTTTGACCGACTGGTGAATTCGGACGACGAGCTGTTCCTGGTGCAGTTGACCGTCTGGGATCGTGACGAGTCCGAGGCTACCGCGAGCGCCTTGTTCGAGGAGTAGCCTGGCTTGCCGGCTGTCAGTTCGTCTCTGATGCTTGACTGCCCGGAAGCCGCACCACGACCCCCAGGGTGCCCTGGAACATGAACGAGGCCGGTGCGGGGCCGCGTCCCGCCATCTGCTCGAGTCCAAAGACGTACACACCCGAGTCCAGCCCCGCTACGATGGCGAATACCGGATTCAGCTGGGCGCTTACCTGCGCGCCCAGCACCACGGCGCCCAGGCCGTCGACGGTGGCGTCAGCATAGGTCTTGGTCATGGCGCGGTAGCCCAACTCGGCGAGCATACGGTACGGTGCGCCTTTCTTGTACACATCCACCGCGAACAGATAATCGGTGGATTCGTTGCTGACTGTGCCGGAAGCCAGTATGTCCGTGTATTGCCTGGTCGTCATGGAGAGCGAGCAGATGGCGTTTCTGACATTCCAGCCGGCGGCAAGCTCGGTGAGATCCTGGAAGTAGCCTCCAGTGGTGGCCATGCCCATGGACGACTCTACCGTAGCCGAGAAAAAGGCGAGTCCCGCCAGTTCCAGTTTGAAGCCTATGTCGATGCCGGTCTTGAGCGGTTTTGTCACGGAGTTGAAAATTCCCACCATGGGGCCCGCGCTGATGCTCACGATGCCTGTTTCGTAGGATATGATGCCTCTGACCACGTTGCGGAGTACGGGGTCGGTCTCATATTCGGCCATGAACGACAGTCCGGTGTTGAGCTGTTCAGTAAAGGCAACGCGCCCGCCGTATAGCCACAGGTCGTTCGGGTATTGCCCGGCCGGTATCGTAGTTGTCCAGGGCAAGCCGAGGTTGCCGAAGAATCCGCCAACTTCTATGTCCATCGCCGCGGCGTGGAACGGGGCCAGCATGGCAACTGCCGCTACCAGACTCAGGGCAAACGCGCGGCTCGGTTTTTTCGTCATCAAAGGACTCCTTGTCATCTTAGAAAGCCGTCGAGACGCCCAGCGTAGGCTGGAACATGCCGTACCACGGTGACTGTAAGGGGAAGGCGCGTATGGCCAGACGCAGATCCCAGCGGACGCCATTGCGTATGGTCTGCAGGTAGGGAGCCGCGTCCAGCGACAACACCGCGGTTGAACGCTTTTCGTCATATGACAGTTCAACTTCAGCGCCTGCCCGTGCCGAGCCTTCTTCCACTTTGCCGAATCCGAGGTCGAAACGGAACTCTACAGCGCCGGCTTCATCGGTTTCCTTCTGTAAATACCATTTTGGATGGAAGAACAGGCTCAAGACCAGCTCTCCTGTACCCAGCTTAACCCGTGGTTCAAAAAGGAACGAGAGCATCTCCATGCTGAAGGCTTCAAGCGGATCCCAGCGTGGAACGCCTATCTGCGCATAAAAATTACCTATTTCACCCGTCTCGAAGAAGAACAGCAAGCCTCCACGATAGACGCCCATCGTGGATACCGGCAAGGTACCCCCCACGAAGGCCTCGAGCTTTACCCGATCGGTGCTCACCAGCGCACGTGCATCCGCCGACCAGTAGCCGGCACCAAGCCAGGAATCCTGGTAGATGTACAGGAACGGCATGACCGTCTCGCCGGGCACGGAGAAGCGCATGCCCGTGCCGTAGATTTCATGGAGGCCGTCGTAGCGCCTGCTCGGGTCTACGCCGTTGCCGCCTTGAGCGACGGGTTTGCCGAGGCCGTAGGGATAATACATGTAGCCGCGGAATTTGGTGACAAAATCGCTGCTGCCAAAATACTGCGTAAAATCCGAGCCTGAGCCTATGGTGTCCAGGTGGCCAACAAAGGTGGCCAGTTGCAGCGGAGTACCGAACACTTCCTTGATCTGTATGGCCACCGTCCGCAACGACAGACCCGTAGCATCTTCCAGGTTTGATATTGATGTGGCAAGGTCATCGTCGTTGAACGGCACCGGCAGCGCAGTCAAGGATTCCGCTGCCCTGAGGTATTCTTCCACAGCGGAGTTCCTGAAGCCAAGCTTGAACCAGGCGTCGAATTTGGCGCCACCCTCGAACAGCATGTCGATGCTGACCCGCGTGGATAGTTCAAAGGTGCCGGCGGCGTTGAGGCGTCCGTTTGTCAGGAGTCCAAGGTAGGGAACCGACAGGTCCGCACCGTGTACCGTGGCCGCGGCGCAAGCGAGCAGGATTATCAAGGTAGTTTTCTTCAGCATGGTAGGGCCCCCGTCAGCTCGGTATCCGGATTGTTTGAATTTAGCGTAGAAACTCCAATAAAGCATCGGCTTTTAAGAGCTTTCTCATTATAGTGCCATCTTTGCACGGTCAAGGCATTCTCTTGACTAAACCTTCGTTCCGTATGAGACTACATGCCATAATGAGCGATTATCTCGACCCTAACAATCAGGAACTCCTCAAGGATTTCTTCGCCGAGGCACGTGCCCAGGTAGACACTCTGGAGCAGAACATCCTTGTGCTCGAGAATGATCCCACCAACTACGATGCCGTAGACGAGATATTCAGGGCCGCCCACACCCTCAAGGGTGGTGCTGGAACCGTGGAGATGACCGAGCTTGCCGGTTTTACGCACGTGATGGAAGACCTTCTCGATGCCATCAGGTCCAAGACCGTCAACGTGGACGAAGATGTGATCGATGCGCTGCTGGCGGGCATAGACGTGATCAAGGCCATGCTCGACTCCAGGTCCGATGGAGCTCCGTATACGGCTGACACTTCGGACCTGCATGCACGGCTTGAGGCGTTCATACCGGTAAAGGCACCCAAGCAGGCCGCAAAGAAGGCCGCCACGCCCGTCAAGGCTGCCGCGGCTCCTCCAGCCCCGGTTGCTGTAGCAAAAGCCGCGCCATCTCAGGCAACCGCTCTCTCGGAGTACGAGCTGCTGGAGATGCGTGAAGCCGCGGGTACCGACCGCAAGGTGTACCTGGTTACGGTGGATTTTGACGAATCCAACGTGATGAACACGGTGAGCGCCATCCACGCTTTTGCCTCGCTCCGCGAATCTGGCACGGTGCTCAAGACCGAACCTGACTTCGAGAGCCTCTATGAGGATGTATTCCAGCCACAGGTAAAATATTACGTGGCCACCAAGCTGTCTCCGGAGGCGCTGACCGCCGCCGTCAACATCCCCGATGTCGTCACGGCAGCCACGGTCCAGGAAGTGTCCACGGAGGGCACGGGTGCCGCTCCCGCTCAAAAGCAGGTTGCTCCGGCAACTCCAGCCGCTCCCGTAGCACCACCCGTCGCGTCCGCTCCGGTTCCAGCCGCCACAGCCGCGCCTGTTTCTGCCGTCCCCGCTCG
>CAXZAJ010000277.1:0-5525 GCA_964293355.1 uncultured bacterium
GTAGGAACGGATGTGGGCCGGAAAGAGCGCGGAAATTTCAGTGGCCAGCACCTTCGGGACCAGTGCCGCCGTTATAGAACCACGCTCGGCCGCCTGGAACGCGCTCCTGAGCGCCTGCATCGCAACCCGCACATCCTCGTCGTCTCCTGCGGTCGCGCGCAGGGCTTCCCAGGTACGCATGGCGCGGCCATAGGCGTCCGGCCCCCTCTCGGCTCCGTAGCGTTCCACAGGGCCCATGACGTCGCGGCGGGCCGCCGCTGCCTTGGTTTTAAGGAGCGCCGTTTCTAGCCTGAGCCTGCGGTCCTGCGCTTTGGCATCGGCGGGCCGTTTCTCAAGGTACCTGGCCAGCGCCATCCGCGCCGCCTCGGACGCTCCCATGCCCTCGTACACGTCCGCCAGCGCGAGGTCAAGCTCCGGCTTGTCGCCACCGGTCCGGGCGGCCCCGGCGGCGGCGGCCACGGCTTTCAGGTTGGCCGGGAGAGCCTGCGGGCGCTCTGACAGCCTGAGTATCCGCTTGCCCAGGTAGTCGTTGATGTACAGGATTCCGTCGCTGCCAACAGCGATGTCCATCATCCCAGACAACATCACCGATACGCCTTCATCCTTCCCGTCCCAGGTCCAGACGGTCTTTCCGGAGGCGTTGAATCGACGGAGGCTGCTGGCCGTAACGCCGAAGAAGCTGCCGTCCGGCTGCACCTGCAGTTTCTGGAGGCTGTTTCCCAGCGCAAGGTCAGTCTTGATGCGCCTGAGCTCGGCGCCGGACCGGGACAGCACCAGAATCGAGCTGCTCATCAAGTCCGATACCCAGATCGTGTCGTCCGGTCCCTTGCTTGCAGCCATGGTTGAAACATCGGCAGGCAGGGCAAAGCTGGTATCGATGCCGTTCGTGGTGATGCGCACCGAGTTGCCCTCGACCACGAAGGTGGACCCGTCGTCCAGCACGCTGAACGTGAAGCCTGCCTGTCCCTCGGACCGCAACCGCCTGTAATCCGGTGATCCATCGGGAAAGGCCCACAGTCCGGAGCCGTCGGAGCTCCGCAGGTACATGGTCTCGGCCTCGGTCAGGAATATCCTGTACGCAAAGAGCATGTTGCCTTCATCGCTCAGCTTCTTGGCCGGCAGTCCGGTGACCTGCCAGCGGCTGTCCATGGCAAGTACCGTGGAGCCGCAGGCGACGAGCAGGGTTCCATCGCCCTTGAGGGCCAGGCCCCAGGTCCACAGGTTGGCTCCGTACGTGGGCAGATCCACCCCGACCAGCTCGGCCGGCGAGAAGGTGTCGATCAGTATGGGGGCGGGCCTGGCCGCGTTGCTCGGTCCCGCGGCAGCTGTCCAGGTGAAGAAGACGGCGAGGATGGCGACGATGCCCGCTGTACGGACAGGTGATGCTCTCATGCCGGGAGTATAACCTCCCGGCGGGTTTTTTCCAGCGGCAGGCTCTCTATCACCTCGTAGCGCGCGCCGCCAGGGCAGGTTACCGAGCGGTACACCACGACGGGTTCGACGAGGCAGGCTGCAGAGACGGGCAGGGTCTTTTCTGCAGCCGTCAGCGCGATGCCCGGGTGGTTGGCGCGCGCCAGCGTCAAGTGCGGCGTGAACGGCCGCTTTTCGCGCGGCCTGAAGGGTTTTCCGGTTTCCAGACCCACGCGTACCAGCGCATCCTCCATCGCGTTTGCCAGCACCGTGGCTTCCAGCGCGCCATCACCGATGTCGGCCGCCATGACGGTTGTCTTGCCGTGCGGAGGAAAGGTCAGGAGTCCGGTTGCGGAGAGCCTGAAGGGAGAGCGGATTCCATGGAAGGCCGCAGCCATCATGGCCTCCCGCGCGGCGCGCAACAAGCTGGCGAGTCCCGCGTCGTCAAGTTCGCCGAGGAATGCCAGCGTCACGTGCAGGCCTTCGGGTCTGACCCAGCGCAGTTCTGGCCGGGCACGCCGCAAAGGCTCGCAAGCAGCCATGACTGACCGGATGAAATTTCCTGATACGGGCACTGCGATGAAGACCCTCATAGATTAGACTATAGTACGGAGGGATTGGATGGAACAGGTTGATTTCCTGATCGGGGGAGCCGCGATACTGGTTCGCCTCGCCTTGCACGATCAGGTACGGGCCGCCCTCGGCTCGCTCGCGGGGGAACCGTTCGATGACGAGTTGGTCGCGGCCATGGCCAGGATCAAAGGAGGCCCGGATTTCGTCGAGGCTACGTCAGGCACGCTTGCGCCCCGGGATTTTGCCGGAATCTTCGGTGCCATGGACAGTTTCAGCCAGAAGCGTCTGCGCGAACGGCTTGAAGAGATGGCGCCGGGAGCCATTGCCTGGATAGACGACGAGTTGCTCTCTTTTGACGACCTGGAAAGCATGGAGAAACACTCAGTCCACGAAGTATTGCGCGAGGTTGACGACAGAACCATCATGCTGGCCCTCAAGGGGGCCGGCCCCTACATGCACGTCAACATTTTTGCGGCCCTCGGCGTTGAACGCGCCCGCGTGGTCAAGAACCTGTTTGAAAACACCGGGCCGGTGCCTTTTGAAGATGTAGAAACCGCCCAGCGCGCGATAGAGACCGCGGCGCGCCGCCTCGTCGATTCCGGAGCCATCGCAAGGTCGCCGCTGGACACGAGACCGACCCTGTAATCACTCCCGACCCGCCGCTGGCACGTTGCCGCTGGTGCACGACCTGCATTCCGGTATAGACTGCCGTCCCGTCAGGGAGGCTCAATCAATGGCGGGAATCAAGGCATTCGACAACGAGAAATACATATCCGAGCAGGCTTCGTTCATCAGGGAGCGCATGCGCCGCTTCGAGGGCCGCCTCTACCTGGAATTCGGGGGCAAGCTGCTCGCCGACTTCCACGCCGCGCGCGTCCTGCCCGGCTACGACCCCAACGTCAAGATCCGCCTCCTTAAAGAACTCGAGCGCGATGCCGAGATCGTATTGTGCATCCACGCGGGCGCCATCGAGCACCGCAAGATCCGCGCCGACTACGGCATCACCTACGATGCCGACGCGATGAAGCTGATAGACGACCTGGGCGAATGGGGCCTGTCCGTCTCCGCCGTCGTCATAACGCGCTGGGAAGGCCAGCCGACGGCCAAGGCCTTCAAGACCAAGCTCGAAAACCGCGGCATCAACGTGTATGTCCACCAGCCAACCAAAGGCTATCCCACTGACGTCGACCGCATCGTCTCAGACGAGGGCTATGGCGCGAACCCCAGGATAGCCACGACCAAGCCCCTCGTCGTCGTCACCGGCCCGGGGCCAGGCTCGGGCAAGATGGCCACCTGCCTCTCGCAGGTCTACCATGACCGCCGCATAGGCGAGCACGCCATGTACGCCAAGTTCGAGACCTTCCCCATCTGGAACCTGCCGCTCAAGCATCCCGTCAACATAGCCTACGAGGCGGCGACGCTGGACCTGCGCGACTTCAACCTGATCGACCCGTTCCACCTTGAAGCCACCAAAGAAGTATCCGTCAACTACAACCGCGACGTGGAGTCGTTCCCCATACTCAAGGGCATCCTGGACCGCATCACCGGCCAGCCCGACGCCTATCGCTCGCCCACCGAGATGGGCGTCAACCGGGCCGGCTTCGCCATCGTCGACGACGAGGCCGCGCGCGAGGCCGCCAGGCAGGAAGTCGTGCGGCGCTACCTGCGCTGCGCCAGCGAGTACATGATGGGCATGGCCGACAAGGCTTCCTTCGAGAAGTCTGATCTACTCATGAAGGAATTGGGCCTTCGGCCCGACGACAGGCCTGTTGTTCCCGCGGCCAGAAAGGCAGCGGAGGCGTCGCAGGCCCAGGCGGTCAAAGAGCACAAGGCTGGCGGATCAGCGTTCTGTGGAGCCGCGTTGCAGCTGCCCAACGGCGACATCGTCACCGCCAAGAACTCCACGCTGCTCCACGCCGCCACCGCGGCCGTGCTCAACGGCGCCAAGCGCATGGCAGGCCTCCCGGCCAGGATAGACGTCCTCTCGCCGCTCGTCATCGAATCGGTAGCCAAGCTCAAGCGCGAGGTGTTCGGCCGCAAGAGCGCCAGCCTGGACGTGGACGAGGCCCTCATCGCGCTGTCCATCAGCGCCACCCTGACGCCCATGGTCCAGGCCTGCGTGGACAGGCTGCACGAACTCCGCGGCTGCCAGATGCACCTCTCCCACATGCCAACGCCCGGCGACGAGGCCGGCCTGCGCAAGCTCGGCATCAACCTCACCTCGGACCCCGTGTACGCGTCAAAAAGGCTGTTCGTGGAGTAGGGGAGCCGCTCAGAACGTCCGCCAGGTAAACGTATAGTTGTATTCGATGTTGCCCATCTTGAAATTCAGGAACATTAGTTCAAGCTCGGCAACATCGGTTCTGGCTACTTGCCCGTAGTGCCACGCATAGTCGACCTGAACGGCTGGGGTAAAGTTGTAGGCACGGTCCTCATGGATCCATTCGGGAGCGGCTGCGTAACCAGTATAGTCCTGCAACGAAATCTCCATGTCGTAGATTTCATCTTTCAACGTTGCCAGATCGCTTACTTCTGTATAAGAGTTTGCTACCTCGTCATACAAGTAGAACTTCACGTCGATGGAATTGACGAGGTTGTCCGGGCCAAGATCGATGCGCGGTACTGGTATGTACTCTGTCGATATACCTTCGGCGTTCATGGGCATGGCCTCTCCAAGGTCAAAACGTGCGAGTTCGGTTCTGGTTCCTCCTGAAACCTTCGCGAGCCGCCAGATTCCATTCGGAAGCGGCGTTGATGTGATGGGATTGAAGGCGGGCATCTCCAGGTGTACCTGGCCTCCGCCTTCGCCCGTCATCCAGAAATTTGCCCCTTTGGCGCCCCATAGACCCGGAGCATGTTCCACATAAGCCGAACCCGAGCTGGTAAACGGGGACGAGGTGTCATGGGCCATGCCGTCATTGGTAGTCACGCTCTCTCCTGCCGGAGGCGTCAACTCGATTACATACTCTCCACGTCCTACGGCCCTCGTATCGAGGCGGGCTGTGTCGTTTGTCTGCAACCTGAAGTTGGTCCCCTGGTGCGCGAGCGAAGCGGGATCGACGAAAACATTGGCGGCGTCCGGAAAGATCGACCGCCATGAGTGGATTGGACTGATCGTATACCAGATGCCGGTTTCAGCGTCGGTGTTCATGATGAGGTTCTTGATCATGCGGTAGAATCCATCGATACGGGAGAGTTCGCGTATGCGTTGGTATCCTGACTCGGAGAGACCTGGGATGGACGTGAAGTTGAGGTCGGTGAGCAGGTCGCCCTCGCTCATGGCCAGGTTGCCCAACATGATGTCCCCCATCGCGTTTGTCAGAGGGACCTTTATGGCGGAGCCCGAGTCGGCACGCAACGCGACGAACCCCAGCACGAGATTCTCGGGTACCGTAGCCGCATCGTTGAGGTAGAGGATTACAGCATCCTTCTCGGTATCCATCCTGAATGAAAAAGTGCCGTCGGCTGCAACGGGGCTGGTTACCGCCTCCGAGACCGGGGTCTGGTTGGGGCCCGATGTTACCAAGGCGGAACCTGCCATG
>CAXZAJ010000278.1:0-5493 GCA_964293355.1 uncultured bacterium
ATTTTTCCCGCAACCTTGCCGATCTTGGAAGCCGGCATGCTGCCTACGCCCATGACGATCGCGAAGAAAATCAGCGGCAGGATGATCATCATGAGAAGCCTGATCATCAGGCTGCCCAGGGGCGCAAGCACCGCTATCTGCGGGCCCACCAGAAGCCCCACGATCGCACCACCGATAAGGGCCGTCAGGATTCGCCAGACGAGGGGCGTATTGAAATACCACCCGAACCAGCCCTTCTTCTTCTCTTTGCCTGCCATACTGAACCTCCCGAATAAGGAATATTTTTACATTGTAGGAGATGTAATTTATATTGTCAACAAAATAGTATTAAACCAGATGACATCTTCAGTACGGGCCTGGAACCCATGTTCCCTTCGCTGTTACCAGCAAAGACATATCGGCAGCATGCCTTCCGAAAATCATGAATAGACTTCAATCATCGCGGCGAGTTCTGATTTCATCTCCTCGCGCAACCAGACGGGCTCCAGAACCTCGGCGTCAACGCCCCAGCTCAGGACCCAGCGCTTCAAGCCGAAGATGCCACCAGTCTCGAACGACATGAGCAACCTGCCATCTTCCTCCTCCTGAAAACAATATGTTTCTGGCCAGACCCTGTCGCGTACATAGGGAGCCTGGCCTTCGGAGAATCGTAGCCGGATCTTGACGGGATCGCCTTGCACCATGCCAAAGGGATCGGCTAGCCTCGCCTCGGCGTCAAAATCCTTCGGCGGAACAAAGCTTTCGGATTTGGCTATGAGTTCTCGTATTCGCTCGAGGGCGAGGATACGGATCGAGCCGTACCAGGGAACGAGGACGAAGACATAGAGCCCGCCCTCACTCTCGAATACCGCCAGCGGATGGATGTCGTAGGTCTTCACGACGCCCGTCTCTCGGGCTTCGTAGGATACTTCGCACACCAGCCGTTTGGCCGTCGCGGAAAGAAGAGTATCAAGCGTCGCGCTCGACCCCTCGGGCAAGGACTTTGCCAACACCGGGCTCTCGAACAGAAGCCTCACTCGTCCGGATGAACCTGCACCGCTTTCCTTGGGCTCGAGAGCGATTCCGGTCGCCGCTCCCAGAAAAGCCAGTTTTCCGCGTAACTCTCGTACCTTTACCGCGAGGAGACTCGACCGTGCGGCTGAATCGAAGAGCCAGTCGAGGATTATGCGGTCCTCAAGCCCGAAGGAGACCGACGGCAGGGGCATCCACCATTTCGACGCTCGCTGGCCGTTCATGAGGCGGTAGCGCCCATCATGGTCTTCATCCTTGTACCAAGGATAGTTGAGCTCATCGAGCGCATTGAGCGTTCGGTAGACGCTTCGCCTGTCTATACCCAAATGCTCCACCAGCTCGCTGATGGTCGCTCCCTGCGCGCGGTCAAGCAGACGGGCTGTGGCGAGCAACTGAATGAGGGAATGGTACATCGTAACTCCTCTTGCGTATCCGTAGAGTGTCATCCGGAAAGAGCGACCTCACAAGTGGATACCGTTGTCCTGTCATGCCAGAAATCCTATTCGCACCTGCCGTGGCTCACGTGAAACCAGTTCTTCTTTGATAGCGGCAAAAACCTTCTGCCCGTCGCAGCTTGAAGAATACTGCAACCGGTTGGCGGCTGTGGCTACATCGCCCGGCGTAAGCGAATCAAGGGCAGCAAGTTCAGTCAAGGTTGCTTCCGGCAGTGAAAGCCCAGGAAAATATGACTCGACAAGACGCTTGCGCTGGGCGGAAGCTGTCGGCTTGAACTCGACCTTGAAGGTAAACCGTCTGAAGCTGGCCTCATCCAGGATCGCGCGGAAATTGGTTGAGGCAATGAAAATTCCTTTGAAATCCTCCATGCACGTAAGCACTTCATTGGTCATGGTCCGCTCCCAACCAGTTCTCGCTTCCTCCCGAGAAGAGAGGAGACTATCCGCCTCGTCGAAAATGAGGACCGCCCCCTCGGCTTCCTTGAAAGCGTCCCGGATTTTCTTTTCTGTCTCTCCGACCCAGGCACTCAGGAGGTCACTCGCCCGTTTGATTATGGGCTGGAATCCGAGCTGTTCCGCAAGATGGAGGGCAAAAGCGGTTTTCCCGGTTCCCGGCACTCCAAAAAACAACAGGTTGATGCCACTGGTGCGCTGCGTACAGGTGGTTTTCCACCGCTCGAGACTATCGAGCAGTTCGGTGGCAGGAGTCCCCAGATTGAGGAATGCAGGATCGTAGGTGCTGGCCTCCCGTTTTTCCCTCCGGGCTATACCGTGGAGCAGTTCGTCACCACGCGCGAGCATCTCATGGGCGATATTCAGTGCTTCACGCGCGCTCACGCTCTCGCCGTTGCCAAGCGAGGAACAAACATCGAAGACTTGTCTGATCCGGGATGGATTGGCTTTATAGCGGGCGGCGAGCACGGCTCGCTCTTTGGCTGAGAAAATTCTGGTGTCGCTATCCATTTCATTCCATATCCTTGTGCGTTGCCCCAGAGTAAAATCCTCGAAGCCAAGATGGAACGTAAAGCGGCGCAAAATGGCATCGGGAATGCGCCAGGTCTCATTGGTTATGAAAATGATTCTGGATTTCGTAAAGTCAAGAAAATCATTGATCATGCTTTTCTTGATGGCACCATTCGCGTCACCGCTTCCAAAGGGATTTGGCTTGAGGTTCAGGAGTTCATCCGCCTCGTCTACCACGAGCACCTCACGCTCGGGATCCACGAGCCGGGCGGCAAGCAGCAGATTGGAGTAGCTCCTGTTGCCGGTCGATCGATCATGACGAATAAAACAGGGAGTATAACCACAAGACACGGAAAGACTTCGGGCAAATTCCGATTTACCGGTGCCAGGCTTGCCATACACAAGGAGAAAGGGTTTACCGTGGGTAGCGCTCAGGGTCGTGCGGGCCGTGGCAAGGGTCCGGGAGGGCAGGTCGTAGGCTGAAAGCGGCAAGCATGGGATGGAAGGCGTCTCCAGGAGGAATGAAACGAGAGGCTGGTTGCCTTCTTTGGCGATGAACGCAAGGACATGTTCGGGAAGCCCGAACGTTATGCCGTGTTTTGGCAACCTGAGGGCATGCCCGTCATTTGTTCCAAGGCCAGAAGACAGCATGGCAGAGTGAGGCCCCAGAGCCTCGATGATGTCATGTTCACCGGTGCCGCAACAACAGGCCAGCTTCCGGAGCGCTTCACCCTCGGGTAATTTGTCCACATAGGTTTCAAGCGGGTTAAAGACCATGTAGAGATTGAAGAACTCAAGCAGGGCGATCTCTGCCGGCGACAATGAAAAGCGGGCAGCCAGTGATGCGAAAGCCGGATTTTCCGATTCGCAGCCAGCGATTTCAGTCAAAGCCTTCCACACGGCTTTTTTTTGAGATTCAGCAGCTTCCTCATCGGCTGCGAATTTTCCATGGATACTACTGTCGAACCGGACCTCGTCGAGAAATCCCCGGATCAGATCAAACAGGGCTTCATTCCAACGGCTGGATGTTAGCCAGTCAGCCAAAAGCCTGGCAAGTCTTGCATCAAAATAGCTGGATACAGACATCGTATTCCTCCATATACAAGGAATACAACCCAGCTGTGACGGATTCGGTCACACCGTGCCGGGATTCAATGTTTTATTTGAATAGTCGGCCCATTTTTCTGCCTGCCCCCATCCTCCATAAACCGCAACGTCCCCGCCACATCCAGTATGGTCATGGCGATCAGTTCACGGCGCATGGCTTCAGTCAGGTAGCTTTGGAACTTGCTCAGGCGCCACTCCGGCAGCAGAGCCTGTATGCGGTCCATCAAATTTCCTTCATTCCAGAAAGCAGGCAAAGCCAGGTCGTCGATGACGCGCGAAATGTCCGACCAGGGTACGGTGGAATCGGTGATGCGGACAAGCTCGTTGGTGGCCTGTGCTTCCACGCCAAGTTCAGCCTTCAGGGCAAAGCGGATGGTGTTGTTGATGCGGCCGCCAGCCCAGGTGTGCCACTGCATGCCACGCTCGTCGTGCTCGATGGGGGCAAAGGAATCCGCAAGGAACGCGCCTTTGTCAGCGCGCAACGAAGTCAGCCAGACCCGCGCCTCAGCCGAGAGGTAAGCCGGCATTTCGCTGCCGGCAAGGATGTCACGCTTTTTCCGGCTCAGTTCGTAGCCGATGAAACGCGGGCTCAGGCCGCCCCACATCGGCACCTTGCCTGCGGGAGCCTTGCTGACGATCACGAGCTTCTTCTTCCACTCGATCCGCTCGATTGCCCAGGCCTGGCCCGACAGGAAAAACGAGCCTTGGGTTTCAAGGAGCTTTTCCAGGAAATCCCATTCCACGGTTCCGATCACGTCGCCGGAAAGCCCGGCCACCTCAAACTCCACGGGGCTTGAGAATACCGAGTACAGCTCCATGAAATTACGGCGGCCAAAGACTTTCTCGGCCTCCAGCCCCATGGACAGCATGCCGCCATCGTCATGCAGGAAATCCTTTGCCAGCAGATAATCGATGAAGCCAGCCCAGGATTCGTGGTCCACGTCCGCAAAGCAGGCGGCGCTTTGCAGCACGCGTTCAGGTTCGTCACGTGCTATTCCGCCGCGTTCGAGGCAGAGGGCCATGACCTGGTGCAGCATGATGTGCCAGGCGCGCGATACCGGCTTGATGCTCTCCACCCAATGAGTCCTGGCCAGTTCGACGATGGCTATGGCCTGCAGGAACGCGTCGTCCTTCTCGATGATGAAGGTGGTGTTGGCTACCGAACCGGTCCGGCGTCCGGTTCGGCCGAGCCGTTGCAGGAAGCTGGACACGGTTGACGGTGCGTTGATCTGGAGAACTTTGTCCAGGTCTCCGACGTCGATGCCGAGCTCCATCGTCGATGTGCAGACGATGCAGGCTTCGCTGCCGCCGGTGAAACGGGCTTCGGCTTCTTCCCGCTCCTCCCTGCTCAGCGACGAATGGTGCACCCAGACCGGCTCTCCCGTCTTCCGGAGGCTTCCCGCGATCTGCTCCGACAGCCGCCGGCTCTCGCAGAAAAGGAGGCTCTTGCACGACTTGAGCGCGGCCAGCGCCAGCGCGTCCACCTCGCCCGGTTCCTGGGCGGATACGATAGCTATCTCCTTGACGCCGGGCGCCTTGGGCGGGTCTACGAGGACGGCGGGATTCATGGAACTGCCCTGCATCCATCGCGTTATGTCCTGGGGGTTCCCTACCGTCGCCGAGAGGCCTATGCGCTGGAAATCCAGCCGGGCGTAACGCCGGATGCGCTCCAGCGTGCACAACAGGTGCGCGCCGCGATCTGAAGCGGCCAGCGCATGGATCTCGTCTATCACCACGTACTTCAGGTTGCGGAACAGGGCTGCGGTTGGCACACGCCCGGAATCCAGCATCACCTCAAGCGATTCGGGCGTCGTCAAAACCAGCTCGAGCGGTTCCCTCAGGAAGGCTTGCCTGCGGGCCGGAGTCACGTCGCCGTGCCACTTGAAGGCTCCCAGGCCCACCATCTCCGCATACCTGCCCAGGCGCTCCTCCTGGTTGTTGATGAGCGCGCGGGTGG
>CAXZAJ010000279.1:0-5417 GCA_964293355.1 uncultured bacterium
TGCCCCAGCCCCTGGAAGCCCACCCCCGAGCCCCTCTGGCCCGGCAGCTCTACATCTCCGACGAGACCGCCAAGAAGCACATCAAGAACATCTACCGCAAGCTGGACGTAAGCTCCCGGGTGGAACTGCTGCGGCTGGTGGTGGGGGACTGAAGATGACAGGCTTGACTTCAAGCCAGGGCGACACCATCAAGGCATGCTTTACCGACAGCTAAAAAATCATAGTCAGGCAGCAGTACCCCACGGGAAATAGGTCCCGCGGGGCACTGCTGGGTATGGCCATTGCAGACTACCGCAGGGTCGGGTAACTAGTTCCTTCGGCTATCTGCCAAATGTTTGTAAAATCCCAACCAACGAACGTTGCCTGTTGCTTCATCTCAGGGGTAGTTTTGCCGGTCCCCATCGTAGAAGTAGTTGGCGCACCCATTGAAAGCGCATTATCAAAATACAAGCCGGTACCGGTAGCGCTTCCCTTGACTGCAACTAGTCTGTCCAGTGCAGACTGGCCATTAACAAGACCACTGCTGTAGCAGTTGGTTAGAGTTATAGTAGCTGCTCCAGTTTCAATTTCACCGATCAAACCACCAATATATTGGCCTAATCCTTCATTTTGATTTACATTGGCCTGACTGTAACAATTAGTGATGGCTATGGTGCCGCTGGAGGCCGAGATTTCACCAACGAGCCCACCGGCAATATAGGCCCAATCATTGGCACCATCCCCAGTGTCACGACCTCTGATCCAGGTAGTCGAAGTAGTAAAGCAACGATCTATAGTGCTGGAACCAGCCAATAGGCCGACAATGCCACCGCCGGCAGTGGTATACTCTACTTTACTGAGCCAACCTGAAAACCAGCACTTGGTGATTGTAACACCGTTGCCGTAGCCCAGAATACCACCGACATGCCCCCTTAATGCGATGACTATCGGGTTTGTTCCGCCGGAAACAGAACAGTTCTCGATTGTCGCATTACTAGCCGCTCCGACCAGCCCGCCGGTTTGCCCAAACGCATCGTTAGTAGTGCGTTCAACTTTTACGGTACGCAGTTTTATATTTTTGAGTACCGCCCCCTCTGCGAGCACGCGAACCAAGCCTCCGGCGTGATCACTTGTCGTTATGGTTACATTGATATTGCGGATTTCGAAGTTCCCGCCGTCATAAGTCCCGTACAAAACCCCAAGCGGGGTAAAGGCAGTATTTTCAAGATCAATATCCGCAGTCTGTATATAATGACCGTATAAATTGCTTGCGGACAACGCCAGTGCCCGCAACTCGGCGGCGGTGCTTATATAGGTTATCGGTATGGCTGGAGTGCCGCTCGCGACGGGACTGAAAGCGCTTGTTCCGCTGCTGTTTTTTGCCTTGAGCCAGACATAATAGAGAGTACCATTCGTAAGGCCGGTGATGGTTCCATTCGTAAAACTTCGATCCCCCCATTTGCTCGCAGCGGCCGAATTGTCGGCTATATGATACCAGATCTCGTAGGCCGTTGCTCCAGCTACCGCTGACCAAGTGAGGGTGAGTTGACTGCCGTCAGGGGTAACCGTAGCTGCTGCAGGCGTGGTTGGTACAGCTGTCGGACTTACCACCGTCCCACTTTTCACCACCACCGCAAACGCCTTCACGATCACGAAATCGCCCTGAGTGATGGTGGCGTACAGGGTAACCGTCTTGTCCTCGGCGGGCGCAGTCAGCGTCGCGGTGCCGCCTGTAAAGCTGACGATGCCCGCGCGACTGGCGCCCCAGCGGATGGCAGGGCCGTTGTCGCCGGTGACAGGAACCGTGACCCCGGTAGTACCGCCGGCCGATGAGCCGCCAGAACCAAAGGTGATGCCTGCGTCAGTCAAAGCCGCCGCATCCGCCTTCAGATTGGTAGCTTCAGCGGAAGCATCCAGGACCGGTCCGAATACCGGAGCGCCGGCGGAGGGCATGACGCCGAACGAGTCGCCTGAGCCGTCCGCATTGGCTGATACCTGGCCGGCTCCTGCCGGAGACATGGTAAGGAATACCGTGCCCTGAGCCGTTCCGGTAGCCAGCGCCAGTACGCCTCCGGCCGGATCATGTCCAGCTGCCGCAGTGTCGAAAGACAGGTCGACAACACCATCTCCATCAAAATCCAGACCGTCGGGAGTACCCTCGGCATCGCTGTCGATAGCTTTTGCCCGTACGGTAGACCCGTCCGGGTGCGGCAGAAGCACCACATCGCCGGTACGGATGTCTCTTCGCCCCAACTCCTCCATCAGATTCGAGCAGGAGGCAAGCGTCATAACGAGCAAGCCTGTCAGCACCAGCACACCGAGCTTCTTGTTCGCGCGTTTCATTCTACGCCTCCATCAAAGTTGATCCGGACGCCAGCCTGGGCACCGAACAGAAGGCCCGTCGCACCGGTCTGGGTAAAGACCGAGAAGCGCGGCGCAAAGAAGGCGGACAACGTATCTGTGAAGCGCCAATACAGTTTTGGCGCCAGGCGGAAATAGCTGTCTGTAAATACAGTGATAGACGTAACGCCGTCCCTGTCGACATCGCCGGAGACGAAGTGCATCAGAACGCCAAGGGCCAGTTCGGGAGCAAGCTCCAGTTGCGGCAGGAGTTCTATCAGGTAGCTGGCGGCAACGGTAATGCCGAGTTCGTTGAAGGCATCGACCCATGCCGTTCGCGACAGGCCGTAGGAATATTCCAGGCCGGCAGAGGCCCGCACATTCGGATCAAATCCAAAAGCAAAGGTCCCCTGGACACCAGCCCCTATGCCGGTAATGTAATACTCCGCCAGGGTTCCCAGAGGCCACTCGTTGATGGCTCCTGCTTCCAGTGAGTCAAACTGGACGACCGGACCTTCAGCGAATGCCGTTCCGGCAAGCGTCGCCATAAAAACCAGGGCAAGACAGACTCGATGTATTCCGCGCACTGATGTACCTCCACCTGGGATTGCGGGCAGAAACGGGCACAGTCCAAAGTACGACCCGTATACTGTTCCACAAATAAG
Source organism: uncultured bacterium (assembly GCA_964293355.1). Lineage (GTDB taxonomy): Bacteria > Spirochaetota > Spirochaetia > Treponematales > UBA12059 > SZUA-370. The sequence goes on from CAXZAJ010000279.1 coordinate 2,985, forward strand.
TCTGCTATCTCCAATACATAGTGTCGATTCCCCGTTTGGGGGATTTTATGCAGTGCTGGAGGTTGAGGTGAAGGAACGCGGTGCGAAGGTAATCCGCGAACAGGCAGTGTCACCCAGGCCTGGGTGTGAGGAATAAAAATAGAAGAACAGGAAGAGAGGAATAAGTACAGGATTTACAGGATAGGAAAAGGAGATGAACAGGATTAGAGAATCTCAAAGCCTTTGGCTTGTATTCTCCTCTCCTTTTCCATCCTCTCCTTCAACTTGTAAATCTCTTCGACTTCATCATGTATATCCTGTAAAATTCTTGATATAAAGCACAGACCTCACGGCAACTGCGTCAGCGTAAATTCGGCGTTCCCCAGCTTGAACACGGCGGCTGCGCCCGAGCTCATGTAGACCCGCTTTTCTTCGTCTATGAATACGGCCTCCACATGCTCCAGCGACTCGGCCAGTGCCATGCCCGCGTGCAGGCCCATTGAGAACAGCGTCGTGGACAGGCCGTCCGCGTCTATCGAGGACGAGCTGATGATGGTTACCGACACGAGGCCGTTGTTCACCGGGTACCCGGTCTCTGTATCGAAAATGTGGTGGTAGTGCGTGCCGTCATCGGCGATGAAGTAGCGCTCGTAGACGCCGCTTGTAACCACGGTGGCTCCGCCGGTCAGCGTGGCTATGCCGATATGCTCGCCGCGCTCGTCAAAGGGATTCTGTATGCCTATGCGCCAGGGGGAGCCGTCGGGCTTCTTGCCTACAACCTTGACGTTGCCGCCCAGGTCTATAACCGCTCCCTTTACCCGCTTTTCCAGCAACACGCGCGCCACTTCGTCTGCCGCATAGCCTTTGGCAATGGCGCCAAGATCCAGCAAGATGCCCGCGCGCGGTAAAAAGACCGTACCCGCCGCTTCATCGACCTTTACAGACTCAAATTCGACGAGCGGCAGGGCGGCCGTGATTTCATCGGGGGCTGGCACGCGCTCGCCATCGAGGCCGATGTTCCACAGCTTTACGATGGGGCCGATGGTCGGATCGAAGGCGCCGCTTGAGCGGGAAGCGTACCAGAGCGCCTTGCCCGTCACATAACGCACATCGGCGGGAGCCGCCACCGGCGCCTTGCCGGCTGCCTCGTTGATGGCGGCCACAACGGTGCCGGCAGCATTGGCGCTCATGGAGGCTTCTATCTCGCGGAGCCGTACAAAGGCAGCATCCAGGGCCTTTTCAGACCCGCCATCGAGTATGCGTATGGAGCAGACCGTGCCAAGGACCAGGTCGGAGCGATCCACAGGCTTGCCGGAGCAGGATGCGGCCAGTGTGATGAAGGCAAAAGTAAAAAGCACCAGGCGCTTGCGCGTGGAATAACGTGCGGAATTCATCCGAGGACCTCCGGAATCAGTGGTAGTAACGTTTTTCGCGGCCTATGGTCGTTGGTTCGCCATGGCCGGGCCAGACGCGCACGGCGTCATGGAGCGTGCAGAGCCGCTCCCGTATGGAATGGATTATGGTCGACTCGTCGGCATCATGATTGTCGGTACGGCCGCGGCCGCCGCGGAACAGGGTATCGCCGGCTATCAGCGAGGAACCGCCCTCGGCCAGGAAACACGACGAGCCGCGGGTATGGCCGGGGGTGTGGATCGCGGTGATGTCGGTACCAGGCAGCACGAAGCCATCCTCGAAGTATTCGTCCGCTTCAGGAATGGGAACCCAGTGCTTGCTGAAGAAGGCCAGAGCCTGGATGCTGGCAAAGATGCGTTCGTTGGTGGCCTTGGCCTTCTCGCCAAAATAATCGCGGTCCCCGGCCGGAGCAAAGGTGCGCACGGGGATGTGGTGTTCACCAAGCCCGGCCAGCAGCCCCGGCAAGGCCGCGACGTGGTCCAGGTGGCCATGCGTCAAGGCGATGAGCACGCCTGGTGCCGCGGAACGCCTGACGGCCGCGAGGGTCTCTGAGAGCACCCGCGCAGGTTCGGCCCCGGGATCGACGACGACGAGGGGAGAACTGGTGTTCTCTACAATATAGACGTTTTCCCCTATGGGACCTACACTCAGACAATGGATCATGCCTGAGCATAGTAACGGCCGGGCCCAACGATGACAAGCGGAGCGCCCATTCATGTTCGTACCAGTGTACCTGGCCGCGCTGGCCGCCATCATCTTCTATGCGCTCCTGCCCCTCGTCGGAGCCTTCGTGACGCGTCAGCAGTGGCGGCTCTTCCGGAACTCGGTCACCGCCGCGGCTTCATTGCGCACCTTCGCCACAACGCGGTCACCCCGGAGCGGGCGCTACCGGATCCAGGCCGACGGGGGCGGGCTGGGGCCCGCCCCGACCCCCGGCCCCGAGTCCCCCCCCGACACGGCCGGCCCGCTCGACGGGGCCCTCGACGCGTATGCCGGGCACGGCTCGTTCAGCGCCGGGCTGGTCCACCAGGCCGCCCCCGA
>CAXZAJ010000280.1:0-5407 GCA_964293355.1 uncultured bacterium
GGGGGAAGGGAAGGCGGCCACGGCGCGCGGGACGACTTCCAGGCCCTTGCTCTCGGAGTAGGCGCCCAGGCCGTGCTTGGTGCCGGTGAGCAGTGTCTTTGCGGCTTCAACCGCGTCGGCCGGAAAGGCGCCGGGAGCCTGGGCGGCGAGGCCGGGGAATTCGCAGAGAGCCAGGAGTCTCCTCGTCCACGACAGCGGCGCCTGGCCGAGGGCCTGGGGATTGCCGATGTTGCAGTAGATTATGGGGCGGCCAGAGCGCTCGAGTTCCTGCGCGCGGGCTACGATGGGGCCACGAACGGCATATTCCGTCTCGAGTACTGCTTTGCCGATGTCGGTGATTGCCAATGACATGTTTAGACTCCTTGTAGGCCGATGCTGTACATTCTGCTCTGCTATCCATTCTAACATTGCCCGGCCCCTAAGCCAAGCCATGGTTCAACGACCGATGTCGAGTATGGCTGGAAACGAGGTGTCTTCTGGGCGTTCCGCATACCGCTGGAAGAACAGGAAGCGTTCAGAAAAAATGCCGGCAAAGCGGCAAGGGTCCGCAAGCGTTCCCGGAACGCCGACGAAAAGCGTGGAACCGGTTCCGCCGAGGGCCCACAGGGTCGTGTCTTCGTCCAGCTCGAGCGCGGCCAGCAGGGAGATGCCGGCGGGCAGGGTCGTACAGGCTTTCAGGCCCTCGGCGGGTGTTTTCCATTCGTCGGGATACACGAGTGGTTCCCGGGTGAACCACACTGATACCCGAAGTCTGCTATCTTCCGGTTTCTGGCCTGTCGGCAGGTACGCATATTCGCCCCTCAAGGCCGGCATGGCGTTCCTGCCGAAGCCCGGCAGCCCTTTGACCAGACTGGAACCGTCCACGAGCACGGCCCGTCCGGGTTGGAGCGCATCCAGAAGCGGACCCGCGGCTTCCGCTACCGCACCGGCGCTGGTTTGTGTTGGCGATGTGGATTTGCCGGAAGCGGAATTGCCGAAGGCGAACTCTCCCGGCACGCAGGACGCGGCGGCCGCGGCAGCCAAGGCAACCACGAAAGCCGTCAGCAGTGCCGCGTGCGGGAGCGTCCGCCTGGTCGTCATTCCACGGTCACGCTTTTTGCCAGATTGCGGGGCTGGTCCACGTCCCGCGCCAGTTCCAGCGCGCAGAAGTAGGCAAACAGCTGCAGCGGCGGCACCATCACGAACGGCTGGAAGCGCGTATCAACCTTTGGAACCGGTATGTAGTCGTCCGCTATGCTCGCCACCAGTTCGTCACCTTCTTCGGCCACGGCGATGATAAGGCCGCCGCGGGCTTTTATCTCTTTCATGTTGGAGATCGTCTTCTCGCGGAGGTGGTCATTGGGCACGAGGAACACGCTCGGCGTGTCAGGGCTCACGAGCGCGATGGGGCCGTGCTTTATTTCGCCGGAGGCGTAGCCCTCGGCGTGGATGTAGGATATTTCCTTGAGCTTGAGCGCGCCTTCGAGGGCTATCGGGAAGAGGAGTCCGCGGCCCAGGAACAGGAAATCCCTGAAATGCGCGTATTTCTTGGCTATCACCTGGATGGAGTCACGCAGCAGCAGGGTCTTCTTTACGGCCTCGGGTATCGCCTTGAGCGCCGCCAGGAAGCGTTCACCCTCGTGGTGCGACATGTCGTGCAGGCGGGCCAGCGAGAGGGTGAGGAGGTAGAACGCCGCGAGCTGGCTGGTAAACGCCTTGGTCGATGCCACGGCGATTTCCGGCCCCGAGTGCACGTAGATGCCGCCGTCGCTCTCCCGCGCTATGGTGGAACCGACGACGTTGCACACGCCGAGCACCGAGCCGCCGCGGCGCTGGATCTCGCGCATCGCGTACAGGGTGTCGGCCGTCTCGCCCGACTGCGACACGGCGAGGTACAGCGACTCGGGTTCCACGACCGGGTTGCGGTACCGCAGTTCACTGGCCAGCTCGGCCTGGGCGGGTAGCCTGGCCACCGACACCAGGGGCTGGCCACGGCCGGGGCCGGCGTGCCAGCTGGCACCGGCGGGGATGACGCGGACCCGCTGGAGGGCGTGCAGGGCCTTCTTGGAGAGGTTGAGGCCGCCGAGCTTGGCGGACGCGTATTCAAAGTCCATGCGTCCGGTAAGCGCGCGTTCTATGGAATCAGGCTGCTCGAAGATTTCCTTCTCCATGTAGCAGGAGAAGCCTTCCTTCTCGATGGCGTCCAGCTTCCAGGTGATGAGGTCTATCTTGGGATCGACGACCTGGTCGTCGCGGTCTGAAATCTTGAATTCGGTGGGGTTCATCGTCACCACTTCACCGTCGTTCAGGTACACCACGCTGGTGGTGTGCGTGAGGAGTGCAGTAACGTCGCTGGCCAGCAGCATCTCGCCGTCGCCGACGCCGAGCACCAGGGGGCTGCCGTTGCGCGCCCCGACGATGCGGCCCGGTTCGTCCGCATGGATGGCCGCTATGCCATAGGTGCCCTTGAGGTGCTTGAGGGAAGCCTTCAAGGCGCGTTCCAGGTCGCCGTCATAGTGATAGGCGACGAGGTGCGCTATGACTTCGCTGTCGGTCTCGCTCTGGAAGACCGCGCCTTCCTTTTCGAGCATTTCCTTGAGCGAGGTGTAGTTCTCTATGATGCCGTTGTGGACTATGGCGACCCTGCCGGCCGTGTCCAGATGGGGATGCGCGTTGGCGTCGGTAACCCCGCCGTGGGTGGCCCAGCGCGTGTGGCCTATGCCGTAGTTGCCCTGCAGGTCCTTGGGTACGGCCTGTCTGAGCTCGGCGATCTTGCCCTTTTTCTTGATGACGAGCAACGGCTCGTCCTGGCTGCCGGCCGCGACATTCTTGCGCACGGCGATGCCGGCGGAGTCATATCCCCGGTACTCGAGACGCTTGAGGCCCTCCACCAGTATCCTGGAAGCCTGCCTCGGGCCTGTGTAGCCCACTATTCCGCACATAGGTGATCCTTTCTGTCCGCATCCCCGCCGTTTCATGCATGAAACCGGGAGACGGAGCTGGCGTGGGGCGACGCGTTGGTCGCCGCACGCTAATGATAGAAACTATCGCACGGAGGGGTGCGCGTCAAGCTTGCGCGCGGTTTGCGTTTTGGAGGATACTCAGGATCACCATGGATTTGAGCACCGTAATGCCCGGCGCAGCAGTACCCGGACCGGGTTTTTTTGATTTGGCGTCGTTTTATGTAGATTCCACGACCAGCACGATGGACGAGGCCCGCGGCCTTTCCGCTCAGGTGCCCCGGGGGCTGGTGCGGGCTGGCATGCAGACAGCCGGCCGTGGCCGTTTGCCCGGCAGGCAGTGGCTGGGCGAGCCCGGTGCCAGCCTGCTCGTAACGTTCTGGTTTCCTTCGGATGAATTCGGTACGGCACCGCTGCCGCTGCTGGCCGGCATCGCGATCGTGCGTGCCTGTACGGCCTGGGCTGAGGCAACTGGAGTCTGTTTTCGCGAATCGCCCCGCCTCAAATGGCCCAACGATGTGCTCTGCGGCTCACGGAAGCTCGCTGGCGTGCTGTGCGAGGCTCGTGGTTCGACTATCTACGCCGGCATCGGCATCAACTGCAGGCAGGCATGCTTCGATTCTGGCTTCAGGACTGAACCGACTTCACTGTTGCTGGAAACCGGGATTGGCCCGGATTCGGCCGAGTTCCTGCCGCACCTTGTCCGTGCCTTTGCGAACCTTGGGGCATCCGGTTCCGGATGGAAAGATCACTACGAGGAACTGCTCGCCTGGCGCGGCCAGCGTGTCCGCTTCAGCCCCGGCATCGACCTGCCCCCCGTTCTGGGTGAACTCAGGGGCGTTGATACGACGGGTGCCGTCCTCATCGCTGCCCAGGGCACAGAATCTGGAACCGTCACCGCCTGGCATTCAGGCGAACTCACACTCGTCATTGACGAGAGCCACCGTACATAGTAAAGTTCGCGTCTATGCCCACGAATAATGACCCGATCAACCGGAACCGCGAACGCAGCGACGACGAGCAGTCAGCATCCGGATTCTTCCAGAAAATCCTCGGCATGTTCGGCATGGGCGACCCCGAGGCGGAGAAGAAACGCCTCGTCAAAAACATCGGCAAGGATTTGTCCCGTTCACGCTACAAGTTCTACAAGCCCAAGACCTCGGAAGCCTTGCCAGGCGTAGCCCGGTTTTTCTATGAAACCTATAAGGTCATAGCTCCCGCGCAGGTCATGCTCACCAATGCCGCGCAGAGCGGAGCGCTCAAGTCCTTCGTCATCGAGAGTTTCCTGACTCCGGAACAGCGTCAGCAGCTGGATCTGATGACCGACGCGTACATCCAGGAAAAAGCCAAGACGATGCCCGTCAAGGAACTCCACGAGCACATCAAGCACACCATGATTTCATTTTTCTCCATCTTTGACGCGGAGAAGACGGCCCAGATAGACAGCGCCTATTCCACACTGCTGTCGTTCATCAATTTCATCAACTTTGACTACTTTTTCCTGCTCAAGAAATTCGACGCCAACGTCACTGAACGAAGCTTTGCCTACAATCCCAAGTTCGATTCCATTTCTGCGGACTACATCTCGGATGATCTCCACGATTTCCTTGAAGTCTTCATGCCGCTCAACCTTGAAGCAGACTGGAAGCGCATCTTTACCGCCCTCAAGGAATACCGCAACCTCGATGTAATCCAGGTTGAAACCTGGACAAAGCTGGTTCCGGCCCTGCAGGACGTGCGTGAGTCAGGCGTGCTGGAAGAGATAATCCAGCATGTAAAACAGGATCCGTACCTTGCCATCACGCCGAGGGCCTCGGGAGAGCGCATCGTCGAGACGTTCATGGACAAGCTCAAGAACCAGACGACCATGACCTTGCAGAAAATCGTGCAGGAGCGCAGGAATTCCAAGATCGACGACCTGGCCAAGGCCGTTTTCGGTACAACCATCGTACTCAGGCTCAAGAACTACACGGACAAGGCCAACATCGCCTTTGCCAAGAAGCTGCTCGGCGGCTATACCCAGACCCAGCCCCTGAATTACCTCAAGGCCTACCTCATAGATTACTTCAAGAAAGACATACGCGAGATCGTTGACCTGTTGCTCATACGCGGCAAGTGGTCAACCGCGGTGCAGTCACAGCAGATCTCCGACGCCTACCATGCGCTCCTTGAAGTGTCCGAAGCCATCATCCAGTTCGACGACGGGCTTGCCGATGACGGGGAGATGGGTTTAAAGTTGCGCAACGTGCTGCAGAAGGCAGACCGTGACAAGGACGCCGTCAAGTACATACGGCAACTGCTCAAGGCGGTCAATGAAACGGCAGGCGGCCTGATAAACAAATCCGCGCTCAATCTGATAACCGTTGGCCGTCACCTCAAATCACTCATAGACGACATCGGCAAGCCTCATCACGAACTGCTCCTCAACTGGAAAGAAGTGGAGAACGCCTCGACCATCCCCATGAAGG
>CAXZAJ010000281.1:0-5363 GCA_964293355.1 uncultured bacterium
AATGCCGCGGGCGAGATCGGTCCGGGAGCAGCCTTGGACGACAGCTGGGCGGCGTTCCCGCATGACATGGCGGAACGCCCCCATTTCCTCGTAGAGGAGGATCATACGGGCAAGCGGGCGCAAGGCATACCCTGGCCGGAGATAGATTCGGCCGCGCTGTTCTCGCGGGCGCTTGGACTGGACTACGACGATGGCGCTCGGGCCGCCGTTGCCTGGGAATGCACCACCAACAGGTGTTCCGCCATGCCGGGCGCGACGGCTTTCCTGTCCGGATGCTTCAAGCATGGAATTCCCCTCGGCATCGTCTCAAACGCGCAGTTCTATACGCCGCTCTTCATTGAGGAAGCCTTTGACGCCTACCTTTTCGGGGAGCGCCGTTTCAGCGCCCGTGAATTGTTCGACGCCACGCCAGCCAGGCCTTGCCTGGGCTTTGATCCCGGTCTGACCCTTTGGTCATACCGGACCGGACGCGCCAAGCCCGACCGCTGGATGTTCGACGAGTTGGCCCGGAGGCTGGCTGCGCGCGGGGTGCCTGCCAACCGCATACTGTATGTGGGCAACGACGCGTTGAACGACTGCGCGGCCGCGGGCGAGGCCGGCCTGATGACGGCGCTCTTCTGCGGAGACGAGCGCTCGTGCAGGCCTCGTTCCGGAGACCCGCGTGTTCAGGCCAATCCACCTTCTATGCTTGCATCATCCTGGGACGACCTGCGGAGGCTGGTATGTATCTGACGAGGGCACGGGAAATTACCCGCATAGGCTTTGTTTCTACCCGATTCCAGGGCACCGACGGCGTGTCGCTGGAGACCTGGAAGTGGAACGAGGTGCTGACCGAGCTGGGCTACGAGACGTTCTTCTTCTCCGGCAAGAGCGACTGGTTTCCCGAACGCTCCCGCGTCGTCCCGGAAGCCTTCTTTGGCTTTCCGGCGGTCAAGGAACTTCACGACGAGATATTTGACCGGAGCACGAGGCGCCGCGGGCTGACGGCCGAGGTAGGCGAAATCAAGGGCAAGCTCAAGGCCGCCTTGTACGAGTTCGTCAAGGATTTCGCCATAGACGTGCTGATAGTGGAGAACGCCTTCGCCATACCGATGAACATTCCGCTCGGCGTTGCCATAGCCGAACTCGTGGCCGAGATGGAGATGCCTACCATTGCGCACAACCACGACTTTGCCTGGGAGCGACAGCGCTTCATGACCGGTTGCGCCGAGGACTACATAGTTCGGGCCTTTCCGCCGCGGCTCCATAGCATCAACCATGTCGTGATCAACTCGGAGGCCCGGCGCCAGCTCGCGTTCCGCTGCGGCATCGCGTCGATCATGATACCCAATGTCTGGGACTTTGACTCGGAGCCGGTCGTCGCCGACGAGTACAATGCCGGGCTCCGCGCCGAGCTCGAGATCGGCGACGACGAGGTGCTGTTCCTGCAGCCGACCCGCATCATAGCCCGCAAGGGCATAGAGAGCGCCATCGAGCTGGTGGCCAGGTACAGCAAGCTCACCGGAGGACCGAAGCGCGGCAAACTCCTCATCTCACACCCGGATCTGGACGAAGGCGACGAGTACCAGACCCGCGTGCTCGACTACGCCAAGTTCATGAATGTCGACCTGATAGTCCGCCCCGACCTCATCGGCGTGGAGCGCGGCACGAGGGCGGACGGCGGCAAGGTCTATTCACTGTGGGATGCCTATGTGCGTTCTGATTTCGTAACCTACCCCTCGACGTACGAAGGCTTTGGCAACGCGTTCCTGGAGGCCATCTTCTACCGCAAGCCCATCCTGGTAAACCGTTATGCCATCTACGCGCAGGACATAGAACCGCTGGGCTTCAGGACGACGGTGATGGACGGCTACATTACCGATGCGGTTGTCAAGGACGTGGCCCGCGTGCTGTCTGACCCCGTGGAGGAGCGCAAGCGCGTGGCCGAGAACTTTGCCATAGGCAGGAAGTACCTGTCGTACGAGCTGCTCCGGCGCAGGCTGCCGATAATCTTCATGAATTTCGGCGCCGTCTCCTGAGTCTCAGAATCCTCCCGAAAGGGCAAAGCCGGCTGTCCAGGATGTGGGTTCCGGAGACCAGTCCAGCCCGGCAACGATACGGAACGACAACGGCAGGCGCGGCGGCGCGAACCGGATTTCCAGCGCCGTCTGGATGGGCCAGCCCAGCGAGAATCCTCCGGAAAGCTTCTCCGTGAGCGCTGAGGCGGACAGCGACGCGCCAAGGTAGTAGCCTGAGACCGTCAGTGCTGCACCGAGTCCCGCTTTGGCAGCGATCAGGTTGTCTTCCCAGTAGGCACCAACGTGTGGCATGGCGACGACGTTGAAGAACGGCGAACCCAGGCCCAGCGATGCGCCAACCCTGGCCCAGGCAGGGTTGCCGGCCAGCGCGTCGGAGATGCGGCCCTCCACGAGCCCGCCCAGTCCGAGTGGCCCGAGGTTCGGGGCAGAAAGCTTGAGCGCGAGCCGTGCTGCCGCGGCGGTGCTTCCAGCGAACTCAAGCCCCAATCCCACGTCTACGCCCGCCTCCAGCGAGAGCGATGCGGACAAGGCCACTCCGCCTCCGATGCTGTCAGCGGCATCAACCTGCCCGGCTGCGTACAGCAACGATTCCACCCTGAACCCGTCAGCGGCCGGGGCAAAAGGCTCCGGCGCGTATATGGAACCATTCAGGACCCCATAGGTTCCCGATGGCATCATCACCAGCGTAGAATCCACCATCACTTCGTCACGGTAAAAATAAGACTCCTCAAGATATGCGGTACCGGCGACTGGCTTGACGGTCAATTCCACGGTATAAGCGCCATCCGGTACGGGCAATCCGGCATCATCGCGGCCGGACCAGTCGCTGGACTGGTCCCAGTCATCAAACGGGCCAAGTTCAGCCTGGTGCACGGTTTGGCCGGTATCGTCCTCAATCGTCAGGTGCGCGGTTCCCGCGGCGGTAACCGAGAATGAAACCCGCGCCAGCCCCTTGAGCCCTGCATTGCGCGGGTTGAATCGTTCCCGTGAGAGCGAGAACCCCGTGGCCTCGAACGGCGCGGTTTGCAGCGTTGCAGAAATGGATGTGAAGAGGCTCTCCGGGACGAATACGGAGAAGGTCTGTTCCTGGTATCCAAAGGCCTTGACGGTGACGGTCTGCTGGCCCGCGGGCAATTCTATGATGCCGGGCGACCATGATTCACCGTCAATGATGACCGTGGCCGAGGGCGGATCAACCCGTATGTCCAGAAAGCCGGTTCTGAGCTGGAGCGCGCTGGTTACGGTGGTTTTTGTGTCCGCGGCCAGGCTCAGGGCAATAATGGCGTCGTAGTAACCATCCGCGCGCAGTATGAGCAGGTGTGTGCCAGGCGTGAGGCCCGTCAGGTCCAGCGGAACGGAACCGCGGAGCAGGTGGTCCAGCCAGACCGATGCTCCCCGTACATCGCACCGCACTGACAGCGAGGAGAGCCCCCCGAGCGTGGCTGATTCCACCTGTATGGTCGGTGTTACGGTCCATGGGGAGCCATAAACGGAAATTGCCGCGAGCATGAACATGGCCAAGAATACTCGTCTCATGACTGTACTGTAGCGCGCAGGAGCCTGGGCTACAAGCGCCGTATCGTACGATCCTGCCTGTCCTATCTTGTAGGCCAGCGATAATGGCCCTACAATGCTCCTCTGTGCATGTGGCAAGGAGGCAATGTGGGCGTACTCATTCCGGTAGCATCCGGCAAGGGCGGAGTCGGCAAGACGGTGTTTTCCGCCAACCTTGGAACCGTGCTCGCTTCCCGCGGCAAGACCGTGGTGCTCGTGGACCTCGACCTTGGCGGCGCCAACCTCCATACCTACCTCGGCGTAAGGAACAAACATCCCGGTGTCGGCTCCATAGTCTGGAAGAAGGAGAAAAGCCTGGAAAACCTGATCGTGCCCACGGGCATGGACAGGCTCTACCTCGTTCCCGGCGACAACCTCCTGCCAGGCACCGCCAATCTGGATTTCTTTACGAAGCGCCGCATCATGAAGGAACTCCTTGAGCTTACGGCTGACTACGTGATCGTCGACCTTGGCGCAGGGGCCTCGTACAACGTCGTGGATTTCTGGCTTATGGCGCCCAACGGCATCGTCGTTACCGTTCCTGAAATACCCTCCGTACTCAACGCCTATTCCTTCCTCAAGACAGCGGCATTCAGGCTTTTGTTCCGCTCCTTCAGCAAGGGCAGCCCGGAACGCGAGCGCATCGTGGAGTTCGTGGTCAACCGGACAGAAGGGCAGGGCGACACCTTCCTGGCCTTCGCCGAAGGACTGGCGCGCGAGGATGCCCAGCGGGGCGGTTCCAAGGGCGCAAAAGCACTTGAAGAAATCAGCCGGCTCAGGCCCAGGGTCGTCGTCAACATGGGCAACGGCCAGGATGACGCCACGATCGCGCAGCGGTTGCGGGAAATATCCGCGCGCAACCTGGGCGTGGGCATGGAATTCATCTCCTACATCATGCGCGACCCCTACGTGCCAGCCTCGGTCGCGGACCGTGCGCCGCTGGCCTCCACGGCACCTGGATCGTCGTTTCGCCGGGGCGCGAACGCGGCGGCCGAACGGATACTCCGCGCTCCATCCACAGAACCCCCGGGGCTGGAACTGGATGATGAAGACCTGTTCACCATGATAGAAAAGGCTTTTGACGAAGAGACTGCTTCGACTCAGTAAAGACTGGCGGCCTTGCGCCAGGCTCTGACGGCCGGTATCATCGGCTCATGCTTCATCGCCGTAGCCATGTCTCTTTGTCGCCTCGCACCTGTGTCGCCGTTCTCGCTGTTTCCATGGCCTTGGCGTCATGCCAGCAACAGGCTACCGATCCTGATGCCAGCAATGATACAGGGGCAGCCGGCAAGGCACAGGAACGGCTCATCGCCGGATTCGAGTCGCGTGCCCGTTCGCTCGCGGCGGCCATGAGCGATGAGGCCCTCGTCGGGCAGGTGCTGATCGTGGGAGTCGAAGGCGTGCAGAAGCTTTCAAACGGCAGCCGGTCGGTGATAGAGCGTATCCAGCCGGGAGCGGTGATACTGTTCGGCTTCAATGTGTCGCAGGATCCGCGCCAGGTTGCCTTGCTGGCCTCTGATATCCGCGCGGCCGCGGGCAAGGTTGCCGGGGCAGGTACGGCGAATGCGGCAGGACTGCCGCCCTTCGTTGCCATAGATCATGAAGGTGGTGCCGTCTATCGTTTCAAGGGCGGCATGACACGATTGCCGGCGGCTAAAACCATAGGCCGCGCCGGAACATCCGCTGCCAGAATTGCCGGAGCGGCAGGCGGGTCGGGACTGCGTGCCATAGGCGTAACGATGAATGCCGCTCCCCTGGTCGAGTCGCTCACCGATGCAAACCGTGCCTTCC
>CAXZAJ010000282.1:0-5327 GCA_964293355.1 uncultured bacterium
TGGCCGCCCTGAAATCGAGGATTATGGCCGGCGAGCACTCCCTGAAAGCCGGCAGCGCGGCGTCAAGCACATGAAAGGGATTTTCCAGATGCACACGCGGAAATCCAGCCTGCCCAAGCAGCTGGGCGACGACCACGGGCCCCTTGGGGGTCTGGTACGACCGGAAGCCGCGCCCCGGTACGCCCGGGGGATAGTTGAGCGGCCGCAGAAGCCATGGAGTCTTTGGAAACACCTCGACGATGTCCTTCTTGTAGAAGGCGGCTTCTCCGGTCGTCAGCACGTCTATACCGAGCTTGTGCAGGTAGACCGAGTGAGCCTTGCCGATGCCTGAACCGCCGGTTGCACCATTGGCGCAGGCGACGACCAGATCGGCACCGGTCTCGCGCCTGAGTCCCGGCAACAGCTTCTTTATGGCAAAGATGCCGACACGCCCTACTATTTCACCTATATAGAGAATTCGTATACCCACGGGCACAAGGTACAGGAAACACGCGCCCTCTACAAGTCAAGACCCGCTATTGGCGTTCGTAGCGCTCCACTTCATCCTCGACGTACTCTACTGAAATGCCGACAAGCCGGAACATTTCCTCACTCTCGGCACCGGCATGGTACTTCCTGTCGCATACCACTCGCCCGATGCCGCAGTTTATGATCATCATGGCGCAGGCGCGGCATGGCGTCATCTTGCAGTACAGCGTGGCGCCTTCTATGGAGATTCCCCGGCGCGCCGCCTGGCAGATGGCGTTCTGTTCCGCATGGACGCTCCGCACGCAATGGGTGGTTTCGGTACCATCCTCGTGGACGGTCCGCTTGAACTGGTGCCCCACCTCGTCACAATGCGGCAACCCCGATGGCGAGCCAACATATCCGGTGGCCAGTATCTGGTTGTCACTGGCGATGACGCAACCGGAACGGCCCCGGTCGCAACTGGCCCGCTTGGCTATGGCCCTGCACACTTCCATGAAATATTCGTCCCAGCTGGGCCTGCGGTAATCGATTTCAGCCATCGGTGCCCTCCCCCGGAAGATTATACGGGGTTGCGGAGTGTAATGCCAGCGCCGGTCAAGCGCCTTGTCCGGGTACAGGTTTCATGCTAGTTTCAAGTCGTTCATACGGAGGTTTACCCATGCGTTCAATCAAGGCTTCCCTGGCGGTTGCCTTTTCAGCACTCATCACCATCACATCATGCAGCAGCGGCCCCAACCTGCCGGCGGGGCTCTATGCAAGGATAGATACCGCAAAAGGTCCCATCACGATCCTGCTGGCGCACGAGAAAGCGCCTCTGGCAACGGCAAATTTCGTCGGATTGGCCGAGGGTACGCTGGATGCCTCCATAGGCAAACGTTTCTATGACGGCCTGACGTTTCACCGTGTGGAAGAAGGATTCGTGGTACAGGGCGGCGATCCGGCAGGCGACGGTTCAGGAGATCCGGGCTACAACTTTCCTGACGAGTTCGATCCGACCCTCAGGCACGATGCGCCGGGCGTAGTCGCCTTTGCCAACTACGGCGCGGACACGAACGGCAGCCAGTTCTATATAACCCTCGCCGCCGCTCCCATTCTTGACGATTCCTACACGGTCTTAGGCCGGGTAATAGAAGGCATGGACGTCGTTGAAAAGCTGGCCGCTGGCGATGTGATGACCAAAGTGACGATCCTGAGGATCGGCGACGCGGCCAAGGCATTCAAATCTGACCAGGAAGCCTGGAACCAGTACTACGCGACCGCGGCGGAAGGCGCAAAGGCGCGCATACGGGCTACCCGAAAACTGGTGACAGACGGCATCCTGGCCAAATGGCCAGGCCTGGTACTCCGCCCCGACGGAATCATGTCCATGACCCTCAAGGAGGGTTCCGGTCAGACGATGAGACGCGGCTACCTCGTCAACATCGCGTACAAAGGCATGCTGCCAAATGGCCAGGTCTTCGACCAGTCCATACTGCATGGCGGGCCTTATGAATTCGAACTGGGCATAGGCAAGGTCATACTGGGATGGGACATGATGGTGGCAGAAATGAAAATGGGCGAGAAACGTCTGGTCGCCATTCCACCCGAGCTTGCCTACGGCATGGAAGGTGCGGCCGGCCTGATTCCGCCCAATTCCTACATTCTTTTTGAACTGGAAATTACAGGATTTACCGAATAATACCGGCCAGCCCGGCGCAAGGTTGCCGGGCTGGAGCCAGGTCAAGCTTCTGGAACGACCTCGTCCAGCATCGTCCAGCGCCCATCCTTCTGCACGAAGCGTGAAGCCTTGGCCTCGATGTACCGGCCGTCTTCACCTGACAGCCGCAGTTTTCCGGCGGGCACGTTCACCTCTATGACCCTGAATACGGTGCCGTCAAACGGAATCCTCGCGCCTTCGCCCGGCATGCTCCGCCTGGCTTCCCTGTAGAAGCCGAATTCGTACGCGAGGCAGCAGAGCAACCTGCCGCAGGGGCCGGAAATCTTCAGCGAATTGAGCGACAGGTTCTGGTCCTTGGCCATCTTGATGGAGACGGGCACCAGCTTGTCCGTTACGCCGTGGCAGCACAGGACGCGCCCGCAGACACCGCAACCACCCACGACGCGGGCCTCGTCGCGCACGCCGATCTGACGCAGTTCTATGCGCATCTTGAACACCGCGACGAGATCCTTGACGAGGTTGCGGAAGTCAACCCTGGAATCGGCCGTAAAGAAGAACAGGACCTTGGGTTCCTCAAAAAGATAGTGGGCAAATACCAGCTTCATGGGCAGGTTGTGCGACTTTATCTTTTCCTTGCAGAGTTCAAAAGCCTTCTGTTCCTTGATTGTGTCGGAAGCGCGCCGCGCTTCGTCCTCTTCCGTGGCGAGCCGGTCTATCTTGACGACATCATCCACGCGCACGAAACCGGGAGCCTTGACGATGCCGAGAACCGTACAGATGTCCTTGCCATACCGCGTTGGCGCGACGACCCTGGCCCCCGCCGCCAGCGGCGTCTCATAGGCCGCATAGTACGACTCGTTGTACGGATCGGCCCTGAGCCGATACAGCGGGTCGGGCAGCTCTCCGTAATGGGCGCTGCCTTCCGAGCTCTCTATGGCCTCGTCCTCCAGATGGCGGAGATCCTCATCCGACTGCTCGTATTCGGTATCTTCATTCATAGTCTTGTCTCCTTTAGCCCGGCTCCATGCGTCAAAGCCGGTTCTGGTACAGGGCCGTCAGCGCAGAAGATCCACGAGCAGGCCGTGGATCTCATCGAGGCGCCGGAGGATATCGAGCTTGTCACGCTGGGCGGAAAGCACTTCCGCGGCGAGTCGCTCGAGCCGTTCGTCTATGACGACGACGGTAGTAAATTTCTTGCGTTTCAGAATATTGCCGCCGGAGCTTTTCTCCACGACATCATAGGCCCGTTCAACGACATAGTGAACGAAATTCCTGACAGCCGTCTTGTACGCCCTGACGCGCTCGCCGTCCGGATCCTTTTTCAGATTCTCGCCCGCTTCGTGCACGGTATCAAGCAGTTCCGCGGCCTCTGCTTCCGAGAACGGAAGCCCTTCCGCGGCCGGAGTCCGTTCAAGATCCTCCGCGGTGCGGAGCGCTGACCTGAATATGCCAGCCTTGGCTGTTTCCTTCTTTTTTTCAGTTTTATGCCCGGTCAGCCCAGGCACCAGTCCGGCGAGCAGGTTATCCGGAATACCTACCGCGGCCATGATGATCCCGTGGCGATGCCAGCCTCGGTGCGGTGTTCTTCAGCGGGTGCGTCGAACCCGAACGGACGGATCCTGGAACCATGCTTGCGTATGAAGGAGAGCATTGCTTCTTCAATACCGTCGCGAAAACCGGTTACCTCGATGTCTCCGTGGATTATGACGTCGCCGTCGGCATCGAGCCTCGGTGCGAACACGTTTCCGACGATGACGCCGCCAGAAAGTATGGTCAGGCGTTCGGTAACGCACACGTCGCCATGTACGACGCCGCCAATGACTGCAGACCTGGCCACGAGCGAGGCATCGCACCGGGCACTTTCACTGACTACGACCTTGCCCGAAGCCCGGATGGAACCGCGGAGGTCGCCATCGACGCGGACAAAGCCTTCAACGACGAGGTCACCGCGAAACGAACTGGAGGGGCCGAGGAGTGTATTGACGAGGACATCGCGGGGGGCGGGCATGCCAGTATGGTACCCGGCGACCGCTAGCGCGTCAACGTGGCGGAACCGGTGCGGATGTTGAGGAAACGGAGCGGATCGATGGTCTCGGTTCCGAGGTGCACCTCGTAATGGAGATGCGGTCCGGTTGAAAGGCCGGTATTGCCGATGTATCCGATGATCTGGCCCTGCTTGACCACGGCGCCCTTCTGCACCTTGAAGGCGCTCAAATGCGCGTAGCGCGTAAGGAAGCCGTGCTTATGTTCCAGAATGATGTAGTTGCCAAGGCTGATGTCGTAGGCGACCGTAACGACTTTTCCATCAGCGGTAGCCAGGATGGGATCGCCCGACCGGAACGTGGAGAGGTCGATGCCCTTGTGAATATACCAGGAACCATAAATGGGATTCTCGTTCTGTCCATAGTACATCGAAATATGGCCGATGCCGCCCTTTATTGGCCAGATGTTGGGAATTTCAGAGAGTATGCCACCCTGGGCGGCAATGGTATCGCCAAGCTCGTTGAGCGGCTTGATGCTCTGTTCGAGGTACCCGGTTACGCGTTCTATCTCGGCGGCTTCGCGGAGGCGGCCTGAGCCAATCTCGGAGGGTGAAAAGAACGCGGCAAGATCGCCGTCGGCACGGGATGCGGCGTCAGCCTGACCCTTGATGCCGATGCTCGAGAGCGTAGAATCGAGGGCAGCCTGGAACGACCGGGCGGCCTTGACCAGCCTGGTGGTGCTGTCCCTGATGGCATCGAGGTCTGCTTGGGTGGATTTAAGGGCGGTGGTCTTGCCGGCGAGCTTGCCTACAACATCACCGTAGTCGGCGCTGGACCAGGTAAGGAATCCCGCGGCACCGAAAATTACGGTGAACAATGAAACCAGCCCAAAGAAACTTATCTGTATGTTGAGGATGCGTTTTTCAGAGTGGGGAACCAGCATGATGGTCATCTTTTGCTTGCCGGCACGGATCAGCCTGGAGAAAGCAGCGATGAATGATGAGAAGGACTTGCGCAGGAAGGATCCCGAGCGTTTGGCGAGCGATTTTTCTAGATCTTTATATCGTTTTAGCGTCGCCAACGCAGCCTCCATATGATGAAATCGCTTAATACTACCATATTGGCACTCAAACTGTCAAACCATTACCCTATGATACTACCTTTTTCACTGCTGTCCGGTTTAATTTCCGAATTCCATAAAGCATAGCTGAGATGGAGCT
>CAXZAJ010000283.1:0-5318 GCA_964293355.1 uncultured bacterium
GATTTAACCTGGTAGTCGAGTTGGTTGAGGCAACCTGGCGCTGCGCGCGGGTTGGATCTTCAGGCGTTGCAGTCCGGGATGCGCCTCGCATCTGCTCCCGATATCCACTGAAAGTCTTTGCAGATTTAACCTGGTAGTCGAGTTGGTTGAGGCAACCTGGCGCTGCGCGCGGGTTGGGTCTTCTGGCGTTGCAGTCCGGGATGCGCCTCGCATCTGCTCCCGATATTCACTGAAAGTCTTTGCAGATTAAATTGGTGGTCAAGTTGGTTGAGGCAACCTGGCGCTGCGCGCGGGTTGCGTCTTCTGGCGTTGCAGTCCGGGATGCGTTTTTTTACGATGTGGTTTTAGGAGAGGAGCATCGGAGGAGTTGGCATGTCCAGGGCATTCGTAGGAGACGACCAGTACGACGCGGCTGATGATGAAGCGCCGGAAATCAAGATGCCCATTCCACCGGGCTCCCGCAACTACCTGACTCCAGCGGGTGCGGCAAAGCTGGCGGACGAACTCCGCACGCTGGAAACAGAAGAGCGGCCGCGACTGGCAGCCGAAATAGACCGGATGGGCAAATCCGGCGGGCAGGCCTCGCCCGAAAGCCTGTCCAATGCCCGTAGGGCCCTCGGCCGTGTAGACCGGCGCATCGAATACCTCTCCAGGATGGCCTCAATCGCGGAGACCGTGGAACCTCCAGCGGAGGGCTTCGACCGGGTAAAATTCGGGGCTACGGTGCTTGTAGCCGACGAACAAGGCGTTAGATCGACGTGGCGCATCGTCGGCGTTGACGAGGCGGATCCCGGGAAAGGCCTCATTGGCTGGACGAGTCCGCTGTCCAGGGCGCTGATCGGCAAGAGGCCCGGAGATACGGCGGTGGCGAAGATTCCGGATGGCGAGCGCCATTATACGGTAGTTTCAGTAGGTTAGCGCTAGCTCAGGGATAGGGACCAGCGCCGAGCCTGTGCACTTCAACTTCACCAGAACGTATGTCGAGCACGGTGCCGAGCAGGCGCTCGTTTTCCTCGCCCGGATCGAGAATCAGGTCGACGCCAAGCAGATCCTCGAGTTCCCAGCCGCCTGAAAACAGCGCTTCTTCAGGGTAGTCCGGCGCTGGCAGGTCAGGATCGATCATGGAGCGCTTGGCGGTCAGCGACAGCACGGCGCATCCGAGCGCTTCGATGAGGTCCGTGGGTACGCGGTGGGCGGGGATCCGTACGCCGAGTTCAGCCCGCCTGAGGTCAAAGCTCCGCGCGGCCTTGTTGGTACTCGGGAGGATGAAAACGTAAGGTCCGGGCGTCAACCGTTTCATGACGCGGAATGCCGCGCTCGACACCTCGCAGAGTTCCGAGGCCTGGGCTATCGATGCGCACATGACGGTCAGGGGCCGATCGCGGCCATCGGCAACGAGTCGCTTGAGCCGGGCTATGCCATCCTTTGAGGCGATGGAACACAGGATGCTCCAGCTGGTATCGGTAGGAACGACGACGAGGCCGCCGCCCGAAAGGACGGATGCTGCGCGGCGGATGATACGGGCGTCGGGATTTTCAGCGACGACGTATTCGAGCACAACGGGCCTCCAGGCGGCGCGCACAGGCACGCCGGCACCCGTATGATACCGTGTACGGCCGGCTTAGCGCAACGCCACGAGTTCCCGCAGTTCGGCATCACCGAGCGCGGCTATCCATGACTCGCCGGAGCGGACGGTCAACTCGGAGAGTTCGCGCTTGGAGGCTATCATCGCGTCGATGCGCTCTTCTATCGTATTGCGGGTTATGAGCCGATGGACAAAGACGTTGCGACTCTGGCCGATGCGGAAAGCACGATCCGTGGCCTGGTTTTCCACCGCAGGGTTGAACCACAGGTCATAGTGCACCACGCGGGTGGCCGCCGTCAGGTTGAGCCCCACGCCGCCGGCCTTGAGGCTGATCAAAAACACGCCGGGGCCGCGTTCGGTCTGGAAGCGGTCCACCTGGTCGTCGCGCCGCTTTTTTGACATGCCGCCATGGAGCAGGTACGGCTCCACGCCCAGTTCGTCACGGACGACGCCAGACAGTATTTCCAGCATCTCCACGTACTGGCTGAACACGAGCACCCGCTCGCCTGCCTCGAAGGCGGACTCCAGCAGGGCGACGAGGAGCCGGGCCTTGCCCGAGCGGTCTGAGCTGCCGGGGCTCTCCTTGTCGTAGTTGCGCGGGTGATTCGAGGCCTGCTTGAGGGCGGTGATGAGGGCCAGCACGAGCCCGAGCCGATCCTCGTCGCCGGCTGACTGGATACGGGCCAGCCCCTCCCCCGCGATGGCCTCGTACAAGGCAACCTGGGCAGGCACCAGGGTGGCATACTCGTCGACGACCAGCTTGTCGGGGAGGTCGGCGGCTACGGCCTTGTCGGTCTTGAGCCTGCGCATGATGAACGGCGCAGTGGCGCGCCTGAGCCGGTCAGCCGCCTCGGGCGAGCGGTCCAGCTCTATGGGCCTGCGGAATTCAGACGAGAAGCGTGCGAGCGTGCCCAGATAGCCGGGCAGCGCAAAGTCGAAGACGCTCCACAGCTCTGCCAGGTTGTTTTCCACCGGCGTGCCGGTCAAGGCCAGGCGGCGGTCAGCCTTGATGGCCTTGACGGCCTTGGCGCGGCCGGATCCGGGATTCTTTATGTAATGCGCTTCGTCCAGCACGAGCAGGCTCCAGGACTTTGCTTCCAGCTTTTTCTGGTCACGTATCCAGGTTTCATAGCTGGAAAGCGTCACGTCTGCCGCCTTCTTGCCGGAAGCGAGTTTGCGGGACGCGCCGTAGTACAGGCAGATGCTCAAGGAAGGGGCGAACTTGGCAAGCTCGCGCTCCCAGTTGGTCAAAAGAGAGGCGGGAGCGCAGACGAGGGCGCCGTCCGGCAAGCGGCCGGTTTCCTTGAGGGCCAGCATGGCGGCTATGGTCTGGACGGTCTTGCCCAGGCCCATGTCGTCTGCCAGCAGGCACCCGAGCCCGCGGTCAAAGTTGCCCAGCATCCAGCGGTAGCCGCGTTCCTGGTACGGCCTGAGCGTCGCGCAGAGCGACAAGGGCACAGGAGCGTCGTCAGCTTCCCGCCGTCCTGCGCCGATGAGGAATCCAACGGCTTCCCCCAGTTCGCCGTCGATCTCGGCATCGCCTGAGAGGGCAGTGCGCAGGGCTTCCATGGGGCCGGGTGCCTTGCGGCCGGAAACGCGCGCCAGCACGCGGGCAGCCTCCGCGGGGTCGATACGAACCCATTCGTTGCGCCAACGCACGAGGGTGAGCCCTATACCGACGAGTTCTGAGAACTCTGCGGGCGTGAGCCGTTCGTCGCCTATCGCCACGGTCCAGTCGAAGTTGAACGCCGTGGCCAGATCCAGGTAGGTTACGAGGCTGGATTTTCTGGTAGCCCGCAGTGCGGGCCTCGGCGTCGCCAGCCGCTTGAGTTCCTTGGGAAGTACCAGCTGCACGCCAAAACGCCCCAGGAGGGGCGCCGCGTCCACGATAAAATCGGCGAGTTCCTTTTCACCAAGCTCTGCAAACGTTTCGACGCCGAGCCTTGCCAGAGCCGGCACGAAATTCGAGAGCAATGCCGCAAAGGCCATTGCCTCGCCCGCTGCCGTATTCGCCGCTGGCGATCCACCGGAAGCGGCCGCCTTGCAGAGCGCTACCCTGGAGCCGGCTTCCCCTACCACTGCTGCCGACAGCAGGAACGCAAGTCCTCGTTCCGTTGTGCCCGCTTTTGCGTCGGCCCTGGCATCTTTGGCCGAAGCCTTGACCGCTGCCACTTTCAGTTCAAGCGGCAACCGTTTTGCGGCCAGGTCGTAGACCGACAGCCATGCATGAAGGGCCCCAGGCAAGGCGCGGCTGCCGGGACGGTCGCAGGGCACGGCAAGAGAGCGGAACAGGACCCGGGCAACGGGGTGGTCGTTTTCCCGGATGGATGGCAAGGAAAAGCGCAGCGCGGTAGCGAGGCTGGATAAAAAGGCTACCGCGAGGAGTTCGATCGTTGCACGGGGGTCTGGCACGAGCTTCCCGTCATCGTAACCGGAAGGTGCAGGAACAGCCGGCTCCAGGGCCGCAAGCAGCGCCTGCACATCGGTAAACAGACGCGCAGGCTTCCAGTACGCAGACACATTGCCGTCGGCCACCATGAGGTCGGGCACGAAGGCGCCTGCTGAAACCATGGAGCGCGCCGCGCGGAAGAAGGCGCGCAGGAAGCGGTACGACGTGCTGCCATCGCTCTCGTCGCAGGCGGCGAACAGGCGGGAGGCCTCCAGCGGCTCGAGGTTTCCGTCTTTTGGAAACAATGGCGAGTAGATGAAGGCGCTTCCATCAGGCCAGAATATGAGGTCGAAGCGCGAGCGGGCAAACGTTCTCTGGCGCGCGCCGCTCATGGCGGCGGACGCAGGCGCGGCGAGCAACTCGGTGCCGCGGCTTGCCACCCGGTGGTAGAACGCGGTGAGGGCGACGCGCAGGTCGAAGGGTGCCAGGCCGCGGGAAGGCGGGAGCATGGCCGGAATCGCCGCGACATACGCGGACAGTGGCCCGATACCAGCGAGCGGATCACCCGTGCCCCGGGGTTCGGGCCACGGCTCGACCAGATGGGGGAGGAGGTGCCCGGGTATCAGCAACTCGACCGGCTTGACAGCTGCCCGTGCCGGTTTGAGTTTTCCGGCTGGCAAACGTGAAGGTGCCGGTGAGGCCGCCCCGGGATCGATGCCGCGCAAGCGGAACAGCACGAAGGGGTCGCGGTCTATTTCCTGGGCCAGCAGGTAGTACACCGCGGCCTGATGCTTGCATGGGTCGCCGTCGTCAGGGCACGTGCATGAGCGTGTGATCTCGGACCATTTCCGCGGGACAAGCGATGCGCCGGCCTTGGCCAGCCGCTCGGTGAGGCCTTCCGGAAGCTCGCCTGAGGCTATCCTGGCATGGAGCAGCGGATCGGCGGAAAACTCGGCCTCCACGGCGGCGGCCGCCTTATCTGAAAGCGGCGCAAAGCCTATTGAAACGCGATAGAACGGCGCGTAGTTGCCCGCAACCTTGGCTTTAATAACGCCACCTGCAACGTTCAGTTCAAGGACGGCGCCATTGCCGGCGTACGAGCGGCCGCGCGCCAGGCGGCCATCGTCGGCCAGAGCTTCCATCGCCTCCATAAAAAAGCGGCCCCACGGAGTGAGGCCGAAAACGTGCTTGGCCCGCATGGACCCTACTTGTCCTCCCTGACGTAGGGCGTCCCCAGCGATGCCGGCGAGCCGACCCGCTTGCTGAGCGTCTCGAACCAGGTGATCGCCACCAGTACGATGATCGTGGTCAGGTACGGCAGCATGTTCAGGAAGGCCGCCGGTA
>CAXZAJ010000284.1:0-5289 GCA_964293355.1 uncultured bacterium
CCAACCAAACCTTCCCTATGATGGCTTTTAAGTCATACCGCGGCCCGACCCGGGCGAGGATGGCAAGTCCGGTGGCGCGACGGTCGAGCTTGGCATGGGTAAGAGTCTTTGAATGAACAGCATCGCCGTTGACTAATCTTACGGCTCCTTCAATGCAGAGAAAGCACGTCCGGACCGCATACATAAGGTTTCAGAATGGCCAGCGCATGGAAGGTGCATGGGGCGACCGTGAATCAAGGGGGGAGCGATAAGCGACCCCCTTGCATTCACGAGGCGGGCCCCCATGCAAATTCCGGTATGGTCTTTCTGTAAGGCCTCCTTGAACATAGCGGTTCGGATGTGTTTGGCCGTTAACTCATACCCCGGCCCGCCCCGGGCGGTATGGCAAGTTCTGAGGCGCGACGGTCGAGCGTGGCATGGGTAAGAGTCTTTGAATGAAGAGCCGCACAGTTGACTAATCCTACGGCTCCTGCAATGCAGAGAAAGCACGTCCGAACCGCCTCAACAAGGTCTCAGAACGGCCAGCGCATGAAGAGTGCGCGGGGCGCCGGCGTACCGGCCGTCGCGCGATAAGCCCGTTGACCGTTACGCCAGGCGGGCCCCCGCGCAAATTCATGCATGGCTTTTCTGAAAAGCCTCTTTGAACATAGCGGTTCGGACGTGTTGTATCGAACGCAAGGATGCGCGGCCGGTCGTGCCTGCTCCATGGAGGCACCCATGATCATCGTTATCGATCCACGCGTTGACATTGTGTTCAAGAAGCTTTTTGGTAGCCCTGAGCATCCTGAACTGACAAAGAGCTTCGTCAACGCCATGCTGGAAACAGCTGGCTTGCCTGCCGCGGTTAACCTGACAATCCAGAATCCCTTCCGTCTGGCAGAATTCGAAGGTGAAAAGAACAGTGAACTTGATATTCTGTACCGTGATGAAAGGGGTAAGGATATACAGCTTGAAATGCAGATCGTTAATCACCTTGGCCTGTCCCAGCGCATGATTCATAACTGGGCGGAGCTCTATTACAGGCAGCTTGGCAAAGGCCAGGAATATTTCATGCACAAGCCTGTGATATCAATCTGGGTTCTCAACGAGCCACTATTCAGGGATCAGCAGTGGTTTCATCATTTTCGCTTTCATTGCCCACGTACCGGTATGGTGTTGCATAATGACGCAAGCATCATGACTATAGAACTCCCGGTCTGGTTTGGATTGAACCAGGAACCTGCACAAGGTATAGTAAAGAATGTAGAGAAGTGGAACTACTTCCTCACCCAGGCTCTTGGGCACGAAGATGAAGTAATTGTATCCACCTTGCATGATCCAGTCTTCAAGGAGGCCGTGGAAATCATGACTGTTTTTACAAAGAGCGAGAAAATGCGTCATGCCTACGACATGCGCAAAAATTACCAGGGCATCATCGCCAGCTACAAACGGACTGGTTATGAAGAAGGCAAGGCGGCAGGCTTGGCTGATGGTATAGCCGAAGGTAAAGCCGAAGGTAAAGCCGAAGGTAAAGCCGAAGCTGTTCGCGAAACAGCCAGGAAAATGAAAGACAAACAGATGTCGGCTGAGGATATAGCTGAGGTCACTGGTTTGCCGCTGGATGAGATACTCGCGCTTTGACTTACTAACTCTCGCTAGGAACTTGCCCATTAGCGCGCTGCAGATGTTTTATGAGCACACAACGCAACCTTCCTGTACCTGGCTTTTAAGTCGCATCCCGGCCCACCCCGGGCTGGATGGCAAGTTCTGAGGCGCGACGTTCGTAGCTGGGCATGGGAAGGAGCCTTTACGTCAACCGCATCCCAGCTGACTAATCCTACGCCTCCGACAATGCAGAGAAAGCACGTCCGAACCGCCTCAACAAACTCTCAGAACGGCCGGCGCTTGTGAGGTGCGGGGGGCGCCGGCATACCGGCCGTCGCGCGATAAGCGCGATGAGCGTTATGCCAGGCGGGCCCCCGTGTAAATTCATACGTGGCTTTTCTTAAAGGCCTCTTTGAGAATAGCGGTTCGGACGTGTTGAAAGACTCTATCGTCTCTCTTCTGCCAGCAGATAAGCCAAAGCATCTTCACGTTTGTTTACAGCGAGCACGAGGACTACTACTTGCGTATCGAGGACTTCATAGATGAGTCGATAACCTTGTTTGAGCAGTTTGATCTTATAGCAGCCTGTTAGTTTGCCTTTCAATGCAGAGCCTGGAAGTTTCGGCTGTTCAAGTCTTTTCCTGAGCGCTGTTCGGAGAATTTCCTTGATCGAACTATCCAGAGCATTCCATTCGTCGAGCGCTGCAGGAACAAACTGAAGGGTATACATATCGTTCAGACGGTGTCGATATCTACGGTGATCGCGCTGGAACGATCAAACTGACGTTCAAGAATGACCGGAGTCATGCGGTTGTCGTAAAGATCCTCCAGCATGGCTTCGTAGACTTCAGGCTCTACTATATAGAAGCTTGCTTTATTGTGGTTCAGGACCGCGACAGGTTTCCTACCGGCTTGTTTTATTATTTTTGAAGGATTTTTCTTGAACTCGGACATACTGACGGTCAGTTCCGTAAGGACAGTCTCCAAAATTTGCCTCCTCAAGTATTAAGACCTAAATATAGCTACAAAATAAGGTCTAAACAATAGTCTTACAGTCATCACGCAAGCAATTCGGGTCTGATTTATTTCACGCCTGAATCAGGCCGCAGGAACGGTTTCTTCTTCAGAAAGGCCATGTCATGAATTTTGCATTGGGGCCCGCTTTAGTAAAACACCAGCCGCGCTAACGCGCGCGGCTGGTGTTTTACTGGCGCCCAACGCAACCTTCCTGATAATAGCTTTTAAGTCATACCCCGGCCTGACTCGGGCGAGGATACAAGGCAGATCAGACAGGTTCATGGCGCGAAGGTCGTATCCGTTTGCAGTATGAGAATTACTCTACAGTAACGCGCGGTGGGTGTTTTGCCGGCACCCAACGCAACCTTCCCTATGATGGCTTTTAAGTCACACCCCGGCCCGATTAAGGCGGGGATACAAGGCAAATCAGCCAAGTTTATCGAGCGATGGGCGTATCCTTGTACACTGGATGAGCCTTTGAGTCAGCAGCATCTCAGTTGACTGATCCTACGGCTCCGACAATGCAGAAAAAGCACGTCCGGCCCGCCTCGCCATCCAGGGCGCATTCGGGTTTTGGTGTGGCCACGATACCAGGAGTTCTCAGCGAACTCGGTCGCCATGGATGGCGACCACCGTTCAGAGGCATGGAACGCGAAGCGTTCCGTAACGTCATGGATGACGAACCCCCTTGCATTCACGAGGCGGGGCCCCGCGCATATTCATGCGTGGCTTTTCTTAAAAGCCTCTTTGAACATAGCGGTTCGGAAGTGGTTGGCCGTTAAGTCACACCCCGGCCCGACTCGGACGAAGATGGCAAGATCTGAGGTGCGAGGGTCGAGCGTGGCATGGGTAAGAGCTACTGAGTCAGTCGCATCTCGGTTTACTAATCTTACGGCACCGACAATACAGAAAAAGCACGTCCGAACCGCATCAACAATGTTTCAGAACGGCCAGCGCATGAAAGGTGCGCAGGGCGACCGTGAATCAAGGGGTGAGCGATAAGCGCGATGGTCCTTTCACCAGGCGGGACCCTGCGCAAATTCCGGCAAGGCTTTTCTGTAAAGCCTCTTTGATAATAGCGGTCCGGACGTGTGGTACTCAGCCGTCAGTCTTCTGCAAGCAGAGCTTTTAGCTGGTCGATGCTTAATTCCGTTGTGGCTGCTACGGATTCAAGTGGCATGCCCTGAGAAATCAGCTTGAGCGCTATTTTGCGCGTAGACGTTCGTTTGCCGTTTTCCGTGCCTGTATCATATACCTCGTCGCGCCATATCCTGAAATTTTCTGCCAGCATCGCTTGGTCCTCCACGGTCTGCAACTCAGGTACTTGTTCGCCAACGAGATCATGCACCATCTGTCGAAAATAGTCGTTGAGCCAACGCTTGAACAGCTGTACCGCTTCTGTGTCTTCAGTTTCAAGTATAGCAAAAAAGGTGTCAAGGCTCAACGCAAGTTTAGCAGGTGAGACTGTTTCTGCATAAAAAAGTAGTGAGACGAGGTTGCGCATGCCGAGCAGGGATTTGGCTGAAAACATGCGTTCTTCGACCACGTAGTATCGTAGGGCGGGAATGTAATCAGGTGGGATTCCCGGCTCTATCAGTTCAGCGATGTTGATGCAAGCCGTCCAGGGCTCTGAGCCGTTGTATAGCACGAGGGGGAAAACTGCTGGATATTTCTCGCCACGACGTGGTGGCGGCAATGAATCGTACAATCCTGAAATATAGTGAAGCAGCCTGATAGGCATGCGCCGGTCCACCGTGCTCTGAAACTCTATGAGCAGGAAGATATACAGATCCTTGCCCTTGAATCGGACCTTCCATATCACATCGCTTTCCCTTCTGGCAAACGCTTCAGTTACGAATTTTGTTTTGTAGGGAGCCATGTCCGAGAAATCAAGTTCCCTGGCAAAGTCCTCCTGAACAAAGTTCTCGAAGAGTCGCTGGACGAACACTGGATTTGAAAAAAGCTGGGTATAACGGGTGTCGCTCTGTCGCTTCACAGGATGCCTCCTGCAAAGGTGACGAGGCACGGCGCACCAGTGCCTTCAGGAGTCGTCTTACGGTCATCGCGCAAGCTAATCAGATCAGACTTGGTGACACGCCCGAGTCAGGCCGTAGGAACGGTTTTTTCTTTATAAAGACCATGTATGTATTTTGCATTGGGGCCCGCCTTAGTAAAACCCCTGCCGCGCTACCGCGCGCGGCAGTTGTTTTACTGGCGCCCAACGCAACCTTCCTGATAATAGCTTTTAACTCACACCCCGGCCTGACTCGGGCGAGGATACAAGGCAGATCAGCAAGGTTGATCGCGCGAAGGGCGTATCCTTTTGCAGGTAGGAGCATTACCCTGTAGAACGCGCGGCAGGTGTTTTACTGGCGTCCAATGCAACTTTGTATGAGATGGCTTTTAAGTCACACCCCGGCCCGGCCCGGGCGAGGATGGCAAGTCCAGAGGCGCGACGGTCGAGCGCGGCATGGGTAGGAGTCTTTGAATGAACAGCATCGCAGCGAACTAATCCTATGGCTCCGACAATGCGTAGAAAGCACGTCCGAACCGCCTCAGGAAGGTCTCAACAAGGCCAACGCATGAAAAGTGCATGGGGCGCCGGGGCAACGGTCGGGGGGCGGTAAGCGCGGTGGTCGCTGCGCCCGGCCGGGGCCCCTGGAAAATCCAGGATGGGTTTTCTTTATA
>CAXZAJ010000285.1:0-5273 GCA_964293355.1 uncultured bacterium
CAAAATTTCCAGTCCACGGTCTTCCGCATCACCTGCTCCGACCCGCAGGCTTTTCCTCGTCCGGACTATAGCCACGATGCCCAGAACAACGGCTGCAATCAACAAAATACCCATGCCAATACCTCCCCAATGAGCCCAGAGCGGAAAGCCAGCGCCAGCATAACCACCATTGAAACCACGATACATATCAGGTCCTCCATACATGCTTGTTGTATATAGATAATGCATATATCGTGCCAATTGAATGTATAAAGGGAAGGAATTACAAGTATATGTAATAGATATACTTACGCTGTTTTTTCAAACACGGCTGTTGTACCTGAGAGGTACGAGGGTATTTTGTTCGCACCGGTGGGCATTGTTTTCCCGCCTCTTGATGACACGCCCCCGCGCGGCCGTGTACTATGGCGGCCGTTTCACAGAGGAGCATCAACGTGGGTTCATGGAAAGCATACGCCGCGGGCGTGGCGTGGTCGTCTATATTCGGTCTCTCGTTTCTGGTAACCAAGGGCGCGCTCGAGGCCTTCAGCCCCGTAACGCTGCTGTTCCTGCGTTTTGCGCTGGCTACGGTTGCGCTCGGCCTGCTCGCCCTGGCCGGGGTCGTCAAGCTTGGATACCGGGGCAAGCCAAAGTTGCCGCTGGTCCTGATCTGCGTGTTTCAACCGATTCTGTACTTCACCTTCGAGACGTTTGGCCTGCAAGAGGTGGCATCGAGTACCGCGGGCCTCATCATAGGAGCCCTGCCGGCCGCCGTGGCCGCGCTGTCGGTACCCTTGCTCCGGGAACACCTGGCAGGCAGGCAGGTAGCCGGGCTCGTGCTCTCCATCGCGGGAGTAGCGCTGGTCGTTATGGCGGGCGATGCCGGAGTCGCCGTTCCTGATACCCTGAGGGGCGTCCTCCTGGTAGTCGGCGCGATGCTGAGCGCCGCGTTCTACAACGTGTATTCGCGCAAGGCCAGCGTCCGATACAGCCCTGCCGAAACGACCTTTGCCATGATGGCCACGGGGGCGGTGTTCTTCGGGCTCTTGGTCGTTCTTGAAGGAGCGACGAGCGGGTGGGCTGGACTATTCAGTGGAACGACGGTCGCCGCCTTAGGCGCGGTAGCCTATCTGGGCATCCTTTCGTCGGTAGTAGCTTTTGTCCTGGTCAACCTGACCCTGTCACGGCTCAAGGCTCCCCAGGCGTCATTTTTTGGTACCCTGACGACGCTCGTCTCGCTTGTGGCCGGCGTGTTGCTCAGGGGCGAGCCGTTCGGCATGGTCCAGGTGCTCGGAGCGTCGGGCATCGTGCTGGGTGTGTGGCTCACCAATGCCCGGAGCGGTCAGGGGCAACTGGCCGGCTGATCGTCCGGAGCATGCGCGATGGGCAGCGCAATGGTAAAGGTCGTGCCCGTGCCAGGCACCGATTCTACCTGGAGACGGCCTCCATGCTTGGTGACGATGATGTCGTACGAGATGCTCAGCCCGAGGCCCGTACCCTTGCCGGGTGCCTTGGTGGTGAAGAACGGATCGAAAATGTGCTTCTGCACGGTTTCTGGCATGCCAGGCCCATCGTCCTGGATGCGGATCACCGCGTTGCCCTGTTCCTCATAGGTCTTTACGGCAATGGTGCCTTTTTCCTGCCTGCCCTGGCTCTCTATCGCCTGTGCCGCATTGACGAGCATGTTCAGGAGCACCTGGTTGATCTCGCTGCCTCGGGCCATGACCCTGGATACATCGCCCATATCCAGCTTTACATCAGCCACGAACCGTATCTCGTTCATGGCGACCACGAGGGTGCCCTGGAGGCCGGCATTTACATCGTACGGTTCAAAGCCTGCCCCCTGATCGATACGCGCAAAATTCTTGAGGTTGCCTACTATGCCCATGATGCGTGAGAAACCGTCCGCCGACTCGTTGAAGATGGCGTTGATTTCTGTGCGGATATAGGGCAGATCCCGGCGCTTTTCAATATCGTCGAAGAGTCCGGCTGCCAGTTCGGAAGTGAGCCCGGAGGTTGCCGCTTTTGCTTCGTCCCAGGCTTCGCCCATGGCGAGCACGTATTTGTGCAGCATCTCGTTGTTGCTCTTGAGGAACCCGAGCGGATTGTTTATCTCATGGGCTACGCCGGCGGAGAGTTGTCCTATCGATGCCATTTTTTCATGCTGTACCATCACGGCCTGGGTCTGCTGCAGCGCGGAATTGGATTCAGCGAGTTCCAGGTTCATCTTCATCATGGCGCTCTCGCTGGCTATGCGTTCCGTTATGTCCTTGACGATGCCCTGCAGTTCGACGATCTCACCTGCCTGATTCCTGATCGCGTACGCGGTTTCAAGGCAGAAAAAGATTGTGCCGTCAGCCTTCTTGAACATGATTTCATAGTCATCGGTGTATCCGGAATCCCGTACCCGCCGGAGCAGCATGTGCCTGTCGCTTTGATCGACTATGAATGATGAAAAGGGTTTGCCTATGATGCACGTCTTGTCAGGACAGCCCAGGAGGGTCAGCCCCGCCGCGTTGACGCTGGTCACGATGTCGGCTGCATCGGCCGTATAGATCATGTCGCGGGATCCCTCCAGGAAGGTCCGGAGGCGAAGTTCGTTCTTGAGCAGGCGTGTTTCCGCTTCGCGCCTGATTTTTTCTTCACGCACCCGCTCGAAGCGCACCTGGATTATGGGTGCTATCGACTGGGCTATCTCGATGAGGTCGGACAGTTCCTCATCGCTCCAGTCAAACTTGTTCCTGCCCAGGAACATGAAGCCTATCTCGGTCTTGGAGGTATAGAGGCGGTACGATATCCACAGCGGCAGGGTAGGATCCATGCCCGGGGGCGCCCACGGGCCAAACCGGAAGCCACCTTCAGCGCAATGTGCCTTGACGCTGGACTTCCAGCGCTCGGCGGGCAGAGAGATAGGAAAATCGGTGCCGGCCAGGCAGTAATGGTACTGACGGCTGCTGTTCATGTAAAAAATGGCGGCGGCATCGGCATTGAAGGCCTGCTGTATCAGGTTCGTTGCCACGACGTTGGCCTGTTCTGAAAGGTCCCTCGCAAACGCGCTACCCAGATCAGCGATGAGCCTGAGCATCCTGGTCCTGAGTTCAAGCCGCCCGGTATCAGCCAACGGATTTCTCCAGCGGAAAGAATGACAGCAGTCCGAGCAGTTCCAGGATGCCGGCCACCTTGGGCGGGATGTTCCTGAAGTGCAACGGTATGTTTTTCCTGTGGGTGAGCATCAGCGCGTTGCTGAGCGCGCCAACGCCGGTCGACGATATGTACGAGACCTCCTGGAGATCGAGCACCAGCGTGTCGCCGGGGTTCAGGGATTCCACCAGATCAGTCAGGTACCGCTGGAGTGCATACGACTGCTCAAGGCTCAGCGAGCCGCCAATGGCCAGCCGCACGTGCGGTCGATCGGCCAATACCGACAGTTGTATATTGACCTTTCCGGTATTGAACGCACTGGCGCTGGCGGAAATATCCATGAAGCTACAGCACCCTGGCCGTGAGGATGGTTACGTCGTCGGTGAAGTCCTTCGCTTTGGTAGCGGCGAGGGTTGCCTCGAGCAGGCGCCGGTGGTAGTCGGCTCCGTAGGGCAGCGCATCCAGGATCGGGCCAAGACGGAGCGGTTCGAATTCCGTGGCCAGGCCAGCATGCGCGAGCCCGTCAGTGTGCAGGATCAGCACGTCGCCCTTGATGACGTTGATTACCTTCTCGGCGTACGAGACTTTTGCCGCAAAACCCAGGGCCGAGCCCGAGACGGGCAACTCGACGGCTTTGTTGCCGCGCAGGACGAACGGATGGTTGTGACCCGCATTGGCATACCTGAACCGCCCCGTCTTCAGGTCGAGGACGCCGGCAAAGAAGGTTATCAGCATGCTCGAGCCAGCCCTGAACTCAAAGTTCATCCTGTCGTTCAGCCAGCTCAGGAACATGCCGGGAGAAAAATCCCTGCCCAGAGTCGGCCTGATGTATTCAGAGTAAATGGTCGATTTGAGTATGCCGGTAACGATGGCCGCCTTGACGCCGTGCCCCTCGACCTCGCCGATGAGCAGCAGATAGCGGTCAGCCCCTATGGCTATGACATCGTAGTAATCGCCGCCGCAGTACAGGCCCGGTACGGGCCGGTAGCTTACCCTGAATTCAAGCCCGTCTGAACTCGGAAGGTTGGGGCGCAGTATCGTCTTCTGCATCTCGCCGGCCCAGCGGAGTTCGTCTTCCATGGTCTTCATGTATGCGGCATTCTGCAGGCGGAGTTCATGGTAATCGTAGGCCTTGGTCAGCTCTGCGAGCACATAGGTCGAGTCCCAGGGCTTCAGAATGAAGCTGAAGATGCCCGCCTGCACGATTTTTATGATTTCGCTGGCTTCGGAATGTCCGGTCAGGAGCAGCGAGACGATATCGGGATACAGGTTCTTGACCACGAGGAGGAAATCGGAACCGAGCATCTCGGGCATCTTGAGGTCAGACACCACGAGCACGGTTTCAGACGCCTTCTGTTCCAGTATGGCGAGGCCCTGCATGGCTGACTGGGCCGTGACGATTTCCAGTGACCGCTCCGTCGTCCAGTCCCGCAGTTCCCGTTTCAGCGCATTCGTGATGTTCTGTTCATCATCGACGAGAAGGATGTAACGTTTGTTCTCCATATGATTGATCAACGCCTCCCTCGCGCCTCCCTTGCAGGCTCGATAACCGTAACAGAAGGATGGTGGGAATGCAACTCCGCGGTCAAGGAATGAATGGAACACCTCGACAAAGGGCGACGCCGGTGAGTCTGGCGTGCTATACTGTACACATCTATTCATGTTGGCGGCATAGTGATGAAAGTGAAAAACTCGACCATCAGCCTCTGCCGGCGGACCCTGTACGAGTCCCTCTCAGCGGATACCATGGAGCGGTTCGTAAGGCTCGTAGACCCTGAATACGACCTGTACGAACGCTCGGGAATACCTCAGAACATACCCATAACCAACCAGATGGCAGCCACGCGCATCGTGGAAGACATCGTCGCTGACGGACGTTTCATAGATTTCATCGAGACGTTGCTCAAGGTTGATTCAGAGGGCTACATGGGGCGCGCGTACCCCATCAAGGGGCTGGGGCAGATCGTCAAGATCTTGACCCAGG
The DNA here is from genome assembly GCA_964293355.1 of uncultured bacterium. Lineage (GTDB taxonomy): Bacteria > Spirochaetota > Spirochaetia > Treponematales > UBA12059 > SZUA-370. The sequence goes on from CAXZAJ010000285.1 coordinate 5,105, forward strand.
AAGGCTTCCTGTTCGACCGGTCTACCGGCCAGTTTTTCGAGAACACCCACGAGCGCGCCAGCCCCGACTGGGGGCGGCTCCATGATGGAGACGGACGGCAGGCCGCTGTGCTCAGGCTCGACGTCGTGGCAAATTCGGGTCTCGTGCAGCAGGATGACCAGGACAAGAA
>CAXZAJ010000286.1:0-5249 GCA_964293355.1 uncultured bacterium
AGGCTACCGGCGGCGTGCTGATAGAACTGTGCCAGAAGAGCTGAACGTACTTTAGCAACTTTATAAGGATGGAGCGAAACATATGGAAGCGAAGCTGAAAGAGCTGTCCGATCGCCGCGGAAAAATAACCGCTGGCGGAGGACCAAAACGGGTCGCGGCCCAGCACGAAAAGGGCAAGTTGACCGCCAGGGAGCGCATCGAGTCCTTCCTCGACGCGGGTTCCTTTACCGAGATCGATGCGTTCGTGGAACACCGCGCTACCGACCTCGGCATGGCAGACGTCGAAGCGCCGGGCGAAGGCGTGGTCATCGGCTATGGTACGATGGCTGGCCGCCTGGTGTATCTGTTCGCGCAGGATTTTACCGTCATAGGCGGATCCCTGGGTGAGATGCACGCGGCCAAGATCTGCAAGGCCATGGACATGGCCATGAAGGTCGGTTGCCCCTGCATCGGCATCAACGATTCGGGCGGAGCCCGCATCCAGGAAGGCGTTGGCGCCCTTTTCGGCTACGGCAACATCTTCTACCGCAACACGCTCGCTTCTGGCGTCATTCCGCAGATATCGGTGATCATGGGCCCGTGCGCTGGCGGCGCCGTGTATTCCCCCGCGCTTACCGATTTTACCGTGATGGTGGAAAAGACCTCCAACATGTTCATAACCGGACCTCAGGTCATCAAGGCCGTAACCGGTGAAGACGTGACCGCCGAGGCACTCGGCGGAGCCCTCGTACACAACGAGACCTCCGGTTGCGCCAGCCTCATGTTCGCCAACGAGGCAGCTACCATAGAAGGCGTCAAGAAGCTGGTTTCGTACCTGCCCTCGAACAACATCGAAGACGCGCCTCTTAGGCCCACCAATGACGATGTTGCGCGCACCTGTCCGGACCTCGCCGGCATCATCCCCGATTCTGCCAACAAACCCTACGATATCCGCGACGTCATTTCGCAGATTTTCGACGACGGCGACTACTACGAGCTGCAGCCGCTGTATGCCAAGAACATCATCACCTGCTTTGCCCACCTCGGCGGCCGTACCGTAGGCGTCATCGCCAACCAGCCCAAGGTGCTCGCCGGCGTGCTGGACATCAACGCTTCAGACAAGGCCAGCCGCTTCATCCGCATCTGCGACTCGTTCAACATTCCGCTGGTGACGCTGGCCGATACCGCCGGCTCCCTGCCGGGCGTCGGACAGGAACACGGCGGCGTCATCCGCCACGGAGCCAAGCTGCTGTATGCGTACTCAGAGGCCACCGTACCCAAGCTCACCGTCATCGTGCGCAAGGATTACGGCGGAGCCTACATCGCCATGTGCTCCCGCCATCTGGGCGCCGACATGGTGCTGGCCTGGCCGAGCGCCGAGATCGCTGTCATGGGTCCGGATGGAGCCGCCAACATCATCTTCAAGAAGGAAATCGACGAATCCTCCGACCCGGTTGCCACTCGCAAGGAAAAGATCGAGGAATACAAGCGCAACTTCGCCAACCCGTATAAGGCGGCCGCCCGCGGTTACGTGGACGATGTCATCGATCCTGCCCACACCCGCGCCAGGCTCGCTTCGGCTCTGACCATGCTCCTCGGCAAGCGGGAATCCCGCCCGGCCAAGAAGCACGGCAACTCGCCGGTATAAGGAAGCGGATATGGAAACTGCATCCCAGATGTGGACCATCGTTATCATCGGCATAAGCACGGTATTCATATGCCTTGTCGCCTTGGTCGCCATGGTGTCGTTCTTCAAGTTCATATTCGTCCGCACGCCCAAGGTACCGCCGGCAATTAGCGCGAGCCTGCCCAAGGCGCCCCAGCCCCCGCCACCCGCTAAACCTGCCGGCATCGACGGGGCCGTGGCCGCCGCGATTGTTGCCGCAATCTCTGTGGCAAGCGGCGTGTCGGCATCGTCACTCAGGATTGCGTCGATAGAGCGTACTGGATTCAATACCCCCGTGTGGGGACATGTAGACCGCGCGTAAGCCGCGGCAACACGATACAAGGAGCACTACTATGGTCAAGAAATATAGAGTTACGGTCAACGGTCAGTCCTACGATGTAGGCGTTGAAGATATGGGTGCTGCGACCGGGTCGGTAGCGGCTCCGGCGGTATTCGCGCAGGCTGTTGCGTCGCCCGTCGCATCAGCTCCCGTGGCTCCGGCACCCGTGGCTGCCGCACCCATGGCTGCCGCACCCGCCACCGCCGGTGCTTCCACGCTCAAGGCTCCGATGCCCGGTACCGTGCTGTCCGTCAAGGTCGCCGCCGGCCAGGCTGTCAAGCGCGGAGATGTGCTCCTCATCCTTGAAGCGATGAAAATGGAAAACGAGATTACCGCCGCCTCCGACGGCACTGTCGTTGCCATCCGCGTCCAGGCAGGTTCCACGGTCAATACCGGCGACCCCATGGTCGACCTCGCGTAAGCGGGGAGACGGAAGCAGCGTATGTGGCAGAACATCCTTGATTTTCTGGGATCTACCGGATACGCAGGATTCGCGAACAGCTCCATGATGGTCCTCGGGTTCATACCCGGAGAACTGATCATGATCGTGGTATCCTGCGTTCTCCTCTACATGGGAATAGGCAGGAAATTCGAACCGCTCCTCCTCGTGCCCATCGCCTTTGGTATGCTTCTGGCAAACCTTCCGTTGGGCGGAGTTTTCAGCCCAGCGGAAAACGGCCAGCCTGGCGGCCTCGTGTATTACCTGTATTACGGCGTCAAGATGGGCATTTACCCGCCGCTCATATTCTTGGGTGTCGGCGCGATGACTGACTTCGGTCCGCTGATCGCCAATCCCAAGAGCCTGCTCCTCGGGGCAGCTGCGCAGATCGGTATTTTCATTCCGTTCGTCATCGCGTTCTACCTTGGCAAGGCGTTTCCATCGCTCGGTTTTGACCTCAAGGCCGCTGCGAGCATCGGCATCATTGGTGGAGCTGACGGCCCGACAGCCATCTACCTGACGAGCAAGCTCAAGCCGGAACTGCTCGGCCCGATAGCAATAGCCGCGTACTCGTACATGGCCCTGGTTCCTATGATCCAGCCTCCCATCATGATGGCGCTTACCACCAAAAAAGAGCGGATGATCAGGATGGCCCAACTCCGCGAGGTAACCAAGGTCGAGAAGATCGTGTTTCCGATCGCGACTACCATCTTCATTGGCTTGATCCTGCCGTCGGCTGTACCGCTGATTGGATCGTTGATGCTCGGCAACCTGTTCAGGGAAACCGGACTCACAAGCAGGCTGTCCAACACGGCGCAGAACGAACTGATCAACATCCTGACCATCTTTCTCGGCGTCTCCGTCGGCGCTACCGCCAATGCGGAGCGCTTCCTGCAGGCTCAGACCCTGTTGATCATAGCGCTTGGTCTTTTCGCCTTCTCCTGCGGAACCGCCAGCGGTGTACTGTTCGGTAAACTGATGAACTGGGTAACTGGCGGCAAGCTCAACCCGCTGATCGGCTCCGCCGGCGTTTCGGCAGTACCGATGGCGGCCCGCGTTTCGCAGGTGGTAGGGCAGAAAGCCGATCCGGGCAACTACCTATTGATGCACGCCATGGGCCCGAACGTGGCCGGCGTCATCGGCAGCGCCGTAGCCGCCGGAGTCATGCTGTCCTTCCTGGGCTGATAGTTCATTAAGGACTAACGAAGAGGATAGAGAAAAAGAGTCAAGAAAGAGAAGATCAGAACAGTAAATTCGGCACAGAGCCACAGAGAAGATGAGAAGATAGAAAGAACGATAGGGAGGAAAACTTAATGCTTCTCTATCGTTCTTTTTTTTATGCCTGATTCCTTATTTCGCATCTTCCCTGCAATAAGCCCGATACGATACCCCATGAACATTGCCACATACAAGCTTGAAGTGAACATTAAGGCGGGTGACCATGGAAAACGCGCCGTCGCGGAGCGATGGTCGTTTATCCATGGTCAGGACCCGCCGTAATGATGTATCAAGCCTTACAGTAATCACGAACAATCAAGGGGCATCGTATCGTTTCGGCTATCTACCTTTGGGACCGTAGAGGAAGTTGAAGTAATCCATGCTGGTGGAAAGGGTCTTGGTGAACTTGGGCATCGTTATCCTGTACGACTCTATTGAGCGCCAGAAGTCAAAGAAGCTGCGGTCGCGGCCATACGCATCGGCGTACACCCTGGTGGCCAATGCGTCAGCGGAACCCTTCAGTGTTTCAGCCTGCTCGTAGGCCTTGGAAAGCACCGAGCGCTGTTCGTTCTCCAGCTTGCCGAGCCACTCAGCCTTCTTGCCTTCGCCGAATGACCTGAAGGCCTGGGCGATCTGGTTGCGTTCCTTGATCATGCGGTTGTACACGCTTTCCGTCAGCTCGTCGCTGTAGCGGATCTGTCGTGGAATCACGTCTATGATCTCTATGCCGTACTCGGGGGTAAGCTGCTGGGCAATCACGAGCATGTCATCAGAAATGCGCCTGCGGCCCTTCTCGATGATGTCGTACGAAGCGTCAGTCTGGGTAAGCTGCCGGAGCGAATCCGATCCTTCAGCATCGCCAGTCTCGAATGTCTCTCTGGAGGTCGACTTCATGATGTCGTTGCTGTTCCGTACGGCCTCGCGCAGGTAATTCGATGAAACGACGGTCCTGACGGCACTGTCTATCACATCGTCCAGCTTACCGAAGGCACTGGTCAGCGTCGATACGGATTCGTAGAACTTGACAGGATCGGAGATCCGCCAGCGGGCCGTTGCGTCAACCCAGATGAACTGGTTTTCCTTGGTAGGTATCCGCTGCGCTTCGCCGTCCCACATGAGGATTTTCTTGGGGTAGGTCACCACATTGTCCAGGAACGGAGTCTTGAACTTGAGACCGGCTTCCGTCTCCACCTTGGTTATCTGTCCGAACCTCACCACGACGGTCTGGAATCCTTCCTGCAGTATATAGAAGGGACCTGTAAGTACACCGAGTACGATGACAACTGCCACAATGGCAAGAACCGTTATGAGTTTTTTCATTTCGTGCCTCCGGCCTGGGTGCTGAAGTTCTTTATCGGAATGAAATTGCTCAACGAGCTGTCTATCAGTTCCACATTCTGTTCGTCAGCAAAGACGGCTTCCATCATCTCATAGTAGAGGCGGTCCCTGGTCACGTCCGGCGCCTTGCGGTATTCCTCGTAGACGGCCTTGAAACGTGCCACGTCTCCGTTGGCCTTGTTGACGCGCTCGGCGGGATAGCCCTTGGCTATCTGCACGATACGGGCGGCCTCGCCGGTGGGCCTCCGAAATTTCTTGTTGGTTGCTTC
>CAXZAJ010000287.1:0-5236 GCA_964293355.1 uncultured bacterium
GATATTGAGGACGCGCCCCAGCACGACGAAGACCAGCGCGCTGACCATGACGTTCACGTGGTAGAAGTTCTGCCCGGTCGAGAGGAGCCACGGGAAGACCAGCGCGACCCCCGCCGCTACCAGCAGCAGCCGTTTTCCGAGGACCGGATCGTCGGCCAGCCGCTGCGCCAGCGAGAGCTTTTCGACTGCCGGCTGGGTGTCGGCCTTTTCCTCTTCGCGGCGCGCGGCGCGCCGTTCGACCGAGAAGTGCCAGAACCAGGCGAGGGCGAAGGCGCACAGTCCAACCCACAGCATGTTCGACCAGCGCCATTCGATTTCGTTGTTGATCGTATTGACCCGGACCACCATCAGCGGCAGGGTGAGGAACATGAACCAGAGACTGATTCGGATGGGGCGTTTCAAGTGAGCCAGAGGCGTACACCTTCTGTATAACTGCTGTGCCAAGCAGGCCGGCGGGGGGCGCGCGGCCTTCTTCGGGCAGGGGATGGGCGAGGCGGCCGCGCTGCGCTCTCCTGTGGGGCGCGTGCTGCGGCCGGCCATCGGCGCGGGGGGGCTGGGGGGTCGCTTCCTCCTCTTGCGCCGCGCGAGACGACTGGAGGGGGCTGAGCACCAGGATAGACGGCGAAGTCAGTTCCGCGCTCATCCTCTCCATTTTCGAGTACGACACGCCGCTCCACGACGGAGCCATCATCATAAAGGAAGGCCGGATCATGGCCGCTGGCTGCTTCCTCCCGCTTTCCGAGCAACGGGACATCAAGCGGAGCTTCGGCACCAGGCACCGCGCCGCTCTGGGCCTGACGGAAGGCGCCGATACGGTCGTGCTGATAGTCTCCGAGGAAACCGGCGCCATCTCGCTGGCCTACGACGCCCGGCTGTACTACAACCTGAGCCTTCCTGCACTCCGCAAGCGGCTGGGGCAGCTGCTCGAGTATTCGGGTAGGGCCCTCGCTGACGATGGAGCCTTCGATGAATAAGGTACGCCGCGAACGGCTGGAGCGCCTCTTCTCGGATTGGCCGGCCAAGATTCTGTCGCTGGCCGGCGCCATCGCGCTGTTCTTCTTCTATCAATTGAACAGGCTCGAGGAACGCCCCCTGTCCGTGCCGCTCCTCGTCACGGCCAATGACGATTTCGTTCCAGCCAGCCCGTATCCGCGCACGGTCCGCCTCGTGCTGCGCGGCGAATCGAACATCATCTACGCGGTGCTCGAGGGCGACCTCCAGGCTACCCTCGACTTGCGCGGCTTCACCAGCGCAGGCGTGTGGCGGGTACCGGTCCAGGTCGAGAAGCGGGGCAGCGCGCTCGGCATCGACCCGCTTGAAATCAGCATCGATCCCTCTGACATCGCCATAGCGATAGAACAGCGGGTGGTCAAGGAAATACAGGTGGTACCGAGCTTCCGCGGTTACCTCGAGCCGGGTTACGAGCTTGCCGGATTCAGCCTCATGCCCCCGAAAATCGAGGTCGCCGGACCGGCCAGCCTCATGGAAAAGCTGAGCGATGCGGCTACCGAGCCCATAGAACTGACGAGCCGGGCCGACAATTTCAGCATCCGGACCAAAATCGCGCTCCGCGATCCGCTGCTGACCATCCTGTCCGCCAACTCCATCGAGTTTCAGGCGGAGGTCAAGAAGGCCATCGTGTACCGGAATTACCAGGACATCGAGGTTAGTTTCATCGGTCTCGACAAGGGGCTCGTCCTCCGCACCGTTGCCCCGCTCGGCTCCGCCAGGGTGGCCGGAACCAGCGTGGAACTCGAAACCTTCGTGCCGGCGCCGGGAGCCCTCGAGGCGGACCTGTCCAATATCGAAGGGCCGGGCGTGTATGCCGTAGCGGTAGTACCCCGTTTCCCTGAAGGACTGGACGTCGAATCATGGCTGCCCATGGTGGCTACCGTTACCGTGGAGAGGGCTCCGGCCGGCTCCAGGACCGAGGTGCTGCCATGATACTCGGCATCGGCGTCGACGTTGTCCATGTGAGGCGCATCGCCCACTGGCTTTCAGTAGAGGGGCTTCCCGAGCGTTTCTTTCATCCTGACGAACTTACGTCAGCGCGCTCCAGGGGTTCCAGCGCGGCCCTCTCCCTGGCCGCCAGGTTCGCAGCCAAGGAAGCCTTCGGCAAGGCGATCGGCACGGGGCTCCGCGGCGTCAGGCTCACGGACATACGCGTCATCAACAACCACAACGGCAGGCCGGACATGAGGCTCTACGGCAGCGCCCTGGAAAAATTCAGGGCGCTCGGCTGTTCTTCCATCCACCTGTCACTGACCCACGAAAGCGACAACGCTATCGCGATGGTCGTCCTGGAGGCCTGACGTGCAACGGATACAGACCGCAAAAAAGCCGGAAAAGGACCGCAAGGTTACCTTCTATGCCAAGGAAGTGACGCGGTGCCCCGTGTGCGACGCGAGCTTCCGCCGCGAAGAACTGTTCTCGGGTCGCGTCAGCGCCGACGAGATGACCGATGAACTGCACCGGACCTACAAGCCCATGCATGCGTTCGGCGAGGTCGTTCCGCTGATATACGAAATTGAGGTCTGCCCGTCATGCTTCTACGCCGCCTTCAGGCAGGATTTCATTGCCGCCGGGACAAAGTTCACCGCTGAACTCAATGAGCGCATCGATACCAGGATCAAGGACGTGCAGAGGATTTTTTCGCCCCTCGACTACCAGGAACCCCGCGGCCTGCTGGAAGGCGCGGCGAGCTACTATCTCGCCCTGATGAGCTACGAGCTGTTCTCCAAGGAATTTTCTCCAACCATCAAATGCGCGCTCGCATCGGTCCGCGCCGCCTGGCTCTGCCACGATCTGCACGCCAAGGCCTCGAACGAGAACTGGGATTATGTCGCCGGGCTGTTTTACCGCAAGGCCAGGTTCTTCTACCGCCTGGCGCTTGAAAACGAACAGACGGGCAAGGAGCCGTATTCCACCCAGCGCAACCTCGGCCCCGATACGGACAAGAATTACGGGCACGAGGGCGTGCTGTACATGTCCGCGATCCTGGAACTCAAGTACGGCCCCGTCGATGACCCTGCAATACGCATGGAGCGCATGAAAACCGCCAAGACGTCGGTCGCCAGGATGTTCGGCTTCGGCAAGAAGAACAAGGCGAAGCCGGGACCCCTGCTGGAAAAATCCAGGGAACTCTACGAAAAGATAAAGGCAGAACTGAAAGACGGCGACGACGAGGATGAGTGACCGTGTCATCAAGCTGGTCGTCGCTTACGACGGAACCGATTTCTGCGGCTGGCAACGCCAGCCCGGAGCCCGGACGGCGCAGGAAGAAATCGAGAAGGCGCTGGCCAGGATGCATGGGCATCCGGTCTCGATAGTCGGCGCGGGACGCACGGATTCCGGGGTTCACGCCGCAGGCCAGGTTGCCCATTTCGTCACGGATATCGCGCGCATCCCCGCCGACCGCTTTGAGCCGGCGCTCAACCGCTTCATGCCGGCTGACGTGAGGATAGTCCGCGCGACGGACGCGCACCCTGATTTTCATGCCCGCTTCGACGCCAGGCTCAGGCGGTACAAGTATTACATCCGGACGGGTCCCGCCCAGTTGCCGCATCTCGACCGCTACGCGTGGCGCATCTTCAGGCACCCCGATCTGGCGCGGCTCAACAAGCTGGCTTCCTGCCTGCGCGGCGAAATCGACTGCGATGCCTTCGCGGCCGCCAAGGACCCCACCGACAACCGCTTTCGCTACCTGCACCACGCGGCGTTTTACCCCGAAGGCGACGCCCTCGTGTTCGATATCGCCGCCAATGCGTTCCTGTGGCGCATGGTGCGCTCCCTGGTAGGCACGCTTGTGGAACTTGAAGCGTCAGGAGCGCCCGACACGGCGATGCATGATATCCTTGAATCCCGCGACCGGAGCCGGGCTGGAACCACCGCCCCGGCCCGCGGCCTCTTCCTCTGGGACGTGGGATACTACGATCCGCCGACGAGATTCGGCCGCCGGCCGCAGCCCGATCTGGAAGGGGGCGCCGCAGATGAATGAATTCCGGCCGCCTCGTTGCAGGAGGCGCGTCTCGGCGGTGCTCTTCGATATGGACGGAACGCTGCTGGATTCCGAACCGGTCTATTACGAGAGCGAGAAAAAGTTCCTGGCCGGATACGGCATCGATTTTGCCCCCGAACTCAAGGACATCTTTACGGGCCGCGGCGCCGTGGAAATGTTCAGGATGCTGGATCGTATGTTCCCCTACAGCTCCCTGTGCCATGTACCATCTGAAGAGCGGCTAAGGCTCAAGGACGAAGCCTACCTGACCCTGGCCGTGGAGAAGGTCCAGCCGTTTCCCGCGGTGGTAGCGCTGGCGAATGCGCTTGCCAGACGTGGTATCCTGCTGGCTATAGCCTCTGGTTCTTCTCCAGCGGTAATAGAGTTGATGGTAAGAAAGCATGGCCTTGAGCCGCTGTTCCCTGTGCGGGTTTCAGCCTCCGAGGTGCCGCGCGGCAAACCCGAACCCGATGTGTTCCTGGAAGCCGCGAGGCGTTGCGGCGTTGTTCCCGCTGAATGCCTGGTGCTGGAAGACTCCCGCCTCGGCGTAGCTGCCGCCCTTGCTGCCGGCATGGCCTGCATCGCCCTCCCCGAACCCGGCGTATCGTCTCCCGATGCCTTTACATCCGCCGACCTCGTCGTCTCCGGCGGCGCCTCCAACCTCAACGTCGACCAAGTCCTGCGCCTGTATGACTGGATCCCCCGCCCAAGCCCGTAAATCCGGGCACAGAACCACAGTGAAGACGAGTAATAAAGAATAGGAAATTTCGCAACGAGACACAGAGAAGACGAGAAGAAAAAGACAAAGGAAAAATCAGACCACGGAGGCACGGAGACACGGAGCAGGAGAAGAGTTAGGGAGATAGAAGCTAGAGAGAAAAAAAAGAATTTATTTCTCTCTCTTTCTCGTTGCTTCCTTCTCCATCTTACTCATCTTCCTCCGTGACTCCGTGCCTCCGTGGCCATATTGTCTTTCATATCTTTCTTATTCTTCCTAATCTTCTCTGTGTCTTGTGCCGGGTATCAAGCGCGGACGCCGGAGACGCCGATCAGGGCGTCGTTTGTCTCGCGGAAGCGGGTAACGACTATGGGCAGTATCTGGATGGCCACTTCGGGGTGCACCTTCATGAACGACATGAACTCCCAGGCTGCCAGCACCAGGCACTTGGTCGGCTCGGTGGCAGTTACAGTAGCGGGCCGCTTGGCACCGTCCCGCACCGCAAGCTCGCCCATGATGTC
>CAXZAJ010000288.1:0-5230 GCA_964293355.1 uncultured bacterium
TATACCGAGGGCTTCTACTACAAGCCCCGCATAGACTGGGAACTCCTGGAGCAGTACCACGAAGGCCTGATCTGCTCCACCGCCTGCATAGCCGGCGAAGTGCCCCAGTACATCCTGCTTGGCCGGCCCGCCGATGCGGAGCGCATAGCCGGCCGCTACCGCGATCTGTTCGGCGCGGAAAACTACTTCCTGGAGCTGCAGGACCATGCCATGGAACAGGAAGTCCGCGTCAACCGCGAACTCGTGCCTATGGCCAAGCGTCTCGGAATCAAGGTCATCGCGACCAACGACGTGCATTACCTGGACCGCAACGACTCCGCCGCCCACGACGCGCTCCTGTGCGTCGGTACCAACCGCAAGGTATCGGACACCACGCGGATGCGTTTCCCGTGCCCCGATTTTTACCTTAAAAACCTCGCGGAGATGTCAGACCTGTTCAGGGAAGTGCCTGAGGCCATATCCACCACGCTGCGGGCCAACGAGATGGTCATCCTCTCCATACCGTTGCCGGGCCCGTTGCTTCCCGAGTCCCCGATTCCGTCCGTCTACTCCAGCGAAAACGACCGCCAGGCCGAGGCCGAGGTTGAGAGCGTCCGGGCGTACCTCGCCGCGATGACCGACGAAGATGTCTGCAAGCCCAATCCCAGATACGGCAAGGTGCCTACCGACCAGCTGGCGCCCGGCGTCCGCAGCGCTCTGGCCGAGCGGCTCGCCATGCCGGTAACCAGGTACTTCATATGGGACAGCTACCGCGGCCTGGAGAAGCGCTATCCGGGCTACGACAACGCCGTAAGGAAGCGGCTCGACTACGAATTGGCCACCATCATCCTCATGGATTTCGTGGGGTATTTCCTCATCGTCTCTGACTTCATCAACTGGGCCAAGGACAACGACATTCCGGTAGGGCCGGGCCGCGGTTCCGGCGCGGGTTCCATCGTTGCGTATTCGCTGCGCATAACCGACATAGACCCGCTGCGCTACGCCCTGCTGTTCGAGCGCTTCCTCAACCCCGAGCGCGTGTCCATGCCTGACTTCGACGTAGACTTCTGCTACGAGGGTCGCGGCGCCGTCATAGACTACGTAAACGGCAAATACGGCAATGACCGCGTGGGCCAGATCATCACGTTCGGTACGCTCAAGGCCAAGGCCGTGCTCAAGGACGTGGCGCGCGCGCTGGACCTGAGCATAGAAGAGTCGAACATGATAACCAAGCTCGTGCCCGAGGATCCCAAGATGACCCTCGAGAAGGCCTTCGAGCTGGAGCCCAAGCTCAGGGAACTGGCGGAGAACCCGCGCTACCAGGAACTCTTCGAGATGGCGCGCAAGCTGGAGAACAAGAACCGGCATACCAGTTTTCACGCGGCCGGCATCGTCATCGGCAAGACGGTGCTCACCGACTACGTGCCGCTGTTCAAGGACGCCAAGACCGGCATCGTGGCCACGCAGTACCCCATGGACCTGCTGGAGGAATGCGGCCTCGTAAAGATGGACTTCCTGGGCCTCAAGACGCTGACCATCATCAAGAACACTCTGGCCCTGCTCCGCAAGCGCGGCATCAACATAGTAGAAGAAGAGATACCCGACACGGACGAGAAGACCTTTGCCATGCTGGGGGAGGGCCGGAGCACGAGCGTGTTCCAGTTCGAGTCCGACGGCATGCAGGGCATCCTCAGGCAGGCCAAGCCCTCCAGCGTAGAGGACCTCATAGCCCTCAACGCGCTGTACCGACCAGGCCCGATGGACAACATCCCCAAGTACGTCGATTCCAAGTGGGGCCGCACGCCCATCACCTATCCTGTTGCCTCGCTGGAGAAGTACCTCAAGGAAACCTACGGCGTCATCGTGTACCAGGAACAGGTGATGCAGGTGGCCCAGGAAATTGCCGGCTACTCCCTCGGACGAGCCGACCTGCTGCGCCGCGCCATGAGCAAGAAGAAGGTAGAAGTCCTCGCGATGGAGGAAAAACCCTTCGTAGAAGGCGCCTTGTCCCGCGGCTATACGGCGGAGAAGGCCAAGGAAATATTCGATATCCTGGTGCCGTTCGCCGGTTACGGCTTCAACAAGAGCCATGCGGCGGCCTATTCCGTCGTGGCGTACCGCACCGCCTGGCTCAAAGCCAACTATCCGGCCGAGTACATGGCCGCCAACCTCACCAACGAGATCAACGACACCGAGAAGCTAACCCAGTACATCTCCGAGGCCCGCACGATGGGCATAGCCCTGACCGCGCCGGACATCAACCGTTCCGAGGCCACCTTCTCGGTGTCGGAGGGCAAGATCGTCTACGGGCTCATCGGCGTCAAGGGCGTCGGAGACGGCGTCGTGGCGGCCATAGTCACGGAGCGCGCCAAGGCCGGTCCGTTCAAGGATTTTCTGGAATTCCTGGAGCGGGTAGGGGTCGTGGCCATGAACAAGCGCGTCATAGAGACGCTCATCCAGGCCGGCTGCTTCGATGCCATGGGACACGGCCGCGCTGAACTCGCGCTCAACCTCGAGCGCGCCTACGACTATGCCCAGAAGAAGGTGGACGCGGGGGCGTACGGGCAGACGAGCCTCTTCGAGGCATCCAGCGAGGAAGAATTCCCCCCGTTCCGCTATGAACCCTGCATGGAACTGCCCCGGGCTGAAATCCTCCGCACCGAGAAGGCGCTCCTGGGCTTCTACTTCTCTGGCCACCCCCTCGACGAGTTCAGGGACCTGTACGACAAGTGCTGCGACGTGGACATGGCGCACCTCGAGCGCTCCAGCTCCGAGAAGAAATACACGCTCGTGGGACAGCTCGTGGAGTGGCGTGAAATCCTTACCCGCAAGGGCAAGAAGATGGCCTTCGGCAAGGTGGAAGGCTACGGCGGCACGATAGACATCGTGGTGTTTGCGGCGACCCTGGAGGCCAACCCCGGGCGCTTCGAGACCGATGCCATCGTGTTCCTCAAGGGCACCGTAGACCTGGAGCGCGAGACGCCGAGCTTCAAGGTGGAGGGCCTCCTGCAGCCAGCCGAGCTCAAGGAAAAAAGCTACCGAACCATGCACATCACCCTCAATCACGTGCGCCGTGAAGGGGATCTTGAGGGTTTACGCGACATACTCTTTGAATCCTCAGGCCAGTGCGGCGTCGTGCTCCACGTACGAGACGAACGCTCGGTGGTAACGGTCAAGGCGCACGCTCAGATAAGCTGCGCGCCGCGACCCGAGGTCATGGACCGGATCCGCGGTACACCCATCGTTTCGGAGGTTTGGCTCGATTGAACACCACCACCACCGCGCAGTTCAGCGCATACCTCAAGACCATTCCGGTCAATCCCGGCATCGCCACCAAGGTGCTCCAGATGGTGCAGCGGCAGGAGTACAGCTTCAAGCAGCTTGAGGCCATCATCAGCGCCGACCCCGGTCTCACGGCCAAGATACTCAAGATAGCCAATTCCGCCATGTACGCCAGGCAGAACCGGGTAACGAAGCTCCAGTCCGCCATGACCCTGCTCGGCATCAACACCATAAAGAATGTGGTCATCCTCGTCAGCGGCACCAGCATCTTCAAGAGCCACACCGGTTCAAAATTCTACAAGCTGTTCTGGAAGCATTCGCTCGCAACCGCCTTCGTGTCGCGGGATATGGCCATCCGCGTGGGCCTCCAGGAATTCGCCGAGGAAGCGTTCATAGCCGGGCTTCTGCACAATGTCGGGCAGGTTGCCTTCTACCTGCACGATCCTGCCGGCTATGTAGCACTCGTCGCCCAGGTCGTCTGTAACGGCGGCAGGTTCAGCGAACTGGGAAACGCCGCCTACGGCACGACGCACAAGGGCGTCGGCGGAGAGGTGCTGCGCCTGTGGAGCTTTCCGGATATGTACAGCGATTGCGCCAAGGAGCACGGTGACGTCAACGTCATGTCCAGCTGGAAGAAACTCATCCTGACCGTCTCGGTCAGCGCCTTCATAGCCTCCAACTGGTTCTATTTCAGCGATGAGCCCAAGCCGTTTCCGTTGCTCGGACCCCTGCTCGTCAACCTCGGACTCGACGCTCCCGGCATGGAAGCCTATCAGGCTGAATACCGGGAGCGGCTGGAACAGGACAGCTTCTACAAGGAATGCCAGAACCTCATTATGGTATGAGGTAGTCCACGATGGCCAGCTTGGCCCCCAGGCTGGCCTGGAACGACCAGTAGGCCGGCGAGGTGCCGGTCGCGTTGACCCAGGAACCGTCAGCCGACACGAACATGCGTAGCCCACGCTTCGCGAGGTCCACCGTCAACTGACCATCCACCGACAGCCTGCCGGCACCTGCCGCCTGGTAGAACCCGGGCCAGATCCGGCCCGAGACGGTGGAGTTCCAGCCCGTCTCGGTGCCCAGCCTGGCCGACAGGGCCGGCCCGCCCTTCAGCGACAGTACGGCTGAAGGCGCATAGTAATCCGCCGTTCCGGTCATCGTGGAATCCTGCCAGGACGCGATTCCTCCCAGGTCCAGCATGACCAGCGGCGCTGCCGCGAGCATGCTGCCCACATGGGCTTCCACGCCTGCACGCGTCACGAAATTGGTATCGGTATCCAGGTTCGGCGAGAAAATACCCGCCACATCGACCGAGGCAGAACCGCTCAGGGTGCGGGCGAGCATCCTGGATGGCGACGAAACATACGCACCCGCACCGGCATGGCCGGCATGTTCGTAGTACACCGTGCGGCCGGCATAAAAGGTGTCTTCAATCTGGTCAAAGCGGTAGCCGGCACGGGCAGTCAGACCCCCCTGGTCCCAGGTCAGGCCAGCAGCAAGGCGAGGAGCCACAGTGGCGTAGTCGGAAATCGCCGCAAGCGAAAAGTCAGCTACAACGGGTGGCAACAGGGTCTGCAGCTTGTTCTGGATCGTTCCGCCAGCCGTGCCAAAGAAGGTGACCCCGATGCCCCGGGCCACCAGCGGCAGGGTCAGTTCGAGGGTGTGCAGGCTCATCGCTTCAGGAAAATCACCTGTTGCGGGAGCATGCAGTTTCCTCTGCTCTGCCTCGTAGGCAAACTGCACCTCTACCATGCTCGTCAGCGGCGCCATGAACTCGATTCTGGTGCTTCCGGCTGACTCCATGGTGTCTACCGATGTGGCGACTCGGGTGTCGAGTGAGGCTCCGTGCGACTCCGCCTGCCGGTTGTAAGAGGAAGCAGCCGTTTCGTAACGGGGATTGAGTTCATACACCGCGCGGTACTTGTCCATGGCACCGCGCCAGTCGCCGCTCATCTCAAGCGCGCGGGCA
>CAXZAJ010000289.1:0-5205 GCA_964293355.1 uncultured bacterium
CAGGCGGTGATGTTCAAGGGCAAGGCCTCTCGTCTTGCATTCAAGCCCGTGGATGGAACGCTCGTGAGGGCACGCGGCGCGGTCAGCGTGTACGCGGCACGAGGCCAGTACCAGCTCATCGTCGAGTCGATGCAGAAAGCCGGTGAAGGCGACATACTCGCCGTGCTGGAGGAACGCAAGCGCCGACTCGCGGCGGAAGGCCTCTTCGATGCGGACCAAAAACCGCCCTTGCCGGCTTTCCCGACCCGCGTGGCCGTCATCACGTCACCCACCGGAGCCGCGCTCCGCGATATTCTGTCAGTGCTCGGCCGGCGCAACGCGGGCATCCGCGTGACGATACTGCCCGCGGCCGTCCAGGGAGAAGAGGCTCCAGCCGCCCTGGTCCGCCAACTTGAGACAGCCAATACCTTCAGGCTAGGTGACGTGATAATCATCGGCCGGGGCGGTGGTTCACTCGAAGACCTGCTGGCCTTCTCGGACGAATCGGTCGTGCGGGCTGTGGCCGCGTCAAAGATACCGGTCATAAGCGCGGTGGGCCACGAGATAGACTGGAGCCTGTGCGACTACGCCGCCTCGCTCCGGGCACCGACGCCAAGCGCCGCGGCTGAACTGGTTTCGGAGAGCGCATCCTCGGTTGTGGACCGCATATATGCGGCCACCGACACCCTGACACTCAGCCTGAAGGCGCGCATGGAACGCGCCAGGCTCCTCATCGAATCGTTTTCTCCAGAACACCTGGAGCTGCGTTTCGAGCGGACACTGCAGCCCTACAGGCAGCGCTTCGACGATGCCAAGGAGTCGCTTGTTCGGGGAGCTGGCGATGCGTGTATTTCCGCGCGTCACCGTCTGGCATCGGCAGACGCCGTCCTCAGGGCTTCTGATCCCATGGCCATACTGGCCCGCGGCTTTGCCGTCGTCAGGCGCCCGGGGAGCAGCACCGCAATCAGGAATGCATCCGATCTGGCACCGGAAGATCCGGTGTCGATCACCTTTGCTGCAGGAAAAGCCGCAGCCAGCATCGTGGAGGTTACCGCATGAAAAATTTTGAGGAACGACTCGCCCGCCTGGAAGAACTGTCTCAGCGCATCAGGGAGCCAGAACTTGCGCTCGAGGAAGCGGTGGCCGTGTTTGAAGAAGGCGTCAAGCTGTCAAAGGGGCTGGAAAAGGACCTGGAACGCATCGAGGCACGTGTGGAAATTCTCCTGAATCAGCCATCGGTACCGGACGACAAGCCGGAATTGGGCCTGTTCGACTCAGAGCAGAAGTAACGGCAACACGAAGGGAACCAGCGACCGGTCGGAATCGGAGAGATCGAGCGACTGGAGTTCCGAAGCACCTACCCAGCGAACCTCATCATGTTCGCGGAGTTCCAGCGGCTCACCGCTGAACGAAACGAGCAGGGCGGCCAGTTCGTAGGTCTTGCCGTTGTTCTGGAAGGCTGACGAACCGATAGTGGCTCCGACCGAGACGGCCAAGCCAAATTCCTCATCAAATTCCCTGATTGCCGCATCGGAGTCCTGTTCCCCCGGTTCAAGTTTGCCGCCGGGGAACTCCCACTTGCCACCCATCGCCCCACCGGGAACCCTTCGGGCTACAAAAACCCTGTTGCCGCGGATTGCGACGCCTGCTATGGACCGCATCTACAGAAACAGTATGTTGGCAAACAGGAAGTGAACAAGCCCGCTCACGATGCTGATGATGCCGACGAGGCGTTTGTTTGCGACGAAGATTGAGTCGAGTTTCTCGAGTGTTGAAGTGGTGACATTTGAATTGCTCCTGTAAAACTCCAGCAGCAGGGTAAAGCCCGAGGCCATGCCGGCGAGTGACGGCACAAGATCACCGACTACGGGTATATCTCCACGCATGACCGTCAGAAGCTTGAAAAAACCCACGGTAGAACACAGGATTCCGAGCACGAGCCGGATGGTGGCATCCTTGAGGAACTCCCTGACTCCGTCGAACTTGCTGCCCGTAGGCTCAGTCTGGAACGAAATCAGCGAATATCCAGCAACGATATTCATGAGGATGCTCAACAGGTAGAACTGAACCATCCAGACATCCCCTTTCAACCCCGTAAAATCAACATAGCGGAAAGCCATTCAGGGGTCAAGACTACTCCACGGGCACGATGAGTTCTGCTGAATCGAGGATTTCTCCACCGGGACCGGGCACACTGGCAATAACCGCTATCCGCGGGGGTCTGGACTCGGCCTGGAAGCGAAGCCGGATATCATCATCGGCAACCTGCATCACGCCTGTAGAGTAGCCGGAGCCATCGCCAGTCCTGATCTCGAGCATCGCAGGTTTTGCGGCCTTGATGCGGTCCAGCCAGGAAGAACTGCGCTTGACCGTGACGTACACATGCCCTTCAAACCACATCGCGGTGGCGATGACGGCATTGCCTGCCACGCTGCCTTCGTTTTTGGTACCTTGTATCAAGCCAACGACAAATACCGCGACGATCATGAAAAGCATTGCAAAAAAGAGCGTGGCAAGGCCGCGTGTGGCTGTGAGAGCTCGCAGCAAACCTGGTCGTTTTGCACCGTGACGATCCATTGCGAACCGTGCATCGGCATTGGCCTGTTGGAGTCTTTTTTCGCGGTTATAATAGCACTCGACCTGGTTCTTATCCCTGGTTTCCATCAGTGTTCCTCCGGTATGAAAGCAGCGCGGCCTCGCCGAGGAGCGCTTCGGCTTCGTAGAAGCCCTTCGCGGCGCAGGCTTTGCCGGCAAGCCCGTGTGTAAGCACGGCAGCGGTGGCGGCATTCCATGCACTCGATCCGCGGGCAAGGAAGCCGCCGGCAAGCCCGGCAAGCACGTCGCCAGACCCAGCGGTCGCCAGCGTTGGCTCGCGGCCGTCCCAGACGGCAAGGCGTCCATCGGGGTCTCCCGTCCAGGTGACCGACCCCTTGAGAATGACGACCGCGCCGAAATGCGCCGCCACCTCGGTCAGCGTGGAAGCCGTATCATACCGTATCCTGCGGCTGGCTTTTTCCAGCGCTTCCGGATCTGCAGGATTGGCTCCTGCAGCCAGTGCGGCCAGCGGCGCGAATTCGCCGGGGTGCGGTGTCAGTATCAGTGGCGAGCAGCGGGAAACTTTGGGTCGGGCTGCCAAAAGCCGCAGGGCATCGGCATCAAGGACCAGCGGCAGGGCCGCGTCCCACAATTCGCCAAGCGTGCGCACGTTGGCGTCGTCGGTGCCCCAGCCAGGCCCTGCCACGACCGCAGCAAAGCGACGGGCCCCCGGGGCCGAGGCGGGTCTGACCATCTGTGAAACGACGAGAGCCGACACGATGGGTACCAGGGTATCGCGGACGAGCAGCGTCACGCTGCCGGCTCCGGCTGCCGAGGCCGCACGCGCGCAGAGCACGGCGGCACCGGTGGAGCCGACCGCTCCCGCGAACACGCCCAGCGCTCCGCGGTCGCCTTTATGGCTGTCCGCACCGGGAGCCGGCAAGCAGTCCGTCAGATCGGGTGCCTCGAGGAGGGCCATGCCGGGTCCCAAACCCGCTGGACGGGGGAATACACCTGGCACAGGGATGATGCGCCCGGCAGACTCGCGGTTACCCTGAAAATAGAGCTCGCCCTTGCATGGCTCGACGCAGAGCGTTGCGCTGGCCTTGACCGGAGAATCCGGGTCGGATTCAGGAGAGAACAGCGGGCCAAGACCGGATGGCACATCCATGGCAACCACGGGACCATTCGCGAGCGCAGCCAACCTGACCTGCCCGGCAAGTTCACCCCGCAACGGCCCCTTGAAGCCGATGCCTGAACAGCCGTCAAGGACGAGTCCTGCCCTTGCGACGGCCGACTGCGCCCGTGGATCTTCCGGAGCGAGCACGGTGACCCCGGTTTTTTCAGCTTCAGCGAGCCTGCGGGCCATGGTAGCCCCGTGCCGCGCCGCCACGACTGCGACGAGGCCCGTGCGGCCGCTGAATGCCAGGTGCCGCAGCACCGCCAGAGCGTCTCCGCCATTGTTTCCGCCACCGCACAGAGCCACGACCTGAACGGGAGCCGTATCGTGCAAAGCAGCTTCCAGGGCACCGCTGAAAACCTCGTCAGACTCAAGCGCTCGGGCCATGCCGATTGCTGCTGCTTCCATGAGCTGGTCATCAGAGAGTCCATATGCATCTTTGGTCGACTGGTCGAGCCTCTGCGCCTGGGCAAAGGTGACGAGGGGTTTCAAGGAACCAGCCCACCGAGCATCTTGTCGAAACGCCACCACACGAAACGGGCCTCGTAGCGGGAACCCAGTATGGCCGACAGTATGCCCTCGGGAGAAAGCGAGAATGCGGCATAGAGCGTCTCGTCAGGTTCGATCTTGAGCGAAAAACGCTTCATGGTTCTGGAAGCCATGTTGAACAGGCCATAGTAGGTGGCCCCGTCGTCATCGGCGGCTGACAGGAAAATGACACCGGCCGCGGCACCTGCGAACTCCCAGGCCCTGGGTATGGCTACTTCGTCGCCCTTCTGCTCAATCATGGATTCGAAGGCCGGCAGCTCGTACCGATCCATATAGTTGCCAGTAGCGCCATCCATGACCCAGGCCCAGGATGAAGAAAATTCAATGCCGGCCTGGGTGTGCGGCTCGGTATCAACGACCTCCCGGAAGTAATCAAATTTAAGGATCAAGCCAGAGCCGTCAGGAGAGGCAACGATCCTGTCCATGGACGCGATGTTGCCCACATCCTCCGGAGGGCGCGGCAGATCATTGCGGCGCACGGCAATGGTGGATAGCAGTACGCCGCGGGCATCAAACCTGAAGGCAGTCCAGCCCGTGCCCGTGAGTGACACGACGACGCAATCGTCATTGGTGGTGATGTACAGGCCAGTCAGCAGCGGAAACGGCGTGCCGCCTACCCCCTCCTGACCCAGGTAATCGAGATATTCACCATCGCGCGAGAAACGCAACACGACGTACTCGAGGCTGGCATTCATCGATTCGTCGTACGACCTGCGCGAGTCGGGCACCCTGTCTTCAACGAATATGGTACGTTTGGAGTCTACCGCAATCTCCCCTGGCGACGTGAATGGGTACGGTTTGGCGGTGCGCCCCTGTGCGACAACCCCGGCATCGGAATGCTGCAAGGTCAGTGGGGGCGGGTTGCGTTCTGGATTGTAGACCATGGCCAGAAGATCCCCAAAGGATGAAAGAGTAAGTACCTTGGCCGCATTGCCATTTGAAACGAAGAAAATGCCATCGTG
>CAXZAJ010000290.1:0-5197 GCA_964293355.1 uncultured bacterium
GTTCATGGAAGATGTCTTCAGCACAGGCAAGCCCGTGGCTTTTGACGACATGCGGGGGGGGCGCTGGATACACCAGGTGCTCTATCCGGTTCTTGACGCAAGCGGACAGACAAGCCGGGTCGTCATCTATGCCACCGACATTACCGAGCAGAAAAAGATGGTTGAATCCCTGCGGGTCAGCGAGACCCTGTACCGGACGCTCTTCGAGGTATCGCCAATGGGGCTGACCATATCGGACACAACAGGCAAAATCCTGGAGTCAAACCGGTTGGCCTCCAGCCTGCTGGGACTGACGGCTGAGGAACATGTGCAACGTTCGATCAATGGGCATGAGTGGAAACTGGTACGCCCGGATGGCTCGCCGATGCCGGTGGATGAATTCGCGGGCACCAGGGCGCTGAAGGAACAGCGCATAGTCGACAATGTCGAGATGGGTATGGTCAAGTCGAAGGATGAGACAACCTGGCTCAACGTAGCCGCCGCGCCTGTTCCTTTGGAAGGTTACGGAGTGGTCATCGCTTACAATGACATCTCCGAAAGGAAGTCGGCCGAAAAACGCGTTCAGGATCTGCTCCATGAAAAAGAGATAATACTCAAGGAAGCGCACCACCGGATAAAGAACAACCTGAGCGCCATCAGCGGTTTGCTCAGGTTGCAGGCTGGTGCTGTAGAGCGGTGCGCGTGCGCTGAAATCCTGAACGATGCCGCGGGGCGCGTACAGAGCATGATGCTGCTCTATGAGAAACTGTACCATTCCGGCGGTTCAAGCGAACTGGCGATAACCGAATACCTGCCGCCGCTCATCGGGCAGATCGTTGAAATTTTTGATACGGGCAAAAAAATCAAGACGACCATCGATGTTGAAGAATTCATGCTTGGCGCAAAGTCGCTCTCAGCGCTCGGTATCATCATCAACGAGATGATGACAAATTCAATCAAATATGCTTTCAAGGACCGCGCGCTTGGTTCCATACGCGTCGCGGCTCATGAACAGGACGCGCTCGTGACCATCGAGTATGAGGACGACGGCGTCGGGTTGCCCGAATCTATCAGCCTGGAGGATTCCACCGGTTTCGGGATGCGGCTCATAGGCATGCTGGTGGAACAGCTGCACGGAACGATCCAGATAGGGCGGGAGCACGGCACCAGGTTCGTCATCACGTTCAGGGCTTGAATTGATATGGCTGGCCATGCCGGCTCCGGTTGTAGCCATTTCCGGTTGTCATGTCAGATGCTTGCGAGTACCCGCTGGATAGCTACGGGGCGGCCGTCCACGTTGTGGCGCACGCAGACGTCCATGCACGGCGCGGGGCAACCAGAGCACGAGAGCATGCCGGAATGCTGTCCGGGGCGGCCTGTGTCGCTTTCAGCCAGGCGGCGGGCGGCGCCTGCGTCGTTGCCGCATTCCAGGCGACGGAGTATGCCGGGTATGTCGATGCGCGCCGGGCAGGCTCCGACACAGGCGGGCTGTTCGCACCAGCGGCAACGGGACGCTTCGAGGCCGGTTTCAGTGGCCGGCACGTTGCCCGGTGTTCCGGAAGGGATGATGCGCACGAAACTCGTCATCTGCGGAACGTTCCTGAACTCGGGCAGTCCGCGTTCCCGCAGGATGCGGTCAGCCGCACCTATGCCGGACACCGTGACAGCCGGCGTGCCGGTGCCCATGGTGGTCCACTCCCCGGCCAGCCAGAGCCCCTTCCACGGCGAGCGCGCGTGCGGCCTCCTGAGCAGCGCCTGCCCGAGCGCCTGCTTTGGTCCCGCGACCGCTCCGCCGGGCTTGCGCAGGTAGCGTTCCACGGTGGTAGGGCTGGCCAGGACGGTGCGCCGTACTCCGGCGCGGAAGCCCGGCCAGCGGCGTTCTACGAGGCCGAGGATGCGCTCCGCCTCGACGTCCTTTGCCTTCTCGTATGCCGGCGTATGGTGTTCCGGCGTGCCCGGCCTGGGCCAGTCCAGGAAGCTGGGGCCGAGCAGCATGAACGAGCACTGTCCCTCCGGCGCCAGGCGCGGGTCGTCCATTGAAGACAGATACAGCGTCACGTCGCCGTCGTCTATGACCTCTTTGTTGTCTATGAACACCTCGATGGGCATGGCTTCCAGTGGCAGTGCTGACTTCTCCACGGTGCCGTAGACCATGAAGTTGCGGTAGGTCATCTTGAAGCCTTGCATGCGGCGCTTCCAGCGGCGGGGCACCAGGCTCCCGGGCACGAGGCCGGAGGCGAGCTGCGAGGTGGCACCGGAGAACACGAGGTCCGGGGCACGGAATTCCCGGCCGTCGGCCGTGACGGCGCCGATGGCACGGCGGCCGTCGAACAGGATGCGCTCCACGAGGGCGCCGTACTCGATGCGGCCGCCGCGCGCCTCGATGGCCTTTTCCAGGCGGCCGACCAGCATGGCGGGGCCGCCGGCGATGGCGTACGCGCCACCCTCGTGGTTCTCGACGAACATCGTTACGGCGAGCACCGCGGGCGTCTCGGGCATCGTCGTGTAGCAATACGTCGAGGTGAGCTTGTCAAAGAACCGCAACAAGGCTTCATCCGTAAGGTCCTTGCGGGCCAGCGTTTCAGAACTCATTGAAAGCAGGGCCAGGGCCCGCAGCGAATCCCTGGGGTCAGACCCCTTGGCGGGCGTGAAGTCGGTGAAGCGCATCTCGCTCGGAGGCAGGTACGAGGCCGCGGAGCCGGCGATCAGCGGATGCAGCCGGTAGAGCCGGTGGTAGAAGTTGCCGAGCTGTTCCCTCGTGCCCGGAAAGATCTTTGCCAGGTCATCGAGGAAGCGCTCCGGATCACGGTGGAACACGATGCGGTCGTCGCCGTAGTGCACCACGTAGGGCGCCTCGTGCCGGTACACGTCCACGGCCTCGCCGAGCGTTTCCATGACGAAGCGGTGTGGAGCGAAACCGCCGTCAAAGCCGAACATCAGGGCCGCGCCGAGGGCGTAGGTTACCTCGCCGCGCCTGAACGACGAACAGGAGCCGCCCGGGGACAGTCCCGCCTCGAGCACGAGCACGCGCAGGCCGCGCTCGGCGAGCAGAGCGGCGCAGGTGAGGCCGGAGAGGCCTGCGCCGATCACGATGACATCGTGGTCGCTCATTCGATCTTCTCCACCACGTATAGCCTTGAGCCGTAATCGGAGAATATCCTGACGCTGTCGTTGTAGCCGGTGCCGGAGAACTGCGGTATCAGCAAGATGCCGTAGTCCGACAGGAGGTCGCCGTTGGCCCGGTAGTCCTCGGGGGCCATCCTGAACATGTAGTGCGACGAAAGGACGGTGTGCAGGACCCCGTCGCCGCGTATCTTGACCGGCAGCACGCGGTTGACCAGGTTGCCGAACGCCTTGACGTTGATGTACTGGGGCCGGCCCAGCACGGTAAAGGTAGCGCCCGGCTCGAGCCCCGGCACAGTCAGGAGGTCCTGGCCCCGGCCCACCCGGGCGCTGCCCTGGAACAGGCCGGCTATCGCTTCTGTTCCGTCCTCGGAGACCACGGCCCATATTGTCTTGTCCGTATCCAGCCTTGCGGGCACGCGGAGGAAGCGGCCGAACTGCAGGAGCTTGCGGTGGGCCTTGTAGAACGCTACCTGCTCTTTGATGGCCTTTTTGTCGAACGGCGACAGCATGGTCAGGTCAAGTTCGTATCCGAGCAGCCCGAACGCCGCCACGTTGAAGCGCGTCTCTATGGTCGAGGCGCGCAGGGTCTGCATGTTGGGACTGGCGGACACGTGGGTGCCCATGACGCTCTGCGGGTAGCCGTAGGAGGTGCCGCCCTGGATGGACAGGCGCGCGTAGGCGTCGGTATCGTCGCTGGTCCAGGTCTGGGGCATGTAGCACAGCATGCCCAGGTCGAAGCGGTTGCCGCCCGACGCGCAGCTTTCAAAGAGTATTTTCGGGAAGCGCCGGACCAGTTCCGCGAGTATCCCGTAGAGGCCGAGCACATAACGGTGGTGGAACTCGCCCTGACGCTCCGGGGACAGACCTCCGGACCAGGCGTCGGAGATGTTGCGGTTCATGTCCCACTTCACATACTCGATGTTGCCCTGCGAGAATACGCCGGTCATCGCTTCTATGAGGTATGAGCGCACGTCGGGCCTGGTAAGGTCGAGGACGAACTGGTTGCGGCCGTAGGCCGGTGCGCGGCCTGGCGTGGCTATGGCCCAGTCGGGGTGCGCGCGGTACAGGTCGCTGTCCTCGTTGACCATCTCCGGCTCCACCCAGATACCGAATTTGAGTCCCAGCGAGTTGATCTTCGGTACCAGCCCCGCTATGCCGCCGGGCAGTTTTTTCTCGTTGACGGTCCAGTCGCCCAGGGAGCTCGTGTCATCGTTGCGTTTGCCGAACCAGCCGTCGTCGAGTACGAACAGCTCGATGCCGAGGTTTACGGCTTCCTTGGCCAGTGCCAGCAGCTTGCGCTTGTCAAAGTCGAAGTCCGTGGCTTCCCAGTTGTTTATCAGGACCGGCCGTTCCTTGCGCTGCCATTCGCCGCGTACGATGAAGTCCTGTACGAAGCGGTGCATGTTTCGGCTGAGGCCATTCAGGCCGTTGGCCGAATACGACAGGACAGCTTCCGGGGTGGTGAAGGTCTGTCCCCGTTCCAGCAGCCACTCGAACCCGGACGGGTTTATACCGGTGAGCAGGCGCACTTTGCCCTGGTAGGTCGCTTCGACGATTTCAGCGTGGTTGCCCGAGTAGACCAGGTTGCTTGCATAGCAATCGCCAGAGTCTTCCGCGCAGCCATCGGCGGTGAGCATGACGAAGGGGTTGTGGCGGTTGGAGCTGTTGCCGGTCTTGGAGTCGTTGACGTAGATGCCCGGGAGCACAGGCCTGTCGTTGCGCTCGCGCTCATACGCCCAGCAGCCGTCAAACGTCACAAAGTTCCAGCTTCCGCCGGGCAGATCCAGCTGCGCGCTCATGAGGCGCCCGATGCGCACCGGTTCCACGCTGTCGCTGCGCAGCGTTGCGAAGCGCGTGATCACGTCGTATTTAGCATATATGCAGTATGTCAGCACGAGGGACAGACCCCGCTCGGCATCGCGCAGCGTAACCTCGGTCGTCTGGACATCGGCCTCGCTGCCGAGGGCTGAAGGCAGGCCTTCAATGCCGGGGCGGCCACGGTAGGTCCGCGAGCCGTCAAAGCGGAAGTCGGCGGTGCGGCTGCCGTCCGCGAACACCAGCTCGATGGCGGGCTCGCGGTAGTCGCCCTTGC
>CAXZAJ010000291.1:0-5126 GCA_964293355.1 uncultured bacterium
CAGGACTCGGCCCCCCCGATCTACCGCTCTGAGACCAGCACCGCTGCGGCCCACCCCCTGGCCTCCGCCTCCTTGAGCGCCTTGGTCGCCTGCGGCGGTCCCATGGAGACGACGGTCACCGTTCCACCGAATTTTTCCTTGAGAACGAGCGCCGTTTCCAGGGCATACAGGTCAAGCGGGTTGACCACGGTCTCGACGCCCGCCCGGATGACGGTGCCGGTCTCCGGATCCATCTTGACGTTGCTGGTTTCAGGAACCTGCTTGATGGGCACTATGATCTTCAAAAAAGACCTCCTTCTGGTACCGGTCAGGCTAGTGCTCAACCGGCTTGTCCCGGGCAGGTACGTCTGCCCGGAACGGTATGCATGATGTATGGGCTAGAACAGACCAGGTACGAAAATTCCAATGATGAGGAGCGCGACAATACTGGCCAGAACGGCATAGATCGCGGCTGGTATAAGGTTTATCCGTATGATCTTGCCTTCCTTGCCCAATACGCCGACCGTGGTACTGGCGGCGACCCCGTTGTGCACGCAGATCATGTTGCCGATCGCTCCGCCTACAACCTGGAGGGCGACGGTGATGACTCTGGGGAGCGCCGCGCTCGTCGCTACTTCATACTGGAAGGTACTGAAAAGAATATTGGAGGTCGTGTTGCTTCCGGCCATGAAGGCGCCGAGAACTCCGATGAAAGGAGCGATGAAAATCCAGACAGAACTGAGTATGGCCGCCGCTGCGGTGGACAGGGTCTTGAGCATGTCCAGGCTGCCCGAAGCGTTGTTGCCGGAGTTCTTCATTATGGAGACCATAGCCACGGCTCCGACGAGCGCTATCGTTGCGGGTACCAATCTGCCTGAGGCTGTCTCCCCAGGTCTTGCTGACCGTCGTCTTGCTCATCTTGTGCATGAAAATGGTCAGTACCGCGACGAGGATGAAGGGCACGGTTCCTGGCAGGTAGAGTGCCTGCAGGCTGTAGACGAGCTTGGTACCAAGAATACCTTTCCATGCGATGGTTAACCCAGGGCTGGTCAACAGTTGCTTGATACCGAGGGCAGGAATGCGGGTAACGACGAGAATGAGGGCTACCAGCACATAGGGCAGCCACGCCAGAAGGGTGCTCATCTGCGGAGTGTCTTCTTTGAGGGCTCCCGGTTCTACGGTGCCTACCCAGTCGCTGCCCCAGCTCTTGCGCTCGGGGAAATCCCAGGGGGTCTTGGGCTGAAGGAATCCGGATTTAGCCGCGGGAATTACAATCAGGAGTGCGATGAGTGCACCGAGCAGTGATGGGAGTTCCGGTCCGATGAAAATGGCGATCAGAAGATACGGCACGGTGAAACAGAGCCCGGCAAAAATCGCAAACGGAGCCAGCGCAAAACCATCCTTGAAGCTCTTTTTTTCGCCGAAGAGCTTGGTCAGCATCAATATGATAAGGAGCGGAAGGAAGGTTCCCACTGCTGCATGGATGATTGCGGTATAGACGCCAAGCTGGTGCACGAATACATCGAAGGTCCAGCCATAAGTGTTCAGGGCTTCGATGACGCTGGGGGAATTGAGCACCTTGGCCGCTCCACCGAGGATAGGCGTACCGACCGCGCCAAAACTGACCGGCGTGCTGTTGGCCACAAGCGCCAGCATGGCGGCAGCGAGCGGCGGGAAACCGAGACTGACGAGGAGCGGGCCAGCCAGCGCTGCGGGCGTTCCGAAACCGGCTGCGCCTTCTATGAAGGCTCCGAACAGGAACGCGATGATGATGGCCTGTACGCGGCGGTCAGGGCTGATGTTGTAGAACGTACCCTTGATGGCGCGGATGGCGCCTGAGTTCTTGAGCGTGTTCATGAGCAGGATTGCGCCGAACACGATGATGAGGATGTTGAACGCGTCGAGTGCTCCGGAGACCGTAGCTCCAGCCAGCCACTGCAAGGGCATCTTCCAGAAGAATGCGGCCAGAAGAGTGGCCAGAGCCCATCCCATGGGCATGACCTTTTTAGCCGGCCAGTTGAACACAGCCATCAGGACGACGACCAGCAGGATGGGTAGTGATGCCAGTAATGCTTGCATGCTTGTCTCCTCGGAGTATGAATGTTCGCAGGTGCCATTGCACCTGCGTGTGTACGCCAATCAATATGGTAAATTAATATCAATTAACAAGCGCACTTGAAGGTAGGGCATTGTATGAGCCGTTTTTGACTTTAGTCAATTTATTTTTTAAAATAATTGACCATGGTCGATTATTCATATTGCTGTATTATGCAAAAGCCCGGCAGTTCAGGTCCTTCTGCCCGTGAGACCCGTTCTGCAAGGTGCAAATGGGTATGAACACCGGGATCGGAGACCATATTGAGCCCGCTTGCAATGTGCAGGAGGTGATCGGCGTAGAAAGCAAGAAGCTGCTGGCTGAATCACGCAATCGAGTATAAAATGATCAACTATGGGATTGATCAGCTTCCTGGCCGCGGTGGTGCTTACACTTGCCCTCATTGAAGGGCTCTATATCCTTCGCCAAAATCCCCGGAGGATGCCAAACCGTCTTTTCTTCGGCATGGCCTTGTGCATAGCACTGTGGCTCTTCGGCGTTGGACTGGGCTACGGTAGTGCCACCTCAGAAGAAGCACGATTCTGGTTCAGGGTAGCATCTCCGGGTTTTATTTTCCTCCATTGCTGTACCCTGCATTTTACGCTTGCGTATACAGGAAGGCTGGAGCACCGAGCATGGCGTCTTGCCGCATGGCTATCCTATATGCCGTCCATAGCGTTTCAGTACATCGCGTGGACGGGCATTCTGGTCTTCAGAAGTTTCAGCCAATCAGGAGGTTTCTGGGTTGGCGAGCCGGATTTCGGCTCCCTGAGCTTCACGCTCCTGATGTTCCAGTACCTGTCGTACTATGCCTTGTCGATCGGCCTGCTCGTACACGATGCGCTCAACTCCAGCCGACGACGGGACCGCCGTCAATTATTGCTCATAGCCTCGGGCATAGGCATAAGCGTCCTCTTTTTCAATCTGGAACCCTTCATCCTGCCACTCGTCAGCCCTTATCGCACCATACTCGTTTCGCCACTGTTCAGCATCGTGCTGATAAGCGCTGCAGCACTCGCAATACGGCGCTATCGATTCCTGTCAGCCAATGCCATCGCAATCGAACGCTCGACCCTCGACCGCCTGTCGGATGCCATCATCCTCCTGGACGCCAACATGCGGCCCGTATATGCCAACAGCAAGGCACAATCCCTTTTCCCGCCCGCTCCGACGCTCGAGGGCATGGTAACGGAGGCAGCTGAGATACGTGGTGCGCTTCGACGCGCGGAGGAGAGTAATTCTGCCAGCTTTTCCTGTATGCTGAGCTCGACTGCTCCGGGGAACGCCCGTATCGACTGCCGCTTCAACCTGATTCGTGATTCGGCCGGTGAACTTGAGTCGTTGCTGGTTGTAGGTATCCCGGTCAATGACGCTACCGCGCTCCAGAGCAATTTTGGCCTGACCCGAGCCGAGAACCGCGTGGTCAGCCTGGTGGTAGAGGGCAAGCAACAGGAGGCGATGGCGAGCGAGTTGGGCGTTTCCATACGTACCATAAAAACCCACTGCACCCATATCTACCAGAAACTGGGTGTAGCCAACAAAATAGAGCTATACAAGCTCCTCAGCGAATACAAACTCATCTCCAGCCATGAAGCCGAGCAGAGCGCGCTGCCTCTCCTTTTGAAAAAACCCAAAGGCGAATTCTAGGGGCCGGTACCAACGGACTGGGCTACTTGCACTTAGGTACGATGTTTTTTCGGCTTCCGGCCCCATACTTCCATACAAGAACGACAAGTGTGGAGCCTCGGGATGAAAAACATCGTGCTAGTAACTATCATGGCCGTCGCCCTCGCGCCGCTGTCCGCCCAGGAGGGTATCCGTCTGTCGGTCACGCCTTCCGCGTCCATACCGCTCGGCCCCCTCGCGGACGGCGAGGTGCCGTATAAAACTGGCGGAGGCGCTTCGTTGCAGGGCGACTGGACGTTGCCGTTCGCGCCTTTCCTGCGCGGCGGCGCTGTCGTAGGGTATGCGAGCATTCCCAGCCTTTCTGACGAGTCACTGTCCATGGTTCGGCTGGGAGCTTCGCTTTCATATCCAATCTCCCTGACTGGCATGCTGGGCTTTGAGCTCGGCGCCGGAGCAGGTTACAATCTTGGGCTGTACGGCGAGAATATGGGCTCGAACCTGTGGGCTGAAGCCCAGGCGGGCATTTCTGTGCGCCTTGGTTCAAGCATGAAGCTGGGTTTGGGAGCGTCCTACCGGGAAGTTCCCGGCCTGTATCGAGGCGCGGATGGATACCTGACCCTGCGGTTTAGCCCCGGGGGGACAGCCCCCTCAAAGCTGGAGTTCAGGCACATCGACCTCTACCCCGTCTTTCCCGTCTTCTACAAGCATTACGACGACAACGCCTTTGGCACCATCACCATAAAAAATGACGAAGCTTCAGATATTCGCGACGTCAGGGTCAGCCTGTTCGTCAAAAGCTTCATGGACACTCCCAAGACTTACGTGGTGTCGGATTTTTTAAGCAAAGGCCAGGAGCTTGTCGTACCGCTGTACGCCCTGTTCAACCAGGCTATCCTCGGCATTACTGAAGGCAGCAAAGCCAGCGCCGAGATCGAGATTAGTTACAAGCGCGGCAGGGAAGAAGTCAGGAAAAAAGAAACGGTATCGCTGACGATCCTGCACCGCAACGCGCTTACCTGGGACGATGACCGCAAGGCGGCAAGCTTCGTCACGGCCAAGGATCCGGCCGTGCTGTCGTTTTCTAAGAACATCTCAGGCGCCGTGCGCGAAGCGGACGCATCGACTTTCATCCTGCAGTTCAGGCAGGCGATGGCCTTGTTCGAGTCGCTCTCCGTGTACGGCATGAACTATGTGATAGATCCCGCCTCGTCGTCCGCCAGCCTGTCAGGGAACGAGGCAGCGCTCGATTATCTGCAGTTCCCCAGCCAGAGCCTGAGCTACCGCGCCGGTGACTGCGACGATCTTACCGTGCTCTTCTGCGCCCTCCTCGAAGCCTCGGGCATAGAAACCGCATTCATCACCGTTCCCGGGCACATATACGCAGCGTTCAATCCGGGCGTCGCGGCAGACGCGATATCACGGTACT
>CAXZAJ010000292.1:0-5087 GCA_964293355.1 uncultured bacterium
GCCGTCACCGTACACGAGGCCGCCCGCATCGTGGATCATCTTCGCGATCTTCTCGATGTTGCGCTCAAAAAGGCCTATGGTACTGGGATTGGTGATCATGATGCCGGCAACGGTGTCGTCGCAGGCGGCCTTGAGCGCGTCAAGATCGACGCCGCCCTCGGCGTCACTGGGAATGGTCACCGTGGTCAGGCCCGCCATGGTGCACGAGGCCGGGTTGGTACCGTGCGCACTGTCGGGGATGAGCATCTTGACGCGTTCCGGGTTGCCGTTGGCCAGATGGTACGCGCGGATCATGAACACGCCAGCCAGCTCGCCATGCGCTCCGGCGGCGGGTTGCACGCTCACGCCCGCGAAACCGCCGATAGCCTTGAGGCTTTCCTGAAGGCGGTAGATCAGCTCCACCGCGCCCTGGTTGCGGTCGTCGGAGACCAAGGGATGCGCGCCTTTCCAGCCAGGCTGGGCGGCGGCTACCTCGTTGGCCTTGGGATTGTACTTCATGGTACAGCTGCCCAGCGGGTAGAAGTGCGAGTCGATGGAAAAATTCTTCTGCGAAAGCCGGGTAAAGTGTCGCACAACCGTCAGCTCATCGAGTTCAGGCAGCTTCAGTTCTGCACGCAGGAGTGCGGCAGGCACTGCGAAAACCGGCACATCGCATTTTGGCAGGGCAACGCCTACCCTTCCGGGGCTTGAAAGCTCAAACGCCAGGGGTTCCGGGATCAGGTTCATACGGAGGCCTCCTTGAGCGACTGGGCCAGCAGGTCGATCTGGGCCTTGGTGTTCATCTCGGTAACGCAGACGAGGAGTTCGTGGGTACGCCCGGGATAGTAGCGAGACAGCTCGAGTCCGGGTACTACGCCGCGGCGCTCCAGCTTGTCGACAATTTCCTTGGCCGGCACCGGCGTCTTGACGACGAATTCCTTGAAGAAGGTTCCATCGGCTACGGCGTATCCGGGTACCGCGGCTATCGCCTTTGCCGCGTAGTGGGCCTTGTTCCAGCAGAGTTCAGCCACAGCCTTTAAGCCGCTCTTGCCGAGAGCTTCAAGGTAGATGGTGGTCTGCAGCATCACGAGCCCCTGATTGGAGCAGATGTTGGAGACGGCTTTCTCGCGGCGTATGTGCTGTTCGCGGGCGGACAGGGTAAGCACGAAACCGCGCCTGCCGTCGTGGTCAAAAGCCTGGCCGACGATGCGGCCTGGCATCTTGCGCACGAATTTCTGCGTTACGCCCATCATGCCAAGGAAAGGCCCGCCGTAGTTCATGGCATTGCCCAGCGCCTGGCCCTCTGCGGTTACGATGTCCGCTCCGTACGATCCCGGGCTGGAGAGGAGCCCGAGCATGATCGGATCGGCATTGACTATGAAGACCGCTCCGGCACCGTGGACGGCGTCAGCAACGCCCGTAAGGTCGTGGACGCGCCCTTCGAAGTCCGGGTACGAGGCGACGAAACATGACGTCTGATCATCGCACTTTTTTGCAGCCAGCGCCGGTGCATCGGCATACTCGTCGATCCGCACGCTGAAGGCGGCAAGGTAGGTGCGGAGCACTTCCTTGTACTCGGGGTGCAGTGCCGCCGGCAGCATGATGCGGGGCCGGGCTGACCCGCCCGAGTTCACCGCCATCAGCACGGCCTCGGCCAGCGCCGTAGCGCCATCGTAATGAGAGGCGTTGACCGTATCCACGCCGAGCAACTCGGCAGCCATCGACTGGTACTCGAATATGGCCTGGAGCGTACCCTGCGAGACTTCCGGTTGGTACGGGGTGTACGCCGACAGGAACTCCCCGCGTGACGCAAGGGCTGGCACGGCTGCCGGGATGAAGTGGTTATAGGCGCCGGCTCCGAGGAACCAGGCGCTATTGGACGCTGAAAGGTTCTTTGCGGCCAGCGACTCGATTTCCCTGAGCGCTTCCATCTCCGAGAGGCCAGCAGGCAGTCCCAGCTTTGGAAAACGCTTGGCAGCGGGTATGTCGGAGAACAGTTCTTCGACTGACTTGACGCCAATGGCGGCGAGCATGGCCTCGCGGTCGGCGTCTGTATTCGGAATGAAGGGCACCGCGTTACTCCTTGCCGGCTTCAGCCTCGTAGGCTTCTGGGGTCAACAGACCATCCCATTCGGCAGGATTGGTCGGCTCGAAACTTATGAGCCAGCCACCGGCATAGGGCTCCCTGTTGACCAGGGCCGGATCGCCAGCGAGCGTCCCGTTAACGGATACTATTTTGCCGGACAACGGCATGTACACGTCGCTGGCGGCCTTGACCGACTCCACGACGCCAAAGGCCTCACCCTGCTTGATTGTCTTTCCAACGGCTGGCAGTTCAATGAAAACAATATCGCCGAGCGCATCCTGTGCGTGGTCGGAGATTCCGGCGACGATGAGGGCGCCGTCCTTGCGTGCCCACTCGTGTGATGATCGGTACCGTGCGTTCTTGTCAATGCTGCTCATGGCTTCCTCCTGGTATGCTGTTCAGAATAATTCACTTGTCATACGTTTATTGGCACAGAGACACAGAGAAGATGAGGAAGAACGATAAAAGAATTGAAGACCAAGTATCACAAACATTTTCTGACCGTTCATCCTTTCTTGCCTCGTCTTCTCTGTGGCTCTGTGCTAAAATTCCCTGTCTTTGTCCAGCGACCGTCAGCGGCGGTAGGCGGGGATATATAAGGGGCGTTTGACCACGGTGGCGGGAGCGGGCTTGCCGCGTATGGCCACGGCCAGCGCCGTACCGATCTTGCCCACGCCCGGTTCAATGAACGCATTGGCGGCAAACACTTTGGCTGTCGGGCAGAACATGCCTGCCACCACCGAGCCAACCTTCTTGCCACTGGCATCCTGCACTTCGTAGCCCTCGCGCGGCACACCGCCTGTTACGGTCAAGCCGACCAGCTTGCGCGTTACACCTGCCGCTGCGAGCTTCTCTATGGCAGCCTTGCCGATGAATTCCTTTTCCATGTCGCAAGCCCACTTGAAACCGGATTCCAGCGGGCTGATGTCCTGGGACAGTTCGTGGCCATGGAGCGGCATGCCCGCTTCAAAACGGAGACTGTCGCGGGCGGCGAGACCTATGGCCTGCGTCTCGATGCCGCGTTTGGCTCCTTCGGCGATCAGGCCCGTCCACAGTGCCTCGGCGCTCTCTGCGGGAAAAAACAGCTCGACGCCGTCTTCGCCGGTATAGCCGGTACGGCCTACGAGGCAGTGCACACCCAAAACCTTGGCATTCCCCGAGGTAAAACGCGGAAAGTCAGAAATCTTCTTGTCTGAAAGCAGGTCGAGCAGTTCGATGGCCCGCGGTCCCTGAACGGCTATCATGTAGGTTTCAGCGGAGCGGTCGTCGATGCGGACATCGGCGGGCTTGTGTTGGTTCATCCAGGCCAGGTCTTCAATGCGGTTGGAGGCGTTGACGACGATCCACCACGCGCCAGGCAGGCGGTAGATGAACAGGTCGTCGATCACGGTGCCGCGGTCGTTGAGGAGCAGCGAATACCGGGCATCGCCGTCCTTCATGTCCAGGATGCGCGCGCTGACGAGGCCGGAAACCCATGCATCGGCACCGGGCCCTGTCACTTCAACCTGTCCCATGTGGTCGATATCAAAGAGGCCGACGGAACGCCTGGTAACCAGGTGTTCCTCAACAGAGCCCAACGGGTAGCTGATAGGCATATCAAAGCCGGCAAACGGCGCCATCTTGGCTCCGGCGGCCAGATGCCAAGCATGTAATCGAGTCTGATCCACGGTACCTTCCTCCTCGTTCATTCAGGCTGAACGAATTCTTTCCCATTGTACGGTAAGAGGATTGTACCTTGAAATATCAGAGCCGGCAAGCTCGTAAAATCAAAACATCGTTTTAATTATAGAAATATAGATATTGAACAGGGCAATTGCAGTTTTTTTAAAAACAAGTCAGTCGTCCCCGCGGGGAGCCGATCTGCCGCCCTTGGTCGTCGAGCGGACATGCTTTGAAGCCAGCCTGCGCTCCCTGGAAGCCCGGGTGGGCTTGGTGGCTACGCGGCGCTTGGGTACACGCGCGGCCTTGGAGACAAGTTCGATGAGCCTGGCCAGAGCTATGGCCTCATTCATCGAGCGGCTGCGTTCCAGGTCAACGGCGACGAACAGCCGCCCTTCCGAGTCCAGCCTCGTGGCTAGTACCGTCCTGGCGCGCGCACGCTCCGCCTCGGAGAGTCCCTCCACCCTGCCCAAGTCTATCCTTGCACGCACCTTGGTTTCCACTTTATTGACGTTCTGCCCGCCAGGCCCGGAGGAGCGGGCAAATTCAAGTTCCGCAATCGCATGCACGGAACGCTCTATCGCGTCGATTCGCACTTGGATCCCCCTAGAACGACGCCCGGGACAAGGGCTTGCCAATGTACACGCCGTCACCGCCCAGGTAGTCGCGTTTCTGGCCGTCTATGAGGATCTGTACATCCTTGACGGTAGAAAAACCGGTCGCCGTATAGACGATTTGCTTGAGCTGCCCCGCATAGCCTTCTATGCCATAGCGATTGTACATGAAGGCTTCGCTGAAGTTCAGATAGGCGGTTGAGCCTCGTACCTGAGCCGATATGAGCCGCGCTTCCGATGGAATGAGACTGATGAAGCCGCGGTTCAGCTCATCGGTATTCGGGCCCATCATCAGGGCTTCGAGTGCGTCGGTCATGGGAGAATCAGAGGCGGCTACCGTACGTTTGACCTCATATCGGCTGATGGCGCCATCTTCATCCACGCGCACCAGATAGAGCACCGCTACCCTGGTCGATTTGACCTGCTCCATCGGGCTTGTAGCGGGCGGGGCGACGATCTTGGGAACATCCTTGGCGGGAGCCGGTTTCACCGATGTAGCAGGCTTTACGACGGGTTCCGCGGAAGCAGGTGCTGCCGGCACTACCACGGGCGCGGCCGGCGTTTCGACTGGCTTCGGTGTTTCAACGTTCCTCACAGGGGTTGCGGCAGGTTCAAGGCTACCGTCACCCCTGACCGGTTCAGTGACGGGCTTTTCAGCAACGGGCTCTTTTTCCACCTTCGTCGACCCGATAGCCTCGACAAAGCCGGTAGCCTCCAGGGTTCCCTTGATCTTTTCCCAGTTGAACACA
>CAXZAJ010000293.1:0-5086 GCA_964293355.1 uncultured bacterium
ATTCGATATGGGCGTGTGCCGCCGCAGTAACGGCGGCACCGCGCTCTCCGCCAGTAGTCCTCCCTGCCTGCAGTAGCAGGCGGTCCGGGCTACTGGCTACGATCACTCTCGCTTTTCGTCATCCATGACGTTTCGTCATCCGTGACGTTCGCGAACAGGATGTTCGCGCCATTTTTGGGCGCGCCATCCTTGGCGCGCGGTTCGTCTGTGCGCGGCGGCGCGTCATCCATGACGTACCGGCTCGCTTCGCTGCGCCGGCTTTTGTTGGGCCGCGCATCCTTGCGCGGCGGGGCGATGGTCAGGGGCGTTGATTATTCGTGGTGCGTCCACATGCGCAATATCCGCACTGTTTTTTTAAGGCTCAAAAACTTGACAGACCAGGCGGTGCTGTATGGTGATTCTTCTGGAATATCTATCTACACTGCAAAAAATCTTGGGAGTATCGTGACCTTGGGCAAGTGTTTTTTTGATTTGACACAGTATATACCAAGATATCTACTATATATCGGAGGATAACAAACATGCAAACGGCTAAACTTTTCAAAAATGGACGTTCTCAAGCAGTCAGGCTTCCCAAAGAATTCCAATTTTCTGGTGATGATGTTTTTATCCAAAAACATGGTGATGCGGTATTACTGATTCCGCATGAGAAAGCCTGGGAAGTATTTATGGAAGGTCTGCACGGATTTACAAAAGACTTTATGGTTGATGGAAGGGAACAGGGAGATAATCAAGAAAGAGAAGCATTGTAATGTATTTGCTTGATACGAATATTTGTATGTATGCGATCAAAAAGAAGCCTCAACGTGTATTGGATATGATCAAGGAACGATCAAAGTATGGAATATATATATCATCATTAACAATTGCAGAATTGGAATATGGAATTCAAAATAGTGAAAAAAGAGAGAAAAACAGAATTGCACTATTAAAATTCATTTCCATTTTCAACATTCTTTATTTTGATGATATGGATGCAATTCCATATGGAATTCTTAAAGCAAAGCAGAAAAAGGACGGAAAGATACTTGGGCAGATAGATATGTTGTTAGCTGCACAGGCTCTCAGTAAGGATCTGATATTTGTGACAAATAATACCAGTGAGTTTTCCAGGATTGAAAACTTGAAATTGGAAAATTGGGTATAGAAATTAACCTTCGATCAATCGATGCGCATTGCAGCCAGCACGTTAGTGGTTGCGGTCAGAGGGTTTGAACCCCGGTGCCAGGTAGCGCTGGTAGCGCCTGGTAAAGCTGGCGTTAAAGAAGCGCCTGAAGGCCGGTTTGCGTTCCAGGACGGATATGAGACGGGCCAGTGGTCCCAGCTGCAGCAAGGTGAGGGCAGCATAGAGGGCTACGCCAGCCAGGAACGACACCGGGCCGAAAGCCGGTCCTGATAATACCGGCGCGACCGCGCGCAGGATGCCGCGAGCCAGTGGCGGTGAACCGATCATCGCCGCCACGTTGACGGCCGCGAAGATGACCAGGCGCGCGGTCGAGGTCTGTATGGATGCACTTGGGCAGGCGTTGATGCAGCGGTTGCAGTCGATGCAGCGCAGGGTCCAGGTCGGTGAGCCGCCCCGCATGACGATGGCCCCGGCGGGGCAGACCCGCGCGCAGAGGCCGCAGGACGTGCAGGTGTCGTCGGCCAGGTACATGCTCCCGAGTATTTTGCTGGCCATCAGCCTGAAGATGAAGCCTACGAAGCGGCCCACGCTCAGTGTGAGCGCGTTGCGCCTGAGGAACACCCGCTGCCCTGCGGCCACTGCCTTGCCGAAGGCGCGGGCGTCGGCGTCGCCGCGCCCGATTATGGCCTCCTGGTCAGCGCCTATCGCCGCTTCGGACATCTGGGTCCAGTTTTGCGGGTAGCTCGCGTCGGCTGAACCTACCGGTTCCCAGCCCTTGCGCGCCAGTACGCCCAACGCCACGATGGACGCCGCGCCGCTCCAGCCGCCGGAAATGTTGCCCTTGTGCATCACGCCGCCGCATACGCAGAGCATCGCCACCTGCGCGCCGGCCGAACGCGGGGCTGCCTTGAGCGCGGCCAGCACCATGCCCGGCGGCGAGAAGCCCAGCGTCGAGGAGCACAATACCAGCAGATCGCCAGTGCCGAGTTCCGGAATTGCTGCGCCAGCGGCCAGGTCGACCAGCTCGGTGTGGCGGCCGGCGGCTTCCAGTTCAGCGGCAACGATGCCAGCCGCGCGCCGGGCATTGCCGGTGCCGGAGAACACCGCGATGACTGTTCTGTTCATGATGGCTCCCGTCAGTCGGCCAGGCGCTTCTGGCCGGTCAGCGCGCGCTTTTCCGTCAGGTCCTGACTCGCCTCAAGCACGCCCAGGTAGCTGCCGTCAGGCGCGCGCAGCGCGAAGTATTCTATATGGATGAACCTGTCGCCCATCGTTATCCAGAACGATTCCCGTTCTTTCTCGCCCCGCCTGAACGACTCCACGATGGCGACGACCCTGCCCACGCTGGCTCCCGGGTGGCAGTTGCGCACGTCGCGGCCGATGATGGCGGGGCTGCGCGGAAAGATGCGGTGCGGCGAGTCGGAGAACCAGCGCACCTTGTCATCGGCGTCCACGTAGGTCATGTCCACCGGCAGCGCCGCGAACATCGAGGCAAGCACCTGGTTGGGGATGGCACCGGTCCTGCCTGAAAAACCGCCCGCAACACTTGCCAGGCCGTCAGGCAGGCCGTCGTGGAGCGCGCCTGGCTCGCCAGAAGAGTAGAATGCAGCCTTTCTGGCATCCGGCCCATGACGAGCCCCCTCGAAGCGGTCTATCGTCGATCTGTCCATGAAGGCATACCCGAATTCGCGGGCCTCGGCATACAGGCCTTCACGGTCCACAGCGCCGATCAGGTCCAGCATCACCGGGAACAGGGCGCACTCCTCGCGGAACACGTTGGCGTTCAGGTCAAAGTAGAGCCGCCCGATGGCCTGGTTGAGCGGTTTCGGGTCGAAGCTGGACGCTGCAGCCAGCGCCTCGTCGAGCAGCCCGGCGACCTCCTTGAGGCCGCGCCGCGCGTCATCCTGGATGTCCCACATGAGGCGCACGCAGCGGTACTCCGGGTAGCGCGACTCGAACCACGGGAACAGCACGTTTTCTTTCTTGCGGTAATGGATTTCCACCGCTCCAAGCTCGACGACGAGGGACCTGAGGGCGACCAAAGTGTCCTGAAGTTTAGGGAAATCCCGCGGCGTGTCATTGAGCGCCTTGGCCAGCGGCTTTCCCCGATCAAGCACGGCCAGAAGGCCCGCGTTCTCCGCCATCAGCGACGAAAACAACCGTTCTCCGGCGGGAGGCACGCAACGGTGCTTCTTGAGCGGCGTGGCCAGCACATTGACCAGTTTTGACACCGCAGGCTTGAGTAGCCCAAAATCGACACCCTGCGCCACGGCGTCGTCCACCACGGACACCAGATCCTCCGGCCGTGCTCCGTCTATGAACGGCTGCGCTGCCTTGACCGCTTCGGCGCTACCGCCCGCCAGCATCGCGTCGAGCAACGCGCTGAAACCGGCTGCCCGGGCGGCGGCGTTCTGTATGGGTTCTGACATATACGCGACTCCTGTGGCTCCCGTGCGCCGGCCAGCCGTGCTATAGTTAAACTAGTACATCGAACCTTGTGTTTTGAGGTCGGCACCACATTGGATGGTATGGTTGCACCGCTTTTTTCGGGAAATCGCTACTTTGCAGAGTGTCGATTCCGGAAAACACAAGGTTCGATGTACCAGCTATAGTCTACATGCACTTTGCCATGAAAGCGAGGACCAAGAAATGCCCATAGCCAATGCCGTCAGGGCCAGTCTGGAACGCGGTTCCTGGATACGCAGGATGTTTGAAGCGGGCATAGCCCTCAAGGCGACGCTTGGCCCCGCGGCCGTGTTCGATTTCTCGCTGGGCAACCCCGACCTCGAGCCGCCGCCCGAATTCCTGGCCGCCCTCAAGGCCGCCGCCACCAGCGACGAGCCCGGTGCGCACGCATACATGATCAATTCCGGCTACCCGTTCGCGCGCGCCGCGATGGCGCAGAAGGTGGCAGCCGAACACGATGTGCCCACCACCGCCGACGACGTTATCATGACCGTCGGCGCGGCCGGCGCGCTCAACGTCATACTCCGCACCGTCCTCAATCCCGGCGACGAGGTCGTCGTCATAAAGCCGTACTTCGCCGAATACTCGGCGTACATAGAAAACCACGGCGGCGTCATGGTCGTGGCGGATTCCGCGCCAGACTTTTCTCTCGATCCGGCGGCCGTAGCCCGCATCCTGACGCCCCGTACCGCCGCCGTCATCATCAACAGCCCGAACAACCCCACCGGCCGCGTCTACCCGCGCGCCCCCCTCGAGGCGCTCGCCGACGTCCTCTCGGCCCATGCGCGCGCCTGCGGACGAGCACCGTACCTGGTCATCGACGAGCCTTACCGCGACATCGTCTACGACGGCGTGTCGGTGCCGCCCGTCCTGTCCGCGTATCCGGAGAGCATCGTCGCATCCAGCTTTTCAAAGACCCTGTCCATACCCGGCGAGCGCCTTGGCTACCTGGCCATCAATCCTGCCTGTGCCGAAAAGGCGCTCCTCTGCTCCGGCATGTCCGCCTCCACCCGCGTCCTGGGCTTCGTCAACGCGCCTGCCCTCATGCAGCGGGCCGTAGCTGCCAGCTGGCGCGCCAAAGCCGACGTGTCCCGCTACGCCCGCCGCCGCGACCTGCTCACCGCCATCCTGACCGAAGCCGGCATCCGCTACGCCCGCCCCGAAGGCGCTTTCTACCTCTTCTGCGAAGTGCCCGCCGGCGGCTCCGAACCAAAACCCGGAGAGACCCGCGACGTCACTTTTGCCATGGCCCTCAAGGATCACGGCATCCTCTCCGTACCCGGCGTCGGCTTCGGCTACCCCGGGTGGATTCGGCTCTGCTACTGCGTGCCCGAGGCCAGCCTCGAAGGTCCCCGCAAGGCGTTTCTATCGACCATGGCCGCCTGGAGCTGACATAACGCCCGGGTCGGGCCGTAGGAACGGTTTCTTCTATATAAAGACCATGTATGAATTTTGCGTTGGGGCCCGCCTGGCAAAACACCCGCCGCGCTAACG
>CAXZAJ010000294.1:0-5015 GCA_964293355.1 uncultured bacterium
CCGTAACCTTTACCCCCGGTGAACGCCTTTCCACCGTCGTCCAGAAGATACGCCCCCGTGTCGGCCCCGCGTCGGCACTTGAAGAAGCGTACCTACGCCGCGGCGACAAGACCATCCCCGTAAACCTCAACTCGTACCTGTACGACAAGGATTTTACAGTAGACCACGAATTGCAGGCCAACGACACCATCGTCATCCCGTTCAGGCAGCTGTTCGTCACGGTCTCAGGAGCCGTCCGCGTACCTGGCCGCTACCCGTACATACCCGACCGCACCTGGGAGTACTACGTGTCTCTTGCCGGCGGTTTTGACAAGGACAAGAACGCCAGGGACGCCGTAGACATACTGGACCGTGAGCGCATCACGCAGTCCAGAAATCGCAATATCCAGCCAGAAGACATGATAACCGCCCGCTCCAACAGCTTCCTGTACAGCTTTGGCCGCGTCGCCAGCATCCTCACGACCGTGCTCTCCATTGCCAGCATCGTCATCTCCGTCCTCGGCCTATCCAACTAGTCCCGCCTTCCGACAATAATTCGCTCCGCAGCAACATCAAGCCGCTCCGCCCCTTACCAGGGCAGGGCGGCTTTTTTTTTGCTCCGGCTCCAATCCATGAGCTTGCCCCTGTATCTCCTGCCCCCTATACTCTAACCATGCAACGCTTTTTCAATACCACCGGCCCCTGCAATCCGGACGACCACTACATGCTGCCTCCTGAAGCCAGGCTCGTGCGGGCCCAGCTCGAACGGTATATCGAATCAAAGCTGTACTGGGTGCTCCACGCACCCCGGCAGACCGGCAAGACCACCTTCCTGCAGAGCTGGATGCGCACCATCAATGCCAGTGAAAAGGCGGTTGCCTGCTATGTGAGCGTGGAGGCTTGCCAGCAGTTTCCCGACGCATCAGACGCCATACCGGCGATATGCGCGGCCATTCGATCCTATTCTGAAAGCTTCCTGGATGCGCGGTATGTACCACCCATGCCGAGTGTCCCCGTGCCAATGCAACTTGATCGCATACTCAAGGATTGGGCTGCCCTGGTGGCACCCAAGCCCTTGGTCGTGCTCTTCGATGAGGTTGATGTCCTTCAGGATCAAGCTCTGGTAAGCTTTCTCAGACAGTTGCGAGGAGGGTTTGCGGCCCGTGGAATCGGACTCTTTCCTGTCAGCGTAGCCTTGGTCGGCATGCGCGACCTGCGCGACTACCTTGTCCGCAGCAAGGACGGGCTGGCCCTGAACCCGGGTAGTCCCTTCAACATCAAGGAAGATTCCGCCACCTTGAGTTCCTTTACCAGAGAGGACGTTCAGGCCTTGATGCGTCAGCATACGGCCGAGACAGCTCAGGTATTCAGCGACGAGGCGGTTGCCCTCGTGTACGACCTCACCCGCGGCCAGCCCTGGCTGGTCAACGCCCTATGCAAGAAGTGCGTCTGGCAGCTCTGCCCCAAGGGTGAACCGGTGGGCGTCGAACACGTCGAAGCGGCACGGGAGCTCCTCATCCAGGAACGGGCCATCCACCTGGACAGCCTTGCAGAACGCCTGCGCGATCCACGGGTCAAGCGCATCGTCCAGTCAGTTATGGTTGGCGATAGCGACCCTGACCTTGCGACGGGTGATGACCTTCGCCTTACCCTCGATCTGGGCCTGGTATGCATCGAGAACGGCACTCCCGTAATCACCAACCCCATCTACCGTGAAACCATAGCGAGAGTCTTGTCCTACAGCATGCAACTGGCCATTCCCGCTCCGGAGTTCATCTGGCGCAAGCCGGATGGCAGCCTGGACATGGAAGCTTTGCTCAAAGAGTTCCAGCGGTTCTGGCGACGCCACGCCGACCTATGGGAAGCCAAGGCAGACTACACCGAGGCTTTTCCGCACCTCCTGTTGATGCCCTTTTTGCAGCGTGTGGTAAACGGTGGCGGACGCATAGAGCGCGAATACGCCGCGGGCCGGGGTCGAATGGATCTTGCGGTCCTGTATGGCGGTTCATGGTCCATTATCGAGATTAAGCTGGTGCACCCCGGCGACGGCCTGACCATGACGGTGGACGAGGGCCTGCGGCAGGTGCTCCGCTACCGCGACACCATAGACCGGCAGGCCGGTGCCTGGCTGGTGGTCTTTGACCGCACCCCCTCAGGCCGTGCCAAGACCTGGGACGAGCGCCTGACCTGGGAGCTTCGGGATACGGATAGCGGGAGCGTTACGGTGGTGGGGGCTTAGGCGCTTCCTCGTTCATATAAAATGGATATGATTCTCTCTACAACCTCACCAGCTCATACTTCCTGGACCCCAGCCCGATCAGCTCCCCGTGTTCCAGTTGCAGCTCGCTTCTGGTTTCAGGGTGCATGGCGGTGAACTTGTCGTCGCCGGGGCCGGCTTTGCCGTCAAGGATGGAGCCGGGCCAGACGGGGGCGGCCTTGACGAGGTCAAAGGAAGCCTGATCTATGGCCACGGGGTCGGTGCTGGCCAGGAAGCCGATGTCCGGCACGACGGGGGCGTCGCTCCAGGGGGCGCAGTCGCAGAGGGGCACCACCTTGGTGACGATGTTGATGAAGAGCGTGCGGCCGGCCTTGCCGGAGAGCGCGCCCAGGGCGTATTCGGTCATTTTCTCGGTGAATTCGGTGAGGCCCACCTCCCAGTCCATGCCGATTGCCTTGGGGGCGCAGACAGTCATGCATTCGCCGCAGCCGATGCAGGTCTGCTGGTTGATGTTCGCCTTTGCACCTTTTTCCTTGGGCAAGGTAGCTGCGCCGGTGGGGCAGACGGAGACGCACATGCCGCAGGAGATGCACTTTGCCTCATTGACCTGGAACTTGACGCAGTGCTGTTCGCGCTTGCCCACGAAGGGGGCGCAGCCCATGGCGAGGTTCTTTATGGCGCCGCCGAAGCCGGCCATCTCGTGGCCTTTTACGTGGGTCATCACGATCATGCTGCCGGCGTCCAGGATGCCGGACGCTATTTTAGCGCTTGTGAATCGGGTGCAGGCGGCGGGCAGGGGAGTGTCGCGCCAGTCGTTGCTCTGGAGGCCGTCCGCTATGATCACGGGGGCGCCGCAGACTTCCGGCACGAAGCCGTGGGCTATGGCTGTCTCCAGGTGATCCACGGCGTTGGAGCGGGAGCCCGTGTACAGGGTGTTGGTGTCCGTAAAGAAGGGTTTCGCTCCATGGGCGCGGGCGGCGTCTGCGGCAGCGCGGGCAAAGACGGGGCTGATGTAGGCGTCGTTGCCCACTTCGCCAAAGTGTATCTTG
Source organism: uncultured bacterium (assembly GCA_964293355.1). GTDB lineage: Bacteria > Spirochaetota > Spirochaetia > Treponematales > UBA12059 > SZUA-370. Next base: position 3,247 of record CAXZAJ010000294.1, read on the forward strand.
ATGGCGCAGAGGTCGCCTGAGCGCACGGCGTCGGGGGCGGTCTCGTTGAGTTTTGCCAGGAGGGTGCGTATCTTGGCCAGGGAACTGGTCTTGGCGCTCCGTGAGCGGGCGTCCAGGTAGTATACTGTTGGCATGGTAGTTCCTCGAACCTTGTGTCTGGATACCAGACGATACAGGCAGGAAGTATCGATGATCAAGTAAGCTGACGCGTGTTTTAAAGAGGTAAATCGACGATGGACTCCTCAGTGCTTGGCCTCGCGGTCCATGTGTATGCCGATTATCGTCGCGGTCGCGTGTTTGTAGTGGGGAGGCTGGCTGACGGCCGTTCCTTCGCGGCGGAAGATGCCGCCTGGCGGCCCACCGTGTATGTGCGCGCCGCCGACGCTTCCGAACCCGCTGTACGGCAGCTGGGGCTCGGCTTTCAGGGCAGCGCCCTGCGCGCGCTGGACGGCTCCGCGCTGGCAGCCTGGACGGCGCCCGGGTTTGGCGCGTACGGTGACGCGGTGGAGAGGCTCGGTGCGCTCGGAGTGGCCGTACAGGGCGGCGGGAGCCTTGCGGACCTGTACCGGGCCGACCGGCACCTGGGGCTCGGCGTCAGGATCTCAGGCGTTTGCCGGCCCGGGCACCGCGTTGCTACGGTATTTGCCGGTGCTGTCGTCGAGCCCGACGACCTGGCTGACGCGCCTTTGTCGGTTCTTTCTATAGATATTGAGACTGACGAGAGCGACCGTTCAGTGCGCGCCGTCAGCCTGGCCATGGCGGACTGGGTGCCCGCTGAACGGCGGCTAGTGCGCCGGAATACGCCGACAGAGGTGCTCCTGAGGCTCCCTGATGCCAGCAACAAGGTTCGATGTATTAAGGCAGGTCTTCAGATTTTTCCGGATGAGCAGTCTCTGCTCGCGGCCTTTGCCGCCCGCATCGTAGAGCTCGACCCCGACGTGCTGACGGGCTGGAACGTGGTTGACTTCGATCTGGCTCGCCTGGTGGAGCGGGCTGAAGCTCACGGCATGGGCTTCGATGTGGGGCGCTCCAGCGACGGTGCCAGGATACTGCCCGGCGGTCGGGGGCGCACGACCACGGCGATCATTCCCGGCAGGCAGGTGATAGACGCGATGCGGGTGGCGCGCTCGGGTCCCGAGCGGTACGAGGACTATACGCTGGAGACGGTGGCTCGTTCGGTGCTGGGGCGCGGCAAGGGAACCTCGCTCAGGGGGGCCGCCAAGCTGGCCGAGCTAGACCGGATGTACCGCAACGAATTGTCCGCTTTTGCAGACTACGCTGCGGAGGATGCGGTTCTGGTGCTCGACGTGCTGGCGGGAACCGGGTTGTTCGCGCTGACGCTTGCGCGTGCCACTCTGGTGGGCATAGGCCTGGACCGCGCCTGGACGAGCGTGGCCGCCTTCGAGCGCGCCTACGGCGAGGCTCTGCGTGCGGCCGGTGCGGTACCGCCGCCTTTCGAGCCCGGCCGGGATGTTTCAGGCGCAGCGGGAGGTACCGTGCTGCCCGCGGCGGCTGGGTACCGCGAGGGCGTCGTGGTGCTGGACTTCAAGAGCCTGTATCCGTCGGTGATGCGGACGTTCTGCGTGGACCCCATGGCCAACGAACGCGCGCGCTCCTCCGGCGCGCACCCTGGTGGCGAAGATCCGTCTACCGTCATCGTCGCGCCGAACGGGGCACGCTTCGCCCGTGGGCCCGGCGGCGTGCGCTGGCCCCTGCCGGGGCTCGTGGGCACGGATTTTTCGCGGGGCGGGGGGGCGGTGGGACGCAAG
>CAXZAJ010000295.1:0-4977 GCA_964293355.1 uncultured bacterium
GCTTGGCCTCGTACATGGCCTCGTCAGCCTGTTTGAGCAGCATGTCAAAATCGAGCGGAGCGGCGGGGTCGTACAGGGCAGTGCCTACGGAGGATCTGAGTTTCCAGGAATGCCCGCTCGCCGCGTTCCAGCTTTCAAGCTGAGACTCGAAGCGGGCAAGCAGGGTCAACACGGTATTGGCATCCGCATGATCGGCCAGCACCACGAATTCATCGCCGCCCATCCGGGCGATGAGGTCGCTTGAACGGAATGACGACTCCAGGATTGATGAAAGCGCGACCAGGGCCTTGTCGCCCTGGTCATGGCCGTAGCGGTCGTTGATGTCCTTGAAATGGTCCAGATCGAAATAGATCACGGCAAACGGCTCGCGCGGACGCCTGCGGCCTCCACGGTGAGCTTCCACCGCCTCCACGAAACCCCTGCGGTTGCGCAGGCCGGTCAGCTGGTCAACCATAGAGGCGCGCTTCAGCTCCGCTTCCCTCGCCTTCTGTTCGCTGATGTCTTCAGCGATGCCGACGAGCTTTGCTGGCCGGCCTTCAGCATCGCGCAGGAACACCGTTTCGTGGCACAGGAACCAGAGTACCGTGCTGGAGTCATCGGTGACGCGAAACTCTATTGACCTGCCCCCACCCTCGGGAAGATCGCTGAAAGTACCGGCATGCGCCTTGTACCGTGGCACATCGTCAGGATGCATCCGCTGGAACGGGTCAAGCTGGTGGCTCGCGTCCTGGTTGGAAAACTCGATCCGCTCCTCAGAAATATTGTAGACATAGATGAAATTGGGAGACAGCTCCAGGATGCGCGACAGGAACCGCGTTTTTTCGTCAAGCTGCTCGTTCAGCCGTATCAGCTGCCTGCGCGCGTTTATGAGCTCGTTGTTCATCCGGGACATCTCGTCGAAAAGCGCGCTGTCGTCCATGGTATTCAAAATCCTTTCTGTCGGGCAGCCGTGCCGGGTACCAGGGAGCAGGCGACTGTATTCACGTCTGCCATGTTTTTGGCCATGGCATCGGCGCCCACATCCTTCCAGAGTTCCGCCGAGACCAGGAAGGGCAAGCCGCCAACCAGGATGTGCGAGCCGGCCGCTCCGGAGGCCCGCAGCGCACTGATGGCAGCCCGTACCCACGGCAGATTGGCGGTAATGGTGGCGGACAGGGCCACGATATCGGGCTTGATGCGGCATGCTTCCGAAACCAGCGCCTCCACGGGCAGGTTTGCCCCCAGATACACCGTATCCCAACCGTCCGCCTGCAGCAGGTCAGCCACCATGCGGAGCCCCATCTCGTGCAACTCTCCCTGCGCGCAGGCTGCCAGCACGGTCCTTCCATTGGAAACGGTGCCGGCAAAAAGCCGCTCGTAAAAGGTTGACATGATGTACTGGATGGCAGCCGTGGTGTAGTGCTCCTGGGCCACGCTGATGGCTCCGGTGTGCCACAGACGGCCCACTTCTCGCAGGCAGGGCTCGAAGATGCTCATGTACAGTGTTCTGATTGAAGCACCGTCCTCTACGATGGAGCGGGCCATGCCAAGCGCACGGTCCTTCTTGCCGGCCAGCAAGGCTCCCAGGAACGCGTTTGCGCTGGGATCCGCCAGCTTGCCCGTGCGGTAGCGGTTGGAGTCGCCTCCCAGTTCCGGGTAATGCTCCACGGCGAACCGGCAGCGGCGGCGGAACTCCACATCGTGCTCCGCCACGAAAAAAGCGGCTGATACGTCAGCCATGCTCTGAAACGACATGATCATGCCAGCATCGCTGAAGCCAAGCCCGTCAAAGAGTACCTTGAGCCAGGAAAGGTAGTCGAGCAGCGCTTCGTCATCAGGCTTGAGTCCCGATGAGCAGAAATAGCGGACATGGTACGCGAAATCCTTGAGCGCATGCTGCTCGAACCGGGCGTCTACCCGGGCCTTCAAATCCGGATCCCGTCGATAGAGAGCCTGCAAGGCCTCCGCGGCAAACTGTTCGGCAACGGAGCTGGCATCCTCGATGGTCAACATGGTTGTCTGCATGATGAGGGCGTCTCCTTCTGATGGCACGTCGAGCTGACGGCTCGCCGCGAATTCTGAACCACGCATGAAAAGCAGTATATTCAATAGTATCGGCGTATCGTGGTCCACTTCAAGCAATCTGGCGTTCAAGTACGGCGTCTGACATATTGACAGTGAATGTCATTTAGGACATTATCGACTCATGACATTATTTTATATAGTGTCAAGGAGAGTACCATGGCAATACTGATTACCGGCACCGGCGCTTCCATACCAACCAATCGAGTATCCAACGACGAACTATCTTCCAGAGTTGAAACGAACGATGAATGGATCCGATCGCATACGGGCATAGGCGCCCGCCACTTTGCCGAGGATGGCAAGGTAACGAGCGATCTCGGCACCGAGGCCGCGCTCGCTGCGCTGGCAAAAGCCGGCAAGACGCCTGAGGAAATAGACCTTATCGTCGTCGCCACCGTCACGCCTGATTACCTCGCGTTCCCCGCCACGGCGTGCATCATACAGGACAAGCTGGGAGCGGTTAACGCCGCAGCCCTCGATGTGAACGCTGGCTGTACCGGCTTCATATACGCTCTCGACGTCGCTGCGTCGATGCTGGCTGGGCCAGGGCGAAAAACGGCACTCGTGATAGGCGCGGAGACCCTCTCGCGCGTAACCGACTGGACAGACAGGGCAACCTGCGTGCTGTTCGGTGACGGCGCGGCCGCCTTCGTTCTTGAAAAGTCAGACAAGGAAACCGGCAGGGGGCTCCTGTACTCCTGGCTGCGCGCCAAGGGATCCGGCGCCAAGAGCCTGTACCTGAGCCAGCCCGAGCGGACGAAGACCTTTGAGCGCGACGGAGACTACACCAAGCCTCCGGCCATCATCATGGACGGCAAGAGCGTGTACATGTTCGCCGTCAAGGCCATAACCGACACGATAGAGGCCCTGCTCGCGGAATCAGGCTACCAGCTTGAGGATTTCAGGTGGATCGTGCCACACCAGGCCAATGCGCGCATCGTCCAGGCAGCCGCCAAGCGCTTTGGCATAGAGGACGACCACATCTACATGAACATAGAGGAATACGCCAACACCTCGGCAGCGTCCATACCGTTAGCGCTGAACGAAATGGCAGAAAAACGCCTCATAAAGAAGGGCGATCTGGTCATGGCCATGGGTTTCGGAGCCGGCCTGACCTACGGCGGCACCATTATCCGCTGGTAATCCAGTACTACGAACAAGGAGCAACTATGACGAAAGCAGTAATAACCGGAATGGGTGTCATCAGCCCCATCGGCAACGATATCGATACCTTCTGGGCCTCCATCAAGGCCGGCAAGAGCGGTCTGGGTCCGATCACCCGCTTCGACGCCACAGAATTCGACTCAAAAATAGCGGCGGAAGTCAAGAATTTTGAGGCCAGCCAGTTCATGGACAAGAAGGACGCCCGCAAGATGGCGCTCTTTACCCAGTTTGCGGTGGCCGCCTCCGTTCAGGCATGGAAGCAGGCCGCGCTGGAAGGCTCCGGCGTCGATCTGGAACGCGTCGCGGTGGTCATGGGCAACGGCATCGGAGGCATCGAGATATTCGAGGAGAGCCACAAGAAGCTCCTGAAGTCGGGTCCTTCGCGCATGCTCCCGCTGGCCGGGCCGCAGATGATAACCAACGGGGGAGCCGGCAACTTTTCCATACACCTTGGCATCAAGGGGCCGACGCTGACCACCGCGACGGCCTGCGCATCGGGCACCGACGCGCTGGGCCAGGCGATGGACATGATACGCTCTGGCCGCGCCGATGTAGTCATCGCCGGTGGCACTGAAGGCGCTATCAGCGCCTTTGCCGTAGGCTCGTTCTGCATGCTCAAGGCACTGTCCACTGCGTACAACGACAATCCCCAGAAGGCCTCCAGGCCGTTCGATTCAGCCCGTGACGGCTTCGTCATCGGCGAGGGAGCCGGCGTCATGATCCTGGAGAGCGAAGCGCACGCAAAAGCGCGCGGCGCGAAGATCCTGGGTGAACTGGCCGGATACGGCTCTTCCTGCGACGCCTACCACGTAACGGCTCCCGAGCCCTCAGGTGACGGCGGCGCGCTCGCGATCAGGCTCGCGCTCAAGGACGCCGGAATCGCACCCGAGGCCGTGGCATACTACAACGCGCATGGCACCAGCACCCAGATGAATGACCCCATCGAGACGCAGATGGTCAAGAAAGCCTTTGGTGACCACGCGAGGAAGATGAAGGTTTCATCGACGAAGAGCATGACCGGCCACATGATTGCGGCAGCCGGAGCGGTGGAGGCCATCGTCTGCGCGCTGGCCATTCAGGACGGATTCTTCCCCCCGACCATCAACCTGGACAAACCCGACGAGGCTTGCGACCTGGATTACGTGCCCAACGTAGGCGTGCATGGCACCATCGACGCCGCCGCGAGCGGTTCGCTGGGCTTCGGCGGCCACAATGCCTGCGTCGTGCTCAGGAAGTACAAATGAAAGTCAGCGGAACCGACATAGAGGCCATACTGCCCCACCGGGCCCCGTTCCTGTTCGTCGACGAGGCGGAGAACCTTGCCGACGGTACGATCAAGGCCCGGCATCTGTTCCGCCCTGAAGAGCCCTTCTTCGCGGGCCACTTTCCCGGCTATCCTGTGGTACCCGGCGTGCTCCTCGTGGAGACGCTGGCCCAGGCCGGCGGCGTGGGCAGCATGCTGACCGCCCGTGAAGCAGGTGGCTCGGCGGACGCCCGGCTGGCGTTCTTCCTGGCCACCGTCAATAATGTGAAGTTCCGCAGGCAAGTAAGGCCCGGCGAGGTATTCGACATGGAGATAACGACGCTCCGTTCAAGCCCGCGTCTCATCAAGCAGGCCGGCAAAGGCTTCGTAGGTGGCGAGATCGCCGTCGAGGCGGAATGGCTCTGCTATGGCGCCGACCTTCCGGCGGCCGAAGAGCCAACCGCCGCTACCGTATTAAACTTGTCCTGGAGACAGCATGCGCTCGC
>CAXZAJ010000296.1:0-4967 GCA_964293355.1 uncultured bacterium
GGTCTTGTTGCCGGCGATGGGGTAGAGGAAGAGGCCGCGGAGTCCACCGGGGAGTATCTTCTTGCCGAAGATGTCGTTGCGGTAGTAGTTGAACGTGAACGTCGACTCAAGCTTGGACGCTCCGGATACCGCGTCGAACTGATCCTTGTTGGACGAGGCGACGGGGCCCTTGAAGGTGAGGTAGTTGTTGGCGTCGTCGGCGGCGACAGCGTTGACTTGGTAGTCGATGGTGAGCGTGGGCGGCGTCTGGGCGACGGCGAACGCGGTGACCATGAGTGCCATGGCGGAAATTGCAATGATTTTCTTCATTCTTGGCTCCTTTGAGTACACTTGTAGAACGAATAGATAATCGCTTGCCTATATTGTTTTGTCAATTCAAATATCTATATATTTGCATTTTTATTAATAAATATTACAATATATATATAATAAAATATGTATGATGCTGATCCTGGAATAGGGAAAAAATTCGTTTGAAACAGTATACTTTTATACATGTGCGAGCAATGTTGCCCGGCAGGGAGAACGACATGTTCGATGACTTGATCCCTTGGCTGCTTGACGATACCGACCCCTCTTTGGACTACCAGGTCCGCCGGGACTTGCTTGGCGAAGCGCCCCGAGCGCTTGAGCCTCTCGTCAAGCAGATAGGTGCACGGGGCTGGGCGCACGAGCTACTCGGAAGGCGGAATCCGGACGGACACTGGGGCAGGGGCGCTTACAGCCCCAAATGGACCTGTACCCACTACGTCCTCTACGAACTCACGCAACTTGAACTGCCTGCCGGAGACACTCGCTGCACTGAATCCGCGGGATTGTTGCTTGCATATCCGCGTGGCAGGGACGGGGGCGTCAATTATGCTAAAACTGTTGATTATAGTGATGTCTGCATAAACGGAATGTTGCTGGGCATCGCGAGCCGTTTCATCGGTTCTGCCGGTGCCAGCAACGCCGCCGCGCTTCGGAGCATCGTCGACTACCTGCTCGAACGGCGCATGACTGATGGCGGCTGGAATTGCGCGTACTACCAAGGCGGCACGCACAGTTCGCTCCACACGACGATAGCCGTGCTTGAAGGCTTGTGGGCATTCAACGCCGGCACCGATACCTACAGGCGCGGTGAAATCCGTACCGCGACCGCCGCCGGCGTCGAATTCATACTGCGCCATCGGCTGTTCCGTTCCGAACGCACCGGGGAACTGATCAGGGACGAGTTCTTCAAGTATACATTCCCCGTGCGCTGGAAGTATGACATACTCAGGTGTCTGGATCTCTTCCGCGAGAACGGCATAGCGTACGATCCGCGGATGGACGAGGCGCTTGACCGGATTGAAAAGGCTAGACGCCCCGAGGGCTACTGGAAGGCCGCTTCACAGCCGGGGAAAACGTACTTCGTCCTCGAATCGAACGGCGCTCCGGGCAGATGGAACACCCTGCGCGCCCTCCGGACACTCCGTTTCTACGGCAGGTTGCCATGAGTAGTTCTCCACTCGAGCCGTTCCTCCATTCAAATCTTTCGTATGTGGCATACGGAGCGGCCCGCGCTCTGGGCGACCCGCGCGCGGCTTCATACAAGGACCGGTTCTATGCCGATGGCCGCATCAACGCCATCATTGATGAGTTGAAGGATTGGCCCGGCACCGTGTTGAGTAGCCATAAAAGCGCGAAGCAATGTTTTCATAAACTCGCCCTGCTGGCGGATCTTGGGGTAGAGGCAGACCATCCCGGCATGAAAGCCATCATCAGCACGGTCATCCAGAACCGCGACGGAAACGGCATTCCGCTTCTGCCCATGAAAATTGGTGAACGTTATGGCAGTACCGATGAAACAAGGGGAGCGTGGGCGCTTTGCGACGCGCCTACCACGTTGTCCGCCCTTATTACCATGGGCTATCGGGATGAGGGCATACAGCGGGCCGTCGAGTATCTCGCGGGCAGGCGGCAAGGGGCGTTCTGGGGTTGCGTTGTCTCAGAAGGGCTCGGCACCTGGCGTGGTCCGGGCAAGAAAGCGGACCCATGCCCGTACGCAACCTTGATCATGGTCAAACTGTTGCTGGCTTATGATCCGGTGCGCTATGCGGGTGCGATCCATGACGGCGCAGATGAACTGCTGCGTCTCTGGCGGAACAGCCTTACCGCGCACCCCTATATGTTCTACATGGGCGATGATTTCAGGAAACTCAAGCTGCCGTTCATCTGGTATGACCTGCTGCACGTCGTCGAAGTGTTGAGCAGAATACCCGCCGTGCATGCCGATCCGGCATTTATTGAAATGCTGGCTCTGGTATTCAGCCGCGAGCAGGAGGACGGCGGTTTCGACCCCGGGTCAGCATAACAGGAATTCAAGGACTGGGACTTTGGGCAGAAGAAGGCGCCGTCGGAATGGTTGGGCTTGAGAGTGGAACTCATCAGGGCACGGACAGGTATTGCCAGAAGCTCTATCTAGTATAAAATCAGAGGCATGAGCACACGTGAAAAACCTCGAACAGCAACTACAGCAAAATCTCCGCGAAAAATCAGCGGAGCTGGTCTCGTCATTGCCGGACTGCTTGCGTTTGCCGCCTGCGCTGGTAGCGCGGCCCTGCTGGCGCGTGGATCCGATGCCTTTTCGTTGCCTTCCGTTGCCAGCCCCTCCACCAATCCAGGGCGGGGGGTTATGGCCGCCGTTGGCCTGATCGTCGTCGTGGACTCCGGGGAGCGCCGTATACTCGGCCTCGAATCCAATGGAAAGCTCCGTTTTACAATTAAGGGTGAAAGCCGGTCTGGCGGCTTTTATTCAGGCCGTATCGCTGGGTTCGATTCCTTTGGCCGTTTCTATGTTGACGATACAGTCCTCGACCTCGCCTCTTCAAACACGGCGGCGCGTCGCTGTCTCCGGTACGATGCATCCGGTCGTTTCATCGATGTAGTCGTCTCCTGGGAGTTCGAAGGAGACGCGATGAGCGACTGGGAGCACCATCCGATTTTCATGCAGGTCAGGAACAACACGCTGTACTGGTTCATACAGAAAAGCGACGGTGTATGGACGCTGGGGAGCAAACCGCTGCTCGGTGATGAACCGGTTACTGAACACGTACTCGAGGGAGTTGTAGCTTATGACTACACTGACGCCGTCATAGTTTCGCCGAGCGAGGCCTGGCTGCTCGCCCCCGACGGCGCTATCGTGCATGCCTCGTCCGGTGAACCCGCCCGTACAGCGTATCCTGAAGCCGGTGCGCGCGGCCTGAATTTTCCTACGGCCATGACGATGGACGCCCGCGGCAGACTGCTCGCCGCCGATGGCAAGCGAGCCGTTTTCATGCTCGATCCGGCGCTCGAACCCCTGGTCGCAACGCGAGTCCTCGATGGTGAAACGATCAGGCAAGCAGGCTACGCGCACGCGCTGGCGTTCATGGACCTCAGCGCGGATGCTGCCGGTTCCCTGCATATGGCCAACGAGTACACGGGAGAAATCGTATCGGTCGGGCCTTCGGGAGCCGTGACGACTATACGGGCGGCGACACTGACTGGCTCTGCCCTGGCTGGACAAGTGGCAGCGTTCTTGGCGGCATGGCTGGCTGCCGCGGCGGTTGTGATGGCCGTCGTGCTGTCGTACTACCGGATTTTCAAACACCGGGCTCCCCTGGTCGTCAAACAGGTAGCAATCTTCGTTCCGCTCATTGCCATCATGACGCTGTCGGTCGCCTTTTTCGTGTATCGCAGCATGGTAGAACCGCTCGAGGCGTCGGTCGAGCAGATGCTCCGCAACATGTCCGCCATCGGCGCAGACCGGCTCGATCCAACCGAGGTAGACGAGCTTCGTTTCGACGGACTGAGCCTTCAGGAGATAAAGGATTCGCCCGCCTATGCGCATGTCATGGATGTCATTGACCGGTTGATCAACGTGAACGAGGATCCCTGGAATTCCAACGTCTACGACTATTTCTACCGCAAGGAAGGTGATTCCTGGTGGGTGATCGGGTCATATGATTACCTGGAGCTGTATCCCTACGTCAAATTGGAATTCGAACGCGTGATCGCGACGGGCGAGCCAGCGTACCTCCGTTATGAGGATATATACGGCGAGTGGCTTTCGGCATTCTCCCCGGTCAGGGGCTCCAACGGCATGGTCGTGGCAATTTTCGAGGTAACCCTGAGCGCCGATGTGCTCGACGAGGCCAGCAGTTCATTCGTGTGGCGCAGCACGGCAGGCGGGGTAGGCATCATCCTGGGCTTCCTCGTCGTTTTCGTAGCGTTCACCGCGATGCTCCTGCGGTCTATTCGGTCGATGAAGGCCGGGGCTGAGCGCATTGCCTGCGGAGACTACGATGTTGATGTGGATATCCGCTCGCGCGACGAGATCCAGGACCTCGGGGACGCGTTCAACTCGATGTCAAAAGAGATACGCGACTACATCCTGAGGGTAACCTCGCTCAACGAGGCCAACGCCCGGTTCGTGCCGGCTGAATTCCTGGCGCAACTCGGCAAGAAAGACATCGCCGAGATAAAGCTGGGTGACCAGGCAAAGGCCGACATGATCATACTCTTTACAGACATCAGGCATTTTACTGACCTGTCTGAAGGCATGCGCCCCGCCGAGGTCTTCGCCTTCCTCAACGATTACCTGAGCCGCATGGGGCCGGAGATCCGCGAGCACGAGGGATTCATAGACAAGTACATAGGCGACGCCATCATGGCGCTGTTCCCCGGCTCCGTGGAATCCGCGCTTGAAGCGGCCTACGGCATGTTCGCCCGGCTTGATGAAATCAATGCCGTACGAGCCCGCACGGGGCTCGCGTCAGTCGAGATGGGAGTCGGTATCCATAGGGGCCCCGTGATGATAGGCATCATCGGTGAAGCGCAGCGGTTTGATGGAACCGTCATATCGGATTCGGTCAACCTGGCCTCGAGGCTTGAAAGCCTGACCAAGTATTACGGAGTCCGCGCCATAGTCAGCGAGACCAGCCTTGGTACGCTCGGTGTACGGG
>CAXZAJ010000297.1:0-4959 GCA_964293355.1 uncultured bacterium
CCTCCCTCGACGTGTAAGGATAGGAATGGAAGTACAATGATTCCAGTGCGAGCCCCCGGCTGAGCATCCTGTAGCCAGCCACCGGCGAATCGATACCGCCGGAGAGCAGCAGCAAACCTTTTCCGCCAGAACCAATCGGGAGTCCCCTCATGCCGAACGATGGGTCGCTGTAGACGTAGGCCTTCTCACGCACCTCTACATAGATCGTGGCGTCAGGATTGTGCACATCAACGTGGACTGAAGGAAACCGTTCCAGTATGGTGCCGCCCAGTTCTCGCGCAATGCCATAGGAATCCAGCGCGAAGCCCTTGTCTGACCGTCGCGCCTCTACCTTGAAACTTTTGGCGCCCTGAGCTACGAGCGGTTCCATGGCGGCGATTGCGGCAGCCTTCATGCGTACCATGTCCTTGGGCATTTTATGTGCGCGAGCCCAGCCATTTACGCCGGGGGTCCTGGAGAGTGCGAATTCGGCTTTGAGGGCATGTTCCTCGTCGACCTTGAGGTAGTACCGGCCTTCCCTGGATGATATCTCGCTGTGGAACGAGGAGAGCCTGCGTTTAATATCGCGCTTCAGGCGGTTTTCAAACTCGGCCCTGTTGCCATCCTTGAGCCGGATCTCGCCAATCTTGATGAGGTACAACGCTTCCATGGTGGCCAGATCTCCCTTTATAACACCCGGTAACGCGCGTGCAGTGTCGCGGCGCGATCCAGGAATTCATTGATGTCAGCTATGCTCGTGTCCCGTCCGGTCGAAATGCGGATTGAAGAAAACGACAAATCCCGATCCACGCCCATAGCATCCAGCACGCGGCGTTCTTTTTTGGCGCTGGAGCAGGCTGCTCCAGTAGAAACTGCTATGCCCTGTTCGTCGAGCAGCCTGCACAGCACCTCACCGCCAAGACCCGGGAATGCCGCATGCAGGATATACGGGCTATACCGCTCGTCGCCGGCTTTCCGTGAAACTGGGATGGGGGTGGCCCCTGGAATAGCCTTCAGGCCATCAATCAGTGCTTTTTCAAATTCTCTGGCTTGAGCCATGGCCCGAGTTCGAGCCTCGGCGGATCGTGATGCGGCTTGCGCGAATGCCCACGCGCCGGGAGTATTGTGGGTGCCGGGGCGGATGCCGCCTTCTTGCCCGCCGCCTGCGACGAGTGGTCTCAGCGGTTTTCCCAGGTAGAGCGCCCCGATGCCGCGTGGGCCACCGAGTTTGTGGGCGCTGAAGCCGGCTCCGTCAACGCCAGCCGCGGTTGCGTTAAATCCAGTGGTACCCAAAGCCTGAACGGCGTCGCAGTAGAAAAACGGCTGTCGGCCAGCGTTGCCGGCAGCGGTACGAATAGAAGACGCTATCCTGGTGATTGGCTGGATAGCGCCGGTTTCATTGTTGATGGCCATGACGGCTACCAGCGCGGTATCCGGCCGTATCGCATCGGCTACTGTATCCGGATTGATGAAGCCCTCGCGGTCGGGGGCAATCCTGATGATGGTTATGCCGAGTTCTTCCAGAATGCGTGCTTGCTCGAAAACAGCGGAATGCTCGATGGAGCTGATGATGACAGACCGCGGACCTTTAGCAAGCAGCGTAGAGAGCATTGCTATTGAATCGGCCTCAGTGCCGCCTGAGGTAAAGGCTATGCGTTCCGGGGTAGTGCCGAGAACATCTGACAACAAGGCCCGAGAATTTTCAAGAATCGTTTTAGCGGATTTTCCTGCCTTATGAACGCTGGAGGGGTTACCGTACGTGCGTACCGCAAGCTCTGCAGCTTCCGTGACAATATCCTGGTAGGGTGGAGCCCCGGCAGCCCAGTCGAGGTAGCATGGTGACATGATGGGTATGATAGCGCGTCCGGCGGGCCGTAGGCAAGCGACCCCACATACGGAACGGTATGTGGGTCGCCACTGTAGGGAGTCAGGACGAACGCTTGTCGGGGATGCCGCCGGGTACGCCGCCGGAGGCCGTGAAACCTGCCCGCAGGTACAGCGCGCAGTAACAATGGCCGTGTTCGTCTATGTCGGGCCAGGAGAACACGCAGGGGCAGATAACGTCAGCATCGGTTTCCCGCGAACCGTCCGAGTCACGGCAGGGGCAGAGGTAGTAGCCGTAGCGGTTCCAGTTGGTCGTCAAGCCTGCCATCAGCACGTCGGTGAACTCCGCGTCCGGGTTGAGTTCCCAACCCTGCTTTGCGGCCACCATGGTTGCAAAGCGCTTGGTATCGTCTATGCTTTTTTCTGCCACGCTCAGAGTCCCAGCGTCCGCTTCCAGTCAGCCTCGATGAAGCCGACGAGGTGGTCGGAATCGCCGATGGTCGCAAAAGGGAACGCTATATCGACCTTGAATTTTTCCTTGAGCGTGCGCTTTGCTTCATTTTTTATTTCTATCGGAATCGCGTCCATGTAGATGAACCGGTATGCATACTTGTTTTTTTCAAGATAGGTCATGGCCCGTTTGCAGAAACCGCAGGTTGAGAGCGCGTAGACAGTTATAAGCGGCGTAGTCTTGTCGCCGTGGACCGGAGTGTAGGTTAAGGTGTCAAGCATCGTTTGATTCTCCTTGGCATATATACTAAACGCGTTGCCGGGTTTTGGCAAATACCCTTCATGGTGCCCGCTGCACAGGTGCCCAGACCCGGGCGTAGGCATCGGCGTCGAATTTGCGCTTGAGCCCTGCTGCCACCATGCTGCGTACCGTGCTGTAGACCGGCCTGGAAGGCCAGGGGCGGTCGTGGAGCCCGAAGCACCACGCAACCCCCGCCCACCCGTTGGGATCCCGGCCGTCGAGGGCGTAGCGGTCATTCAGGTACAGCGCCGTGGCAAAGGCTTCCCTCGGAGCGGCGCTCCACGCCAGTATCATCTTGCCCCAGTACATGCGCATGTAATTGTGGATGGTGCCGCTCCGGACGAGCTGTTCCTGGGCAGCGTTCCAGTACGGATCGTGTGTGGCGGCCGCTTCAAACTGCTGGCGGGTGTAGAGATATGCGCGCTTGTCAGAGGCGGTGGATTCAAGCGCCGAGCGCGACCACGCGGGCAAGCCTTCCCATGCGTCGTAGTCGAGCGGCCGGTACCGCACGAAGTTGCGGCAGAGTTCTCGCCGTACGACGAGTTGCTCGGCGAAGGCCGGATATCCTGGCCCTCCCTGTGCGTGTGCCGCGGCGATGACGGCCAGCGGAGAAACCATGCCGAAGTGCAGATAGGGGGAGAGACCGCTGGAGCCCTCCTTGAGCGGGTCATTTCGGTCATCGTCGTACCGGTCCAGCCTGTTCTGAATGAAAGATTCAAGCCTGGCGTTCCCCGCAGCTTCGCCTGCTATGCAGTTGAAAGCTTGTTCCGGGCTCCGGTCACCGGGATATTCGGCTTTTTGCGGGATGTCATACGCTGAGAACAGGGCTGACTCGGCAGACCTTCTGTCGCCGGCAGTACCGTCGCCGGAAACATGGACCCGAGCCGCGGAACGGTGCGGTGAAGGCACCGGAGGCAGCGGCCGCGAAGCATAGGAAGTCACCGCTCCTTCAATCTTGAGCCGCAGCGTGCGGGCGGACCATTCCTGCTTCGGACTGGCCACGGCCTCCGGGATCACGGATTCCCCGTCCACCTCGAGCACGGCCACGCCGGTTTGTGCCGCCAACGCGGCTTTTACCGAGACTGACCATCGTGCTGGCGACCGGTCAACCACCACGCACGCGGCGCCGTCAGCGGCCTCAACCACCCTGGCGAGTGGCGCGCCGCGCCGCAGGCGGAAGCCTATGCCTGCATCCCGCAGCGTGGCGGCTGTTTCCCGGAGCCCTGCAAGCATCCAGCGATAGTGCGGTGCGGTGGCAGCGGGATAGTCGGCCAACACGAACAGGACGACCAGAGGCAGGCCAAGCCGGTCAGCCTCCGTCGCCGCGTACCAGAGTGCATGGTTGCAGCCGGCTCGCTGGGCCGCCTGCATCCAGTACAGCACGTAGCCAGCGCCTGCCCGTGTTTCGCGTCCGTTGAGGGCGGTGATTCGCTCTGGATCAATCATCGCTGCAGTATATCCTCTATTACCCGTCATTGAACAACGGTGCCGTTCCGGGATACATTCTGTATATGCATGACATCGCCCGAACCCGCAATTTCTGTATCATCGCGCACATAGACCATGGCAAGTCCACCCTGGCCGACCGCTTCATAGAACGCGCCAAAATCATAGACCAGCGCAAGATACAGAACCAGATGCTCGACAACATGGACATAGAGCGGGAACGCGGCATTACCATTAAAAGCCAGGCCGTAACGCTTTCCTATACCGCCAAAGACGGCCAGGAATATACGCTCAATCTGGTCGACACACCTGGTCACGTCGACTTTTCCTATGAGGTATCCAGAGCCATCAGCTCCTGTGAAGGCGCGATACTGCTCGTCGATGCCACCCAGGGCGTCGAGGCCCAGACCCTGTCCAACATGTACATGGCACTGGAACACAACCTCGAGATACTGCCGGTCATCAACAAGATAGACATGCCTGCCGCCAACATAGATGATGCGCGCCACCAGATTTCTCATGACCTGGGGCTGGATGGCGACGAAGCCCTCTGCGTCTCTGGGAAGATGGGGCTGGGCATCGAGGAGCTGTTCGAGGCCATCGTCGAACGGGTGCCGTGTCCGAGTGGATCACCGACCAAGCCTCTGCTGGCGCTTATTTTTGACAGCCACTATGACCCGTACCGCGGTGTCATAGTGCACATGCGCGTGTTTGACGGCACCATCAAGCCGGGCATGAAGATACGCCTCATGTACAACGACTCGGAATACGAAGCCGAGGAAACCGGCTACTTCAAGCTGGCACTGTCCAAGTCAGACGAACTGATAGCGGGCGACGTGGGCTACCTCATTGCGGGTATCAAGACGGTGTCGGACATACGCGTAGGCGATACGATAACCGGAGCCGGCAATCCGGCAACTGAACCCCTGCCGGGCTTCCGCGGGGAGAGACCGGCGGGG
>CAXZAJ010000298.1:0-4908 GCA_964293355.1 uncultured bacterium
CCGCGACTCGTGGGATGCCAGAAACACTTCATGGAAGCGCCCTCCCCGCGTCAGCGGTCGCCATTGCGCAACTCCTGTTCGCCATTCCCTCGGGCTACATAGCCCACAGGATAGGCAGGCGCAAGGCCATCCGGCTCTCGCTCCTGGTGCTTACCGTGTTGCTCGGCCTTGCGGCCGTCGTGGCCAGCGCGCTGACTTCATCCATTGATGCTGGCCTCAGGTTCAATCTCCTGTTGGCCATCATGTTCGCCTACGGCATTTTCTGGATTACGATAGTTACCCACTCGTCCCCGTTGTTGTGGCAAATCGCTTCCTTTGGTACGATTGGAGTCTACCTGGGCCTGTACTATACCTTCAGCCAGACAGCCGCCATTTCTTCACCCCCCATAACCGGCGCCATCATCGACCTCGTCGGCTATCCGGGTATCTTTGTATTCGCGGCGCTGTGCATGCTGGTGGCGCGCTTCTTCATGGGCAAGGTGCAAAAAGGCGAGCCTGGAGAAATGCCCGCGGCCAACCAGGCTTAGACAACGATGAAGTGGGCGTTGGTCCTGTCGGGAGGCGGAGCGAGGGGTCTCGCCCACATCGGCGTCATCAAGGAACTGGAAAGGCGGGGGGCACCGCCACCCTCCTTCATCGCCGGCTCCTCGATGGGGGCCATCATAGGCGCCATGTACGCGATCGGCTGGGATTCAGCGCGCATGGAAGCCTATGCCCGCGACTTTGATCCGCGCAACTTCATAGACAGCCTGGTGTTCAAGCTTCCTGACATCGCGATCTCCCGCGTCGTGCAGGCTGGCACCATGCTGAGTGCGTTGTTCCGTGGGCATGCCGTAGACTCGGGCAGCAAAGCCCACGCGGAACTCAGGAGGATCTATGGCGGCATGCGGATAGAGGATTTGCCCATCCCCTTCGCGTGTACGGCCTGCGATCTGGCAAGCGGAAAACTCATCGTGCAGAGCGCGGGGAACCTGGCTGATGCGGTCCGTGCCTCGATGTCGTTCCCCGGCGTATTTGCGCCGGTTGCCTATGATGGATTCCTGCTCGTCGACGGAGGAGTCCTGGACAACCTTCCGTGCGACCTCGCAGTTGCACGTGGGTACAAAAAAATACTTGCATCGGACGTGACGCCGTTCCATGAGGTGGATCCGGCCACCCTGACCAATGGCCTCGGTGTCCTGATGCGCTGCTTTGACATTGCCGCGGAACAGGCTCAAGGACCGGCGAGCCAGCTCGCGAGCCTGACGATAACGTCATTTGATGGCAGGGCTGCCTTTGATTTCAGCCAGGAGGACTCCCCCATCGACCTTGGAGAACGTTGCGCAAAAGCCGCCGGCGATGATATCGACCGCTTCTTTGCACAAAGCTCTTCCCGAATGGCCTCGCTTGTAGCTAAGCTATTTCCATGGAAACATTCACGCGTTCAATAGACGCGCTCATCGCATCATACGAGTCATCAGGCGGCATCAACCACAGGACGGGCCAGAACCTGCCATCAAAAGAAGCAGTGCATGCCATCGTGGCCGACCTTGAGACCCTTGCCTTTCCCGGCTACCGCCAGGAAGACGGCATCGATGACACCAATTCGGCATTCGTCATAGGGGAACTTGCCCACCGTGTGGCCCGCGCCCTGGTAAACGAGATCTTGAAGAGTCTTGAATACGGATACCGGCTGGCAGGCCGCTCGGGTTGCCCCGCAGCCTGCCACCTGGAGGCCAAGTCACTGGTCCAGGACCTGTTCGATGCGATGCCCGGCATCAGGTCGGTACTGATGGAAGATGTTTCCGCGGCGTACGATGGCGACCCCGCCGCAAAATCAACCGAGGAAGTGATACTGTCATACCCCGGGCTCGAAGCGCTGACCGTCCACCGGTTTGCTCACTTCCTGTGGACCCGCGACGTACCGCTCATACCCAGGATGATGAGCGAGTACGTGCATGCCAAAACCGGCATAGACATCCACCCAGGCGCGACCATAGGCAGCCGTTTCTTCATCGACCACGGCACCGGCGTCGTCATCGGGGAGACCGCTGTAATCGGGCGCAACGTCAAGGTGTACCAGGGGGTCACGCTGGGCGCCCTGAGCGTCCGGAAATGTGAAGGCGACCACAAGCGCCATCCAACCATAGAAGATGGGGTTACCATATACTCGGGGGCTACCATCCTCGGCGGCGACACGATCATAGGAGCTGGCAGCGTGGTAGGCGGCAATGTCTGGCTGACCGTCTCGCTGCCGCCGGGTTCGCGCGTCTACGTGCCGCAGGGAGACTTCATAGTCGATTGCAAAGATCAGTCTTGAGGCATCGGCTCAGCGGTCGAACAGTACGACGCTACCGGAGTCTTCACGCTGGATCTTGTCCAGGTACGCTTCTTCCTCACGCTCCACCGCGGTGGAAAGCGTGCCGCAGATGCGTTTGAGGAGCACTTTGCCCGTCTGCGCAAAGAAGAATATCTTGCGTGGCAGAATGCCTCCCGTGTCGTTGGCTACTATTGGAATGTTTTCCTTGCGGAGAAACGCCAGTGCGAAATCGACGTTGTCCTTGGGTACCTTGGTAGGACCCGTAACCAGCCGCAGTACTGAAGCCCCGCCGAACACCTTGGTGATGATGTCCGCTTTCCTGGAGCCTGCCTTGAGCAGATCGTTGTAGAGCAATTCGATGGCGAACATGCCGTATTTGGCGTTGCGGCTCTTTATCATATCTTCATCGTCCAGGTTTCCCGGCAGCATGAAGTGGTTGAGTCCGCCCAGCTTGAGGCGCTGATCCCAGAAGGCGACAGAGACGCAGGAGCCCAGCACCGTAGCGATGATGACATCCTCCTTCGAGGTATAAAACTCGCCAGGGTGTATGGTAACGATGCTCTGTTCAAAGTAGCTCAAACGGTGCGTGTACAATCGTCTACCGCCACTAGAACAGGGTCACGTCGCCTGACTCGGCAGAGGAGCCATCCACGTCGTCAGCGAGGCTTCCGAGGCGGGCCGCGGTCTGCTTGTGCGCAAAAATGGTAAACCGGTCGACTATGGCCCGCAGGCGTTCGCTATGTATGCTGGATGCGGCGCCCCGGGCCGCCGATTGCCCATCGTCGCCCGTGCAGGACGAGAGTGCGCCTCGCATGTCTTCCAGCTCGAAAGCCAGCGCTTCTATTCGCTCTACCGATTTCGAGGCCTCGCTGATTGCCAGGGTAAAATCGTCAGAGAAGGGTTTGAACTCCGATTCAATCGCCCACAACCGCCGCCGGGATTCATCGATCCGTGCGAACTCATCCTTGAGTTCTTGGCCTTTAGCCCGGAGCAGGACCAGATTTTCCTCCGCCCCGGAAAGATAGTCGGTCATGCCGGCGGAAAGCGTCTTGCCGAAGGACCGGGTCACGCCACCAGCGGCGGCTACGTCCTCGGTGAGCCGCTCGGTAAGGTCCATCATGCCGGAGACCGTTGTGGTGACTATCGCCAGAGCCTTGTTCCGCGCTGTTTCTATCCTGGACGCGGTAACGATGCTCTTGAATCTGGCCAGAATGCCGTTCATCTGCTTGAAACGTTCATCAAGCCGCCGCACACCGTCTGAAATGGCTGAAGCGTCAGTAACGGCTTTTTGTTTCATCGATATGTAAGGATTGACCTTGCTCTCATAGTCGCCGCCATTACCCTCACTGCCGCGTGCCGCGAGCAAGGAACTCCTGGCTGATTCAACAGAGGCCATGACGGCCTTGACGCCAGCAATGCCTGCGTTGAAACGATCCAGGCTGGCCCGGACCTGGGAGCTGACGTCATCCAGCAATGAGGCGGACAGCCGGGTTATCTCGATGAGAAAGGCCTGTTCCTCGCCAGGGTCGATGGCCTCTTCGTCAGAGCACTGCGCGGTCGGCTCCGCGGCCTTGAGCGACAACCGCACATGATCAAGCGATTGCCTGATTATGTCCTGAAGCTGAACTTCCTGCATGATCGATGAAATGGGGGTCCTGACGCGGGAAGCTTCTTCAGAGATGGCCCGTATGTCGTGCGCCGTCTGGTCCACTTCACGATCCAGCGCGGTAAAGCCGTTCTCGAGCGCGGCCATGGCGGATTCAAAAAAAGAAGTCTGAGCCACGGTCAGCGAACCGAGCGTAACGCGGAGAGCGCCGAGGCGTTCCAGCAGCGCGGATCCAGCCTGGGACAGATCGTCCGCGTGCCGTATCGTACGCCCCGAGAGGCGCTTGAGCTCGTCGGTGATCACAGAAAACGCACGTCCGGCCGCACCGGACTTGAGCGCTACGGTCATCGCGTTGAGCGATACAATTTCCATCTCCTCGGAGTCGGAGCGGATTCGGCCGATGATCTCGTCAAGTCTGGACAGGCTATGGATACCGGCTTCAACCCCATCGAGAAAGGTCTGCTCGACAGCCTCGGCCTTCCTGAAATACCTGGTGGAGTCTTCTATGAAATCCTCGGAGCGTCGCCGTGCCGTAACCGCGCTCACTCCACCTCGATGAAAGCCGAGCACCGAAGTGATCGCCGCCTCGGCATCAACGGAATTAGCGTCCACCGCCAATTTAACGGTCCGGAACACCCTGCCGAGATTGAGGTAGATGGCTTCGGTTTCTCGCTCTATGGCATCAATGGTTTCAATGAGGCCGAGCGCGGACGTCGTTACGGTCTGGTTCATTGCACCTACTATATGTCACCTGCCAGAGTACATACAAGAACGGACCGCCCACCAGGGACGGCCCGTCTTGCTACAAATGCGAAGCGTATCAGTTCAGCTGAGCTGCTTCGCCTTCGACGATCGCGACGGGAAGTATGGACTTCTCGGTGTCCATGCTGAAATACCTGGCTTTTTTCATGACGGGAGCAAAGCAGACCTCGTCACCGATCTTGAAGGGATGGTGCGGGGGAACCTTTGACACGAGCTGGCTGTTGGCTGTCTTGGCCCACAG
>CAXZAJ010000299.1:0-4904 GCA_964293355.1 uncultured bacterium
GATCCTGGCTCCATCTCGTGGCTCCGGGCACAGAATCCCGACCACCTCTTCATCTGCACCCTGAGCCTGGGAGAATTGCGTAGCGGCATCGACCGCCTGCCAGCCAGCCCTAAAAAGCACGATCTACTTTTATGGCTCATTGCTCTTACAGATCGTTACAGCGGTCGCTTTCTGGATTTCGATACGGAGAGCGCCTTTACCTGGGGGGCCCTGACGGCCAGCCTCGCTACCCTGGGCAAACCAATGCCCACGATAGACGCCATGCTAGCCGCCTGCGCCCTGCGCCACGGCTACACCCTCGTCACCCGAAACGAGCGGGACTACCAGAACGCCGGCGTGCCCATCGTCAATCCGTGGAGTTCATAAACTCCTGAATCCATACAAAAGTTCTGCAATAGCTCTTCCGAGGTACTCTGATCAGGATGCTCAGCTTCTCTTTGCATGTTTGACCAGTGCAAAAGGCACCGTTCTGGCGGAGTCTCCAGATTCTAAGACAATCTCGACATAGATGCATTGCGGAAACGAGTCTACCCGAGCTTAGGGACGACCTTCAGTGTGTGAGTACGGAGATTCAGGCAAGTTCCACGGCGAGGGCAATGCATCTGTATTTTCAAGATCTTCTTTGGTAGAGTGTATGTGGGAACGCGGAAAAAGCATCTGAAATTCCGGCGGTTTGGCCGATCTGAAGGAGCATAATCATGATCACAAGCTCATTGTTGACCGAAAAGATGGCTATTGAACTTGATGCCCTCCTGGAGGTCATCAAATCGGACCCTTCAGTCCGCAGGATCATCATGTTCGGGTCGACTGCCCGTGGTACGAGGAATGGCGATAGTGATGTCGACTTGCTCGTACTTGTGGATGATCGCGGAGAGGGCAAGACAATCAGTTCGGCACAGATATGGAAAGATTCCTTCGGCAAGATCACCTTTCCCCTTGATGTCATTGTAGAGACACTACGGGACTTCGAGGAACGTAAACCCTGGCCCACCCTCGAGCGCAAGATCGAGCGAGAAGGAAAAGTGCTCTATGCGGCTTGAGGAGATTGTCAGAGAATGGGCTGAGCTTGGCAAGCAGGATCTTTCTACCGCCCGGTTCCTGCTGACGATGCGCCCAGTCCCGTTGGAAATCATTGGATTCCTATGTCAGCAAGCCGTCGAAAAACACCTCAAAGCTTTCCTTATCCAGAACGGACAAGAACCAGACAAAACCCACAACCTCGTTTATTTACTCTCTTGCTGCCAGTCCTTCAGCACGGACCTTGCGAGTCTAGCTGACGATGTCAGCCAGTTGAATGTTTACGCCGTGAAAACCCGCTATCCCTACCCTGGAAGTCTTGCTCTCGAAGGAATTATGAACGCTCTTGAAACAGCCGCAGGTGCCGTCAGGAGGATCGATGCAAAGCTGGTTCTCGAATAAAGCCTATCCACGATAGGCAAAAGGCCGTTGAGCGCCTGAGCCTGGGCGAACTGCGGAACGGAATCGACCGCCTGCCGGCCAGCCCTAAAAAGCACGACCTGCTCCTGTGGCTCATCACGCTTACAGATCGCTACAGTGGTCGCTTTCTAGACTTTGACACAGAGAGCGCCTTTACCTGGGGCGCCCTGACCGCAAGCCTTGCCGGCATGGGCAAACCAATGCCCACGATAGACGCCATGATAGCCGCTTGCGCCCTGCGACACGGCTACACCCTCGTCACCCGCAACGAACGGGACTACCAGAACGCGGGCGTACCTTTGGTAAATCCGTGGAGTTGCTGAACCTGGTTTGACCACAAAAGCACGGGGAAGAAACAGATTCTCTCCCCGTGCATATTACCGCAAGAACGTTAGATTTTATTCAGATATTATTGCGCTGTAACCCGTCCAGACAGCGGCAGCGGAATATGCAGCAACCCTACCAGTGGGAACTTTGATGCTCGTTACATAGCTAGTACTCAGAATGCCAGAAGCGCAAACCGGGGGAATGATTGCGTTGACGTTGAGTGTAGTCATATTCGTACATTGGGAAAAGCAGTTTGAACCTAATGATGTGACATTGGCAGGAATTGTAATGCTGGTCAAAGATGTGCATTCTGTAAAAGTTGAGTTTCCAAGGCTTGTCACTTCGCCCGGAATGACAAAAGCAAACAAGTTTGAGCACCTACCGAATGCGCCATCACCGATTGACGTAGTGCCCGCAGAAAGCACTACAGTTGTCAGCGCTGTGCAATCATAGAATGTGTGAGCATTGATTAGCGTAACACCGGCTGGAATGGTGAGGCTAGTCAGATTGGTGCAACCCCAAAAAGCAGAAGAACCGATAGAGGTGACTCCGTCAGGAATCGTCAGTGTAACCAAATTCGTACACCCGGAAAATGCGCTTACCCCGATAGAACTAAGAGCAATCGGGAGCGTCAACGTGGCTAGACTTGTGCAATGCCAAAACACGTTTTCGCCTATGGAGGTGATGCTGGCCGGAAGTATGACATTTGTCAGATTCGTGCATCCACTAAAAGTGTAGTCACTTATAACACCAACGCCACTTGGGATTACGATACTCGTCAAAGCCGTACAGTCAGAAAAAGCGCTAGATTCGATTGTCGTGACTGCATCTGGAACATTCAGACTTGCAAGGTTGGTACATCCAGAAAACGCACCAGTTCCTATCGATGTGACACCTGTAGGAAGGCTCAAGCTCGTCAAACCAGTGCAGCCTTTGAAGGCATAACTATCTATTATCGTAACACCCGCAGGAAGGCTCAGACTCGTTAAACCGGTGCAACCAGAAAATGCATTATAACCTATTGTTGTAACGCCCGCAGGAATACTCATGCTCGTCATTCCAGTACAGTCAGTAAACTGGCCAATTTCTGTTACTGGCAAGCCAAGCCAGTATGCTGGTATCGCTATGGCACCCGTAGGCTTGGTCGTTCCCGCTGAGGCTTTATAGCTTGCAGGACGACCTGAAGCAGTTCGTTCGTCCATATCGTAAACAAGCTCTGAAGGAGCAGAAATCCATTTTGCATACAGCGTACAGTCAGAAGACGGAACAAAAGGGAAACTGACCTTTTTGTTCGCCGTCAGAGTGCTATCTTGGTACCAGCCTTCAAGGGCATAGTCAGTCAAAACTGAAACAGGCACGGTGTAGAGATCATATTCGCTCATGGAAACCACCGGATCAACTTCTGAACCACCCTTGGCATCAAAGGAGACGGTATAAAATTCTGTAACCGGGTCGGTGCATGCACCCAGGAACAGCAGCGCGCCAAGTGCAAGAAGGGGCGCCGAAAGACTATGCGTTCGGCCTTTTGTCAGATACTTCATTTTCCAATCCTTAATAATTGAATCACATCGTCAATACTGGCGATTTTTTGTTAGCGATTTTCTTGGTGATTTTGTTGTGGAACCGTTGCATCCGCTTGGCCAGGCGATTGAACTCGGACCAGAACGGCAAATCCTTGCCCAGGCCGGACCAGAAATGAGTGGACACGTCTAGTTGCAAGGTGTAGTAGCCAAAAAAGTTGTATACGGCTTCTTCACTGAGGAGACGGGAGTTGAGGGCTATCGAGACTGATTCAAAGAGGCCGATGAATTCGCTCCGCTTCTGGATCGATATGTCGGCGAGTGATGGATCATCAGTTTCCAGAAGGCCGATGAGGTTGAACTCAACCGCGCGAGCGCTGATCTGTTCCTGAAAGCCCCGGTAGCACTCGAACCGTTTCTGCCGGCCCTGGCGTATGTATTCATGGAGGCCTATGTACAGCCCTGACAATCCTGTAACCATGCCGATTATTGATACTATGTTTTGTAACTGCATCAAACGAGTTTACATTTTTTTTTTTTTTGTCAATCTGAATCGTAAATTTGAAAAATCGCCCAAAATTATGCAGAAGACTGCAATTCACCATGAAATTCCCCCTTTCAAAGTTGGAATTTCATGGTGCTCTCGTGACCTGATTCAGATTCGCTGCTGTATACTCCCCCCATGACCACCACAGCCTTCCTGAACATCACCTGGTCCGCCCCTGGCGAGCCGCTGATAGAACCGCCGCGCTTCTCGCCCGTCATAGCTGACCCGAGCTTCCTGTTTCCGGAGGAGACGCCTTCGGGGCAGTGGGAGCTGTTCGCGCATTCGGCCTGGGGCATTCACCGTTACTCGTCGGGCGACGGGCTGGCGTGGCAGGACCGCGGGCTGGTGGTGCGCAATGCCATGCGGCCGTTCATCAGGCGGATAGGTGGCGAGTTCTTTCTATACTATGAGAAGTATGCGCCGCTGGCGTTGCCGCTGACGGCCCTGCCGTTCAAACATCGATGGAAATCGACCATTGCGCTGTCGACGAGCACCGATCTGTCGCGCTGGTCGGCGCCCCGGACGATGCTTAGGCCAGAAATGGACTGGATGCACGACACGGCATTGGGCGATTCGGTTTCCAATCCCTGCCTCGTTGATGCTGGCGCAGATGGAGCGGAGGACTGGCGGCTGTACTTTTCGGCTTCGCTGGTGTGGCTGGACGACTGCGGGTTCTGCGAGCCCAGGTACCTCGCGGTGGCCCGCGGTACAACGCCGGGCGGGCCGTTCCGCGCTGAACCCCGCCCCATCGTCAATCCTGCGGACGCCGATTCCGTAGATGACGTTTCAGGGGCAACAGAAGCCCGGAACACGCTCGGTGCGGGCTCGATGAAGGTCCTGCGCCTTGAGGATGGCTGGCTGGGCCTGCAGAACAGGATCTATCTCGACGGTGGGGGCAAGTCCCGCTCGGCCATCTTCATGCTGCGCTCCACAGACGGACTGGACTGGAAGACTGCCCGGGGAGAGCCCCTCGTCGCGCCGGGGCCGGGCTGGACCAGCTCGCACGTGTACGCCTGCGACTGCCGCTTCCGGGAGGCCGACGACACCTGGTACCTGTACTTCAACGCCCGTGA
>CAXZAJ010000300.1:0-4891 GCA_964293355.1 uncultured bacterium
GGTAGCCATGATGCCGCCGCCTACACCGCTCTTCGCTGGAATTCCCACATCCACGGCAAACTCTCCCGAGCCGTCATACATGCCGCAGGTGACCATGAGGCTCTTGCAGACCCGTGCCGTTCTGGCCGCAAGCACACGCTCGCCGCGGACGGGATCCATTCCGTCAAGGCAGAGCACGGCAGCGGCTCTTGCAAGATCTACAGCATCCACGGAGACGGCGCACTGCCTGAAATACACATCCAGGGTCTCCTCAACTTCACCTGGCAGAAGGTCGAGTTCCTTGAGGAACCAGGCAATTGACCTGTTGCGTGCCGCAGTACCCTTTTCTGAAATGTATACTTCTTCATCACGCCCGACATCAGTGCGGCCTATGAGCGTTCCGACAAAGGCCCTGAAACGTGCTCCCTTGTCCTCCGGGGACGAGCCCGGCATCAGGCCCGATACGACTATGGCTCCGGCATTGATCAGCGGGTTGAACGGCTTTCTGCCGGCGCTGGTCTCCAGCCTGATGATGGAGTTGAAGGGGTCTCCGGTGGGTTCCTTGCCGACCCGGGAGAACACCGCGTCCTCTCCGCGCTCGGAAATCACGTAGGCCAGAGCGAAAACCTTGGAGATGCTCTGGATGGTGAATCGCGCGCGCGCGTCGCCCACTGCATGGGTCTTGCCCTCCGCCGTGACGACGGCCAGGCCGAGCGCCGTCGCTTCGGCGTTGGCAAGCGCGGGTATGTAGCTGGCTACGATCCCATGCGCGGAGGCAGGTTTCGCTTCGGCATGGATGCGTTCGAGTAATTCTGTCATGCCGGCATTGTATTCGGGCGTTGCGGCTTGGGCAAGAACGGTATCCGGAGCGGGATCAGGTAGTCTGGGGCTGCCTGCAGCGCTTCTTGACCATCAGCACCTCGGCTATGCCGTCGCGGGCAAAATCAGGCAGCAGGCCCGCCTTGACATAACCATGACGCGCGTAGAACGCCTGCGCGCCCGCATTGAAATCGGACACCAGCAGGCACCAGTCGCGGCCCACGCCGGCGGTGCGCGTCTCGAATTCCGCGAGCAGGGCCGCTCCCGTTCCCGCCCCCCGGAGCGCTTCGTCCACGGCAATCAGGCGCAGGTAGGGTGCCGAGGAAAAAGCTCCCCGGGAATCGATCCAGGCAAAACCCGCCAGCCGGGCCGTCGCCTGCTCACCCTGGCCAGCAGCGGCCCCGGGCAATTCAGCCACGAAGAGTTCCGCGCCGGAAGCCAGGGCGGAGCGGAGCACCGCGGCCATGGTATCTGGCTTGAAGCCATAGCGTTCACCTATGAGTGACGAACAGACCATCCTGGCGCAGGCCGCAGCGTCACCCTCGGCCATAGTGCGGATGATGGTGCGGATCTCGGGATCCGGCATCAAGCGCCGCCGTACAGAAAGCAGGAAACCTGGTGGCCTGCTTCCGCCATCGTGAGCGAGGGTGGCGACAAGGCGCACTTTTCCATGGCCTGCGGGCAGCGCTCGCGGAACGGACAGCCTTTGTACTCGATGCTGGGAGAAGGTACGTCGCCTTTGAGTATGATGCGGCGCCGGCTGCGTTCCTTGCGCGGATCGGGCAGCGGTACCGCGGACAGGAGCGCCTTGGTATACGGATGCAGCGGGTTCCTGGCCATGGTGGCAGAATCGGTAATCTCGACGATACGACCGAGGTACATCACGGCTATTCTGGTACAGAAATATTCTATTACCGCAAGGTCGTGGGCTATGAAGAGGAAGGTCAGGTCAAAGTCCTTCTGGAGATCCTTGAGCAGATTGAGGATCTGGGACTGTATGGAAACGTCGAGGGCGGATACCGGTTCGTCGGCGATGATGAGCTTGGGGCCGAGGGCGAGGGCTCGCGCTATGCCGATGCGCTGGCGCTGGCCGCCGGAAAATTCATGGGGGTAACGGTTGGCGAACGATGCCGACAAGCCGCAGCGGTCCATCAGCGAGAGCGACTCGCGCTGGATCGCGGCTTCGTCCATGGTGATGAGCCCGTTCTTGGCGAAGATCCGCAGCGGTTCGGCTATGATGTCCTGGGCCTTCTGGCGCGGATCGAGGGAAGAATAGGGATCCTGGAACACGAGCTGAAAATCCTTGCGGGCTGCTCGCAATTCCTTTGCCGATAGTTTTGCAAGGTCCCGGCCTTCAAGGAACACCTGGCCCGCGGTAGAGGTCTGCAGCTGGGCCACGGCCATGGCAGTGGTCGATTTGCCACAGCCGGATTCACCGACCAGGCCGAGCGCTTCGCCTTTGCTTATGCTGAAATCCACGCCGTCAACGGCACGCACCCAGCCGGCCGGCCGCTTGAATATGATTCCCTTTTCTATGGGAAAGTGGACCTTGAGGCCCCGCACGTCGAGGAGGTTCTGGCTATCAGGCATTCTGGCTCTCCTTGGTGTGCAACCAGCAGCGGACGCTTCGGGAGGTCGCGGGGTCAAGCACCGTTTCAGGCGGCATTGCCTTGGTGCAGACCTCCATGACTTTAGAGCACCTTGGCGCAAACGGGCAGGCATCGGGCATGTCTATCAGGTTGGGCGGCGCACCAGGAATTGAGTACAGTCGATCAGGCCCCGAGAGGTCTACGCTTGGTATCGAGTCAAGAAGGCCCCGGGTGTACGGATGCTTCGGATCGTAGAAAAGTTCGTCCACCGGGGACCGTTCGACGATGCGCCCCGCGTACATGACGCAGACGGTATCGCACATGCCCGCCACGACGCCCAGGTCATGGGTAATCAGTATCACCGCGGTCTTGTCCCTGGCCGACAGGTTTTTTATGAGTTCGAGTATTTGGGCCTGGATGGTAACATCGAGGGCCGTAGTAGGCTCGTCGGCTATGAGGATGTCCGGATTGCAGGACAGCGCCATGGCTATCATGATCCGCTGCCGCATGCCGCCGGAAAACTGGTGCGGGTAATCGTCGGCCCTGCGCTCTGCATCTGGTATGCCGATGAGCTTCATCATCTCCACGGCCTTGGCCTTGGCGGCCTTGCGGCCCAGGCCGTGATGGAGCTGGATAGCCTCGGCGATCTGCATAGACACCTTGAGCACGGGATTCAGGGACGTCAGGGGATCCTGGAATATCATGGAGATGTTCTTGCCCCGCAGGAGGCGGACGTCCTCTTCCGAAGCCTGGAGGAGGTCGCGCCCCTGGAAGAGTACCTTCCCCGCGGCGATGTTTCCTGGCGGGCTCTGGACGAGCCTGAGTATCGACAGGTTGGTCACCGACTTGCCCGAGCCCGATTCTCCCACGATCCCGAGGGTTTCGCCGCGGCGCAGATCGAAGGAAATGCCGTCCACCGCTTTCACGAGGCCGCGGTCGGTGCTGAACTGGGTCACGAGTCCTTCTACGCGGAGTATGTTTTCTTCACTCATGCCGGCCTCCTAGCGCACGTTCCGCAGGCGCGGATCGAGTATGTCCCGGAGGCCGTCTCCGAGAAGGTTGAATCCCAGTACCAGGAACACGATGGCAAGTCCCGGGTAGATGGCCGTCCAGGGCGCCAGGACCATCACCTTGCGGGCGCTCGACAGCATGTTGCCCCAGGAAGGAGCGGGCGGCTGGACGCCGAGGCCCAGGAAGCTCAGCGACGACTCGAGCAGTATGGCCACCCAGAGGGACAGCGAGACCTGGACGATGAGGGGCACGAGGATGTTGGGCAGCAGGTGCTTGCGGAGGATGAACGTCGAGCTCGCCCCGTTGGACCTGGCGGCCTTGATGAACTCGCTCGATTTGATGGTGAGTATGGCCCCGCGGCTGATGCGGGCGAACTGGGGTATGTAGACTATGCCGATGGCGATGATGACGTTGTAGGTCTTCTCTCCCAGGATCGCCATGACGAAGATTGCCAGCAGCAGGGACGGGAACGAGAACATGACGTCGGCGACGCGCATGGGCCAGTGGTCCCAGCGGCCGCCGAGGTACCCGGCCCAGGTGCCCATGGGCGTGCCGCCGATGGGTCCCCGAGCGGTGGCCGCGATGCTGATGATCAGCGATATCGATGTCCCCTTCATGATTCTGGAAAGGATGTCGCGGCCGAACTCGTCGGTGCCAAAGAGGTGCCCGGTAGCCAGCGAGGGGCCTTCAAGCAGATGGTCTATATCCATCTCCACCGGATCGAAGGGCAGCCAGAATTGGGAGAGCACTATGACGAGCAGGTACAGGCCGATGATCGCCATGCCGGTCATGGCTATGGGATTGCGGGTAAGGCGGTTTGATCTCATGCGTGCCTCGCTCCATTGTCCAGCCGTATCCTCGGATCGACGAGCGAATAGATGATGTCGGTCAACAGGTTTACGAGGACGAACAGGGTCGCGATCACCAGGACTATGGCCTGGATGACGGGATAGTCGCGCTGGTAAATGGCGTAGAGGGCCAGCCGGCCCATGCCCGGCAGGGCGAAGACTTCTTCTATGACGATGGCGCCTCCGAGGAGGTAGCCGGTATTGAAACCCGCCACGGTAATGACGGGGAGTATGGCGTTTTTAAGTGCGTGCCTGATGATGACGATTCGCTTTGCCAGGCCCTTGGCCTTGGCAGTCCTGATGTAGTCCATCTGCAGGACCTCGAGCATGCTGTTGCGCGTATAGCGCATGATGACGGCGGAAAGGCCTATGCCTATGGACAACGATGGCAGGAGCATCATCCGGAGATTCCGGATCGGGTCGTCAGTGAATTTTATGTAATTGCCCATCGGTATCCAGCCCTGGGTATTGGAGAACGCGAGCACCATCAGCGACGCCAGCCAGAACTGCGGCAGCGACAGGCCCAGCAGCCCCGCGATGCGGTTGAGCACGTCGCTGACAGGATTCTTGCGCAGCGACGAGAGGATACCCTGCGGTATGCCTATGGCCAGGGCCAGGAACAGCGCGATGACGGTAAGTTCCAGG